>CAOKPF010000005.1 GCA_948470565.1 uncultured Clostridium sp.
TATTTCTATTATTATTTTCTTGCATTTTTTATATTTTTCTGCTGAACAGTAACATTTAAATAATTATTAATTATAAAGATTAAAGGCTCTAATTATATAAAATGTAATTAATTTATAATATGTATTATTATTATTATTATTATTATTACTGACAAATAGCTATCTATATGATATAATCATATTGTAGTTTTAAGGAGAATGAATATGAAAAATAAATATAATATGTCACAAGAAGAAAATATTTTTGTAGCTAAAAGGCTATTAGTAGACTCGGTTTATAAAAGTGCAAATTTAGAAGGAATTGCTGTGACATTTGCTCAAACAGTAGATATATTAAATGATGTTAATGTAGATAGTATAAAGCCATCAGAAATTGGAAAAGTTTTTTGCTTGAGGGATGCTTGGAATTATATAATAGATAATATAAATCAAAGTTTAGATTTAGCATTTATAGAAAACGTGCATGAATTTATCACAAAAACAGAATTAGATTATAGATATGTGGGAACTATAAGAACAGATGAAGTTGTTATAAGTGGTACGTCATGGCGTCCTGAGATACCAAATCCAGAATTGCTTCATGCTCAGTTAATGGATTTGCTTAAAATTAATAATTGTACTGACAAAGCATTAACAATTATGTTATGGATTATGAGAAGTCAAATTTTTAAAGATGGAAATAAAAGAGTTGCAACAATTATAGCTAATAAGATTTTAATTGAAAATGGTTGTGGAATTATTTCAGTACCAGTGGAGTTAGATGGTAAATTTAAAAGTATGTTAGTAAAATATTATGAAACTAACAATATGCAGGAGTTAAAGCAGTGGTTATACGATAACTGTATTGAAGGGGTTAATTAGGAAATAAATAATATTCAAATATTTATATGAATTAGGATATTTTTTATAATTTATAAAGATTATAAGTTTTAGAATATTACATTGACTTTATATGCAATTTTGTGTAAAATAAAGTCGAGGTGAAAAAAAGTGTATGCGTTTTTAAAAGGAAAAATTGAAAATGTACTTGAAGATAAAATAGAGCTAGATGTAAATGGAATGGGATATGAAATTTTTATGCCAGAAAATGAAATTAGTCAATTAGAAAAAAGTGATAAGGTTATAAAAATAAATACATATTTGCATGTAAGAGAAGATGATGTAAGATTATTTGGTTTTTTGTCATCAAATACATTGGAGTTTTTTAAAAAGTTAATAAGTGTAAGTGGAGTAGGTCCAAAAGTTGCCATTGGTATAATTTCAAATATATCTGCTAGTGATATGTGTATAGCAATAGCCACTGAAAATGTCGCTGAAATAAAAAAAGTACCTGGTATAGGACCTAAGATGGCACAAAAAATAATATTTGAACTTAAAGATAAAATTATGAAAGATGAAATATCAAATATTAAGAATAATGTAAAAGTTGCTAATAAGAAAAATACAAATGTTAGTGAAGCTATTACAGCATTACAAGTACTTGGATATTCAGAAAAAGAAATAAATGAGGTAATATCTAATATAGAAATAGAAAATGACAAGGTTGAAGATATTATTAAAAAAGTATTAAAACAAATGCAAAAATAAGTATAGTTATTAATAATTAAAGTTAATATAAAATCAGTAATAATTAGATATGTTTTCTAATATTACTGATTTTTATTACAATAAAAACATATGTAATTTTGAAAAATTAGTGTTTTGGTAAAAAATATTAACAGATTATTTTTTTGAAATTTTATCTTGTTACTTTTATTGTTATTATTGAAAAAAATAGATTTTATGTTATAATATAATTGTATAAATTTATATAGGAGGAATTCATGTTTTCAAAATTAAAAGAGAGTTTAAGAAAAAGTAAAGAGAATTTTGATGTAACAATTAGTAATATTTTTTCGAGTAAAAAGGATATAAATGAAATAATTGATAATATAGAGGAAACTTTGATACTTTCAGATGTTGGAGTTGCAACTAGTACAAAGATATGTGATAGTTTAAGAAATAGTTTGAAAAAACAAGTTGATAAAAGTGAAGAGGCTGTAAGAGCACTTTTAAAGAAAGAAATGGTAAATATATTACAGAGTGGAAATGATAATATGTCTTACGATGATAATGAAAGAAAAGTTATATTAGTTGTTGGAGTAAATGGTGTTGGAAAGACAACTACGATTGGTAAACTTACCAATTTATATAAAAAGAGTGGAAAAAAAGTATTACTTGCAGCTGCTGATACTTTTAGAGCAGGAGCAGTTGAGCAACTAGATATATGGGCAAAAAGATCAAATGTAGATATATGTACTGGAAATGATGGACAAGACCCTGCGTCTGTTGTATATGATGCAACTAAGAAATTTGAAGAGGGTAACTATGATATATTAATCTGTGATACTGCAGGTAGACTTCATAATAAGAAAAATTTAATGGATGAGTTAGAAAAAATAAATAGGATAATATCTAAAAATTTATCTAATTATAAAAAAGAAGTACTAATGATATTAGATGCAACAACTGGTCAAAATGGTGCTATACAAGTAAAGAAATTTTTTGAAACAACAGATGTAAATTCTATAATACTTACAAAGCTTGACTCTACATCAAAGGGTGGGGTAGTATTTTCAATTGTAGATGAGTTAAAAATTCCAATAAAATATATTGGAGTTGGAGAACAAATTGATGATATAGAAAAATTTGATGCAATGGCGTTTGTTGAAGCAATTGTTTAGTATGTTTTGCATATTATTATATATGGAGGATTTTTGCTTATGAATAAATATATGAAATTAGAAGAAATACTAGACAGTGAAAATATAAAATATAATGAGAGTATGAAAAAGCATACAACTGTTAGAATTGGGGGAAAATGCGATGTTTTAGTTACACCAACTTCAATGGAAGAAATAAAAAGAGTTGTAGAGTTTTTTAATTCTGAGAATATAGAATATCATGTTATTGGAAATGGAAGTAATCTTTTGGTTACTGATGAAGATATACATTGTGCAATAATAAAAATTGGAAATAAATTTAGTAACGTTGAAGTTGATGGCAAAAATTTAATAGCTCTAAGTGGTGCAAGTATGCCAAGAGTTTCATTAATAGCAAAACAAAACTTACTTTCTGGAATGGAATTTGCATGTGGTATACCTGGTACTATTGGTGGTGGTATTTTTATGAATGCAGGTGCCTATGGAGATGAAATGTCAAATATTGTAGATGAAATTACATATTTTGATGAGAACTTAAATGTATGTAAAATATTAGGTAAAGAGGCACAGTTTTCATATAGAAAGAGTATATTTTCATTTAATCCAAAGTACGTAATACTTAAATGTAATTTAAAATTAAGAAAAGGAAATGAAAAGGAAATAGAACTAAAGATGAAAGAAAACTCAGAGGCAAGGAAGCAAAAACAGCCTTTGGAATTTCCTAATTTTGGTAGTGTGTTTAAAAGACCAGAGGGGTATTTTGTAGGAAAATTAATTGAAGAGGCAGGACTTCGAGGAAAAACAATTGGTGGTGCACAAGTTTCAACTAAACATACAGGTTTTATAGTTAATATTGGAAATGCAACATGTAAGGATATATTGGATCTTATAAAATATATACAAGATACAGTTTATAATAAATTTGGTGTTAAATTAGAAACAGAGGTTGAAATTATAAAATAAGATAGGAGTAAAAAATGAGGGCAATTTTAGAATGGTTAAAACCAGGAGCAAGAGTAAAAAGATATATTTTTTTACAGATAGTTTCAGTAGCAGTATTCATATTTTGTTTAGTAAGTCTTAGAACGGTTACTGATATGAGTTTAAAAACATTGATAGCATATATAGCAATAATAACAATTTCATTATTTGGAGCTGTATTTTCATTTATTTTTGCACAGAAAAATATATTATATGTTTCATTAAAAAATATATCTAATAGAAGTAAAAATATTAAAGTAAGGAAGATGTTATATGGTGATCCTAAGCTTAATAAGGGATCTAAAATAGTAGTAATTGGTGGTGGAAGTGGGTTGCCATATCTTCTAAACAGTTTAAAAGAATATACTCAAAATATTACAGCAATAGTAAATGTTTCAGAAGATGATGTTAGTATTAGTACAGCTATAGTTGATAAAGAAGAACTAGCAACAGGTGATATAAGAAAGTGTATAGCTGCACTATCTACTTCAAGTTCTGATGTATCAAAATTACTTATGCATAAATCAGATAAGGGAGATGGAAAAAATTATTCTGTTGGAAATGTCATAATTTCATCATTGATAGAAATTACAGGGAGTTTTTCTAAAGCAATTGAAAAAATATCTGAAATTTTTAAAATACAGGGAAATATATTACCTGTTACTACTGATAATATAATTCTTTGTGCAAAATTAGAGGATGGAGAAGTTGTTGTTGGAAAACAAAATATTACTAGTAGAGTAAAGGAACAAAAAGGTAAAATAAAACAGATATTTTTGAAAGAAGGTAGTGTTAAAGCCATACCAGAGGTTATTGAAGCAATAAATAGTGCAAATGTAATTGTAATAGGACCAGGGCAACTATACACATCTGTATTATCTAATTTTTTAATTGATGATGTTTCAAAAGCAATCATAAAATCAAAAGCTAAAAAAGTATATATAGCTAATATAATGAATCAACCAGGACAAACATATGGTTATACTCTTGCTAAATACTTAAATGAGGTTGAAAGATATATAGGAAAACATGTGATTGATTATGCTATTGCAAATGATGGTGCAGTTACAGAAGAAATGTTAAAAGATTTTAATCAAGTAGAATCTTCACAAGTGAAGATAGATTTAGAGAATATACAAAATAGAGCAATATGTGTATTAAAAGAAGATTTAATACTTACAAGTAAAGATTCTATAATTCATAACGCAGATAGACTTGCTGAGATTATTATGTCTATTGCTAAATCTAGGAAAATAGGTAATCTTAATATAGTTAAAATGAGGAAAAAACATATTAGGAAAGAAAGAATAAAAAAGTTTAAAATGACTGCTAAGAAAATTGTTAAAGATAAAGAGGAGCAAAATAGTCAAGTACTAGACAAGAATAAGAAAAGCAAAAAAAATAATAAAAAGCAAGAAGTAAAAGTTAGTGAAAAAACTAATAAGACAGTTGACAAGATAAGGAAAAGTGTAAAGAAAGGATAGGGTAATATGTATAAATACAAAAGGGGAATTGGGAATATAGATAATGCTAAAATATTAGAATATTCACTTACTGATAATAAGAATACATGTTTTTCTATGACAGCAAATTTAGAAAATAGAAGACCCTATAATGGCATGTATATAAAAAATGGAAAGATTTTACTACTAAATTTATTGGAAAAACTTATAGTAAAAGATAGAGAATATAACTTATCACAACTTACTACAAGTACGCACATACAATCTTGTGATGAATATATTTTGAGTATAAATTTAGATAAAAATATGCTGGAATACAAAGTTGGAAATGTTATGTATATAAAAAGAATACATCTATATGAAGGAATATTATGTATCGAATATGATATTGAAAATAGAGAAAATACTAATGTTACTTTTAGAGTTTCACCACTCATAACATATAGAGATTTATATGAAATGAAAAGAGTAAATGTACTAAAATTTAATCAAAGAAATGATAAAAATGGTGTTTTTATAAATTTAAGTATTTTGTCTAATGAAAATATAATAGCTAAGTCACAAGAAATGGTTTGGACAAGAGAACCTGAATATATTAATAATATTAAACATGAGTATGTAGATGAGTATTGTGTAAAAGATATATATTCTGAAGATGCATTCGTGCCAGGAAATTTTGAGATAGTACTAAAAGAAAAAGAAAAGAAAAAAGTTTATTTGTATTTTTCTGATACTGAGTTTGACTTAGAAAGAATTAATTCAGCTAGAGTGCTTAGTGCGTTAGAAAATAGAAATCGTATAGCTGAAAAAAATATAGAAGAAGAATTTGTAGAGTTAAGAGAGCTTGCAATTCAAATGGAGAATATGGAAATAAAAGATAATCTTGTAAGTTCTTTGCCTTATAATTTAGAATATAAAAATATTTTAAATGAGGAAATGCTAAATGTTATTGAAACCAAAAAATTTAATAGCTATTTAATACAGTTAACTGATATAGTGAGGGCTATTGGTGGGCAGTATTTAGTTTTTAATAAGCTTATAAAAGCTAATTGTGTCCTTATAACTGTTAGAAGATATATAAAGGTTATAGAGGATGCCAAACTGATTGATATAAGTTCTTTGAAACTTTTTGCAAAATTAAAACTTTGGTATGTTGAAAGTGTTAATATGCTTATGCAAAAGCAAAAAGATTTAGATTTGTTTTTCGGATTTGTTAAAGAAATTATATATAGTATAATTAATAGTCACCAAAAGGATAGAATACTTAATGATATAGAAACAGTTTCACTTATGTATAATGCAATTAAAATATATGAATCAATGCTAAAAGAAAGAGAACTAGATGATGTTGTTACAAATGAGTTTAAACAAGAGTTAAAAGAAAAAATAGAAAATGAATTTTGGATTGAAGAAAAAAGAGTTTTAAAAAGGTGTTTAGATGAAAGGGAGAGCTTTGCTAATATAGAAATGTTATATGCTTTTAGTTTGTCATATCCCTGTATTTCTTCAGAACTTTCAATCAAAGTTTTAGATACTATTTTTAAAGAATTATATACACCATATGGTCTAAGAATTGTTCCTAAGACTTATGTTGATAGTAAGGGTGCTATTTATCCTAAATATATGTCATATTTTGTAAAAGCAAATTTAAGACAAAATGGATTTACTAGAGCTTCACAAAAAATTGCATATAATTTAGTAAAAGACTTATATCAAGAAATGGACAAATATGTAAATGGTGGTATAAAAAAAGTATATAATGAGAAAGGAATAAATATTGATAGTGTATCTTATGATTTGCTAACTAATGCAGAAATTATACGATTATATGATATGCTTACATAAAAAAGAGAGGTTTATATGATTGTACTAGGAATAGATCCAGGATATGGAAGAGTTGGTTATGGTGTAATAGATTATAGGAAGAATAAATATAGAGCATTAGAATATGGTAGTATTACGACAGAAACTAATGGATATTTTCCAGGGAGACTTAGAAAAATAGAGTGTGATTTAAGGGAAATAATATCAAGATATGATATTGATGCCTCCTCTATTGAAGATTTATATTTTAATAATAATTCAAAAACGGCAATTAAAGTTGCTGAAGCCAGAGGTGTCATTTTAAACACACTAGAGTCTTGTTCAATACCAATTTTTGAATATACGCCACTGCAGGCAAAACTTGCTATTGTGGGATATGGTAGAGCAGATAAAGTTCAAGTAAAAAGCATGGTAAAAAGCTTTTTAAATTTAGAGACTATGCCAAAACTAGATGATACTACTGATGCTTTAGCTATTGCTATTTGTCATACGCATAATTGCAGATTTAATAGTTTTGTAGAAAAAAAATAGAAAAAGGGACTATAATAAATCATTGAATTTACATATGTATCTTCAATGATTTTTTACTACTTTTTTTGGTTATTCATCATTATCTTCATCGTCTTCAGAACAATGATGATATTTGCACCAGTTATTAGGCTCATTTTCGGATTTATCTTTTTTGCATATATATTTTCCTGTCTTTCTGTCCTCTTTTCCATAATCACAATTAGAGCAATTATCCCATTTTCCTCTTCCCATAGAAAACACCTCACTTTATTTTAAGTATAATATAATTTTTACTTTTTGTCAATGAAATTTTATTAAAAAACTTGACATAATGCTATTTGTAATATATAATGTGTAAGATTTATATTTAGTATTCCAATATAGTAATTGGTTTATTCTATAAAAAGAATTATTTAGAGAAAGGAGAGCTATAATAAAAACATAGCGGAAATGATTATGTATAAGCTTGAGGAAAAAATTGATGAAAAGTATGTAAAAGATATTTTTTTAACGGAGAATTGGCACAATGAGATTTTAAAATATCTGGGCTGTCAAGACTTCCCTTATGAATTTGAGTTTAACAAGAAAGTTAAAGTAGAAGCTATAAAAGATAGCGTATACATTTTTAAATCAAATGGGAAAAATGGTAAAAAATGTAAGAAGATTGCTTTATCAACACTTGTTTTGAAACGGTTCTTTGCACGAGAAGTACCAGATACAAATCTTGGACTTTCTTTTAAGGAGTATTTACCAATTGAAAATACGTCACTAATAATATCTAGTATTAGAAATCCTACTATGATATATGTTTTGACTTTTAAAAATACTGTAAATGAGATAAACATTTCTGGCAAAAAAACATTATATTTAGATTTTATTTTAAATTATCCATTCGATACAAAGACATATATGTCTATAAGTGATTGTACTAAGAATAAAATGACATGGAAATTTTTAGATAGTAAGGATACATCTTGTATGACAAATTATGAACTTACTATGCAAGATGCATATATTCACAAAAGATATGTAATGAAGATGTGTGAGAAACTCTCAAGGTAGTTAAGTGATATAGGTGCTGATACACATGCAGAGGCTATAATTGAGAGAGGTAGGGTGCATGATAATTCAAAAATAAATTGTGAAGATGAATTTTTGGCGCTTGCAAAAATAATTCAATATGGCGGAAAAATGAGTACATATACTCCACTTTCACCATCAGAAAATAACTTTACAAAATTGCATCAAAAACATAATTCACATCATGTAGAATTTTATAAAACGCCTTATGATATGTCAAGATTGGACTTGATGGAATTTGCTTGTGATATTTGCGCAAGATCTGAACAAAAGGGGACAGATGTATTTACTTATCTTGAAAGTGATCAGGAAAAACGTTTTCATTTCCCTAATTTTATGTATGAAGAGATAAAATTTTATTGTAGCATATTAAAAAGATGAAAATTCTTTAAAAATATAATACCTCGAATATTAATTTTATATTATTATTTGAGGTATTTTTCTTTAGATTTATGTATGTAATTATAACTAAATTAATTGACTTTTATTTGCTTTTGTATTATACTATTTTTAGATTTTTTTAGAAAGAGGGAATAAAAATGGAATTTAAAGCAAATCCTAACAAAAAGGTTGAAATAGAGGTAAATAATGAAATTTTTTTGAGAAATGCTATTGAAACACATTATATTCAGATTGGTGAAGATTATATAGAAGTCATAAAAAAATATGTAAGTGATATATATGAAGAAGGGGATATAATTTCTATAAGTGAAAAGATTATAGGATTGTGCCAAAAAAGAGTAGTCTACAAAAAAGATGTAAAAGTTAGTAAACTTGCTAAGTTTTTGTCAAAATTTGCAATGAAAAGTGATGCTGGTGTAGGAGTAGATAATCCATATAAAATGCAGTTTGCAATAATGTTAAATGGTAGAATGAAAGTTATATTTGCTGCAATTGCAGGTGGTTTTTGCAAATTATTTGGAAAAAGAGGCGTTTTTTATAAAATAGTTGGTCCTGAAATTAGTGGATTAGATGGATTTTATGGAGATGTATTTGAAGATTATGCAGAATTTGGTATAAGAATCCCAGAAAATTCAACTGGTGTATGTAATGAGATATATGAAAAAACAGGAATAAAGTGTATGATAGTTGATGCTAACGATTTTAATGTAGAAATACTTGGAAAGGCTGATAGTATTGGTTATTCTGAGGAAGAATTAAAAGGTATGATCAAAGATAATCCAGCAGGTCAAGCAAAAACATTAACTCCATTGATACTTATTAGAAAACAAAAGTTAGGAGAAGTGGAACATTATCAAGATGTTGTTGATGAGGAAGGACTTGAAGATGATATGCAAGATGATAATGTTGATATTGAAAATAGTTAATTATGGATAGGAGGATATTATGTCAGATGAAGACAACAAAGAGGAAAAGAAAGTAGAAGAAATAGCGAATGAAGAGGAAAAAAAATCTGATGAAAGTATAGAAGAAAATTCTACTTTGACAAAAGATAGTGAAGATGACAAAAAAGATGATATAGAAGATACAGAAGGTAAAGAAAGTTCTGAAAATAATGATAAATCTGATAGTTTAGAAAAAGAGAAAGAAGTTTCTGATACAAATAATGAAGAAAATATAGACAAAAAATTACCTGATGTTACTGAAGAAAAAGAAAAACATAAAAGAAGAGATAGTATTGTATATGAAGAATGTAATCAAATTGCAGTAAAGGATAATTCACATAAAAAAAAGAGAGTAATTATATTTATATGTATTGTTGTTTTTTTACTGATAATATCTATTCCATGTATTTTTATTATATATAATAAGACTAATGAAAATGTATATAAAAATGTGTATGTATTAGGTGAGAATTTATCTAATAAAACAACAGATGAATTAGTAGAAATATTAAATAAAAAATCGAATGAATTAGTGGCTAATAGAAGTTTAGATATTTATCAAGATACGGAAAAAATATATCAAATAAAAGCTGAGGAAATTGGTTTTAAATTAGATGTGGAAAAGACTATACAAAATATAATGAAATTTGCAAGAACTGGAAATGTTATAGAAGATAATATCTTGATATTAAAAACATTATTTTCTTCAAAAGAAATATTGCCAGAGTATGAGTACAGTGAAGAAAAATTAAAAGAAGTTGTAAAAAATATTGATCTTAGTATAGATAATAGATTTGTAGATGATAGTTATAGTATTGATGAAGAAAAAAAGATATTAATAATTGTAAATGGAACAACAGGTTATACAATAAATTATGATAATGAATGTGAGAGTATTTATAAAGCTTTTTGCGATAATTCGGGAATGTATTTGTTAAGTTTGATAACTAAAGAACCATCAGAGGTTGGAGTTGATGAAATATATCAGAAAGTAAAAAAAGAACCAAAAGATGCATATATGGATACAAGTGTAACTCCGAATAAATTTGTTTCAGAAGTTTATGGTGTAGATTTAGATGTTGCAGCACTTAAGGAGTTTATAAATAATAGTGAAAATCAGGAGGAGGGAAAGACCTTAGAATTTGCACTTACAGTAGTAGAACCAAAAGTGAAACTTACTGATTTGACATATAAAATGTATAATGATAAACTATCTGGTTGTACAACGTACTTTGATACTGGTTCTGCTGCAAGGGTTAATAATCTTGGAGTTGCTCTTAGATATTTAAATGAAGTTATAGTTATGCCAGGTGAAATATTTTCATACAATAATGTAATTGGAGAAACTACTTATGCCAAAGGTTATCTTGGTGCCGCTACTTTTAAAGCAGGAAAAGTTGTAAATGAGCTTGGTGGTGGGATTTGTCAAACAACTTCAACACTTTATGACGCTGCATTAATGGCAAATCTTGAAATTGTCGAAAGACATCAACATGGTTTACCTGTTGGATATGTTAGACCTAGTTTAGATGCTACTGTGTATTCACCTGTTCTTGATTTCAAATTTAAAAATAATAGAACTTATCCAATCAAGATAGTTACATCATTTAGTCCATCAGGAAGTCTGAATATAAGTATATTTGGAACAAAAGAGGAAAACGATCTTGAAGTAATACTTAGTTCAAAGTATATTTCTACCATACCTTTTGAAACTCAGTATGTTTATGATCAAAGTTTGCCTAATGGTACTCAAATTGTAGAAACTTCAGGAGTTAATGGTTATGTGTCTGAAGGATATATAACCAAAAAACAAAATGGTGTTGTAGTAAGTTCTGAAATGTTATCAAGAGATACATATAAAGCAGTTGCTAAGGTGGTAAGAGTGGGAACTGGTGGATAATTTTATAATTTAATTATTTAGATGTATAGGCTTGAGTTCTATGCATCTTTTTTAATTTAGTTTTTTGTTAATATTTAGCATTAAAATATAGCTTTTATGTAAAAAGTATTTTCAAGATGAAATTTATAGTAAAAAAGTTTAATACATAATATATTCTAAATTTTAAAAATTATTTAAATATTGAAAAGATTTATAAAATACAGAATTTATAAATAATTTATTTTTACAAAATAGATTGAATTGTACATTTTTAATACCCTCAAAGTGTATTAGGAATAATATAATTTAACAGTAAAAACTTTTTTATAGAAAAAATAATAAAAATTATATTTTTACTTGACATAATATGTAAAGTGCTGTACAATATAATTAATAAGAAGTATTAATCTCAAAAAAATTTTTAGGAGGATTTTATTATGAAGAATATTAACGAAAAAAATGTTGAAGAATTGGCGAAAATTTGACAGTAGAGTTTCATTTGTCGCATTATGGGTATGTGGACCCGTCAGCATTTGAAGCAGATTTTCTTGCTTACTTGCCAGTAGCAACGAAAGTATTAAATAAGTAAATTATTTAATAAGTAAACTGTTTCAAAAGAAAAATAGTATGGATATATAGTTATATCCATGCTTTATTTTTTTAGTCTTGTAAGTTTATTTTCTTAAAAATTATGTAATATTTAGTTGTAGCAAAATTCAGAAAAAAATTTAATTTTCGTATTGAATTAAAATAGAAACTATGTTATAATATAGTAGTTCATATAGAACAATAACACACATGAATGTAGCTTTACTCTCCTTCCGATGTGGACGTGGTAAAGTGTAGATATTCGTGGAGGTATAAAAAAGGAGGAATTTTTAATGGCAATTATACCTATGAAATCATTATTAGAAGCAGGTGTTCATTTTGGACATCAAACAAAAAGATGGGATCCAAGAATGGCTCCATACATTTTTACAGCAAGAAATGGTATATATATACTAGACTTGCAAAAAACTTTAAAGAAAGTTCAAGAAGCATATAACTTAACAAAGAAAGTTGTTGCAGATGGTGGAACAGTTTTATTTGTTGGAACAAAAAAACAAATCCAAGAAACTATAAAAACAGAAGCACAAAGATGCGAAATGTATTATATTAATAGTAGATGGCTTGGTGGAACTTTAACTAACTTTAAAACTATTCAAACTAGAATTCAAAGACTTATAGAGCTTGAAAAAATGGAACAAGATGGTACATTTGATGTTTTACCTAAAAAAGAAGTTATTGGTTTAAGAAAAGAAATGCAAATTTTGGAAACTAATCTTGGAGGAATAAAGACTATGGATAAACTTCCATCACTTATATTCTTGGCTGATTCTAAAAAAGAATATATTTGTACAAAGGAAGCTAAAAAATTAGGAATACCAGTAATTGGACTTATTGATTCTAATTGTAATCCTGAAGATGTTGACTATGTAATTCCTGGAAATGATGATGCTGTAAGATCTGTAAGCTTAATTGCAGGAAAAATAGCAGATGCTATATTAGAAGCAAAAGAAGGTAACTTAACTGAAGTTGTTGACGATGATATAGAAACAATGGAAGAATTGGTACAAAAAGAAGGCGTTGACAAGATAGAGAGAAAACCAAGACAAAATAACAGACAAAAAAATAATTATAAAAAAGACAAAAATGAAGCTACTGAAAAAGTAGAAGAATAATTTGTAATTAGTTATATAAATATAAAAATAAGGAGGAAATTACATGGCAGTAACAGCAGAATTAGTAAAAGAGTTAAGAGATAGAACTAATGCAGGAATAATGGACTGCAAAAAAGTTTTAGTTGAAACTGATGGAAATATGGAAAAAGCAATTGAACTTTTAAGAGAAAGAGGAATTGCTAAAGCAGCAAAAAAAGCTGGTAGAACAGCAGCAGAAGGACTTGTTGAGGCGTATATTCATAATGGTAAATATGGTGCTTTAGTAGAAGTAAATTCTGAAACAGATTTTGTATCTGGAAATGATGAATTTAAAACTTTTGTAAAGGATATTGCAATGCATATAGCAGCTTCAGCTCCAAAATATATTACACGTGAAGAAGTTCCAGCAGATGTAGTAAATGCAGAAAGAGAAACTTTAAAAGCACAGGCACTAAATGAAGGAAAACCAGAAGCAGTTGTAGAAAAAATGGTAGAGGGTAGAATAAATAAATTTTATTCTGAAATTTGTTTATTAGATCAACCTTTTGTAAAAGATCCTGATATAACTGTTGGTGAGCTTTTAACAAATTTAATAGCAAAAATTGGTGAAAATATAGTTATAAGAAGATTTGCTAGATTTGAAAGAGGAGAAGGAATTGAAAAAGAAGAAGTAAATTTTGCAGAAGAAGTTATGAAACAAGTAAATGGCTAATAAGTATAATCTATTTCTTTGATAATATATTGAGATGAAAAGTATGTTTAAGTTTTTTAGACATACTTTTTTTGTAATTTGTCGATTTTTAGCTAAAGCAAAAAAAACATGAAAAATTGTTGCAAAATGCATCAGAATATAGTAATATATATTAAGGAGTGAATGCAATGAAAAATAAAGCAGGAGGGAAAAAAGAAAAGAAAGGGTTAAAAGAATATATAAAAGGAATTATAAATAATTGGTATCCTACTTATATATATGACAAAGTAGAACATATACCTTACGATTTGATAAAAGATAATAATATAAAACTAATATTATTTGATATGGACAATACATTAGTTGATTATAATCATAAATATACAAAAGAACTAAAAAAATGGGTAAAGGGAATAAAGGCTCAAGGAGTTAAATTATATATATTTAGTAATTCTATGATGGAAGATGTCGTAAAAAAGATAGCATTAGAGCTTGGTATGCAGTATGAATATAATGTTTCAAAGCCTAGACTTAAAGGATATTATAAAGTATTAAGAGAAACTGATATTCCCAGAGAAAATATTTTGATGATAGGTGATCAAATATTTACAGATATTTGGGGGCGGAAATAGATTTGGAATAAAGACAATTTTAGTTACACCAATAGAGAATAATGAATTTGTTTTTACACAAGTAAAAAGACCATTAGAAAAATTAGTATTAAAAAGTTATAGTAAGAAGAAAGGAGGAAAGATATAGTGATAAATATTGTTACATATGTTATTACAAGTATTATTGCTTGTATATTTGGACAAGTAGTATCACACTTGAATAAAAAATTACCACCAGTAGTTTCAGAAGAAATAACGTATAAAGAATTTTTTGAAAGTTTAAGTAGGGATTTTAAAATTGATATAAAATATAGTTTAGGATTTTTGATTTTGTTTAATTTATTTATATATTTTATTGGAAATAATGTTAATTCATATTTGTATATGATAATTTCATTTTCACTTGCAATAGTATTTTACATAGATTTTAAATATGAACTTATTCCAGATGAATGTCATGCTATAATACTTGTTGCAGGTATTATAAATTTCATTATAAATATATTACATTGGTGGAATTATTTACTTGGTGCAGTAATTGGTGCAGGTATATTTTGGTTGCTTGGAAAGCTTGCATTACTTATATTTAAAAAAGATGGAATGGGATTTGGTGATGTAAAGCTTATGGGAGCTTTAGGTTTTTTCTTTGGTATTAAGTATACTTTAATTATTACACTTATTTCTTTTTTCTTAGGGGCCATTGTTGGTGGAGTGCTTTTAATATTAAAAAAGAAAGGGGCAGATAGCTATATACCATTTGGACCATTTATAGTTATAGCAACAGTTATACTTATGTTTATTAATGCTGATGATATAATATATTTATATATTGCTTTTTGTTCGATGCTTGGAGAGAAAATATCAGATTTAATATTTTTAGTGCTTAATAAAAATAGTTAAAAAGGAGGAATTAATTTGAAAATAACTAAATATAATCAATCATGTCTTTTAATAGAAACTAATAAACAAAGAATATTGGTAGATCCAGGTGAATTTGGATATACAGATGAGATGTATGAAAAGGAATGGGTAAATATAAATTGTATTTTAGTAACACATAAGCATTCAGATCACTGTATAGCAGAAGTTATAAATAAAATAGTTGCAAGAGATCAGGCAAAACTTTATACGTCTTATGAAGTGATTGAAGCACAACCATTATATGGTGCAAATATTGTAAAGGCGGGAGATACTATTGATCTAGGTAATATAACAGTAGGGGTTACAAAGGCTGTTCATGGCTATTTGCCATATATGGGAAAAGCTAATGAAGTTAAAGAAAATATAGGATATATTATTGATGATGGTGTAAAAAAAGTTTATATAACAAGTGATACAATTTGTTTTAGAAATACTTATAAATGTGATGTAATTTGTATGCCATTTAATGGTAATGGACTGACTACTGGAATTTATGATGGTATATTATTCGCAAAGGAAACAGAAGCAAAATTAGTATTACCAATACATAGGCAACATCCAAAAGATTTTATGAATCCAGATATAAAATTATTGGAAGAAAAATTACAAGAAAATGGAATGAATTACAAGATTTTAGAAATAGGAGAATGTATTGAAGTATAGGAGGTTATTATGACAAAAAAGACTACATTTATATTATTAATTACAATATTTATATTTTGTATAATTGTTGGGACATTCTTTTTAGTTGATTTGAATTTAGCACTTGAGGGCAATGAACCTAAATTTTGTATAAAAAAAGAGGAACATAATGATAAAGCTATAGAGTATACAGGATTTTTTTATAAAATTATAAAATACTATAATGGTAATAATTTTGAAGTAAAATATGGTAGTATGTCACTAAAATATAATGAAGAATATAGTAATAAACTAAATAATATTGATATTAGTGGCGTAATAGAGAGTATTACAACTACTGAAAAAGGAGCATATCAGTTATATATTACATCTAGTAGTAATAAAGCATATGTTACATATAATAGTTCAACTACTGTTATAAAAAATGGTGAGAAATGCTCAATAGATGAATTAAAAAAAAGTGTAAAAATTGAAGTAAAGTTTAAAGAGTATAGTTCTAAGGATTATCCTATACATGGTGTAGCAGAATGTATATACATGATTGATTAAAATAAAAAATATATAAACAATTTCCTTGATATAGTACGACAAGGAAATTGTTTATTATTATGTTTTATATTTTTTATTAAATATATTTTTTTATTATATCATATAGTTTGTAGCTATGTATAATATAACTTCCATGGTTTTCATTTGGTATAATCTCTAAAGTACTATTTATGATATGATCTGCAATTAGTTTTGTATGCTTATATTTTATAACATCTTTTTCTCCAGCTAGTATATGTGTTGGAATTGTAATTTTTTCTAATTCTTCTGGTTGGATATTTGGTTCTTTAATCATGAGTTTGAATAATTTGTTTCTGGTGATGAAATAAATTATTTTTGACATAATTAGCATAAAGTTGGACATACCTTTTGGATTTAAATTTGCTCCACTTATTATTAATTTTGATAATAAATTTGGTTCCTTAATTGCTATAAGTAGTCCAATTATACCACCATCACTAAAACCATATAATATTGGTTTTTCAATATCTAATTTTTTTATAAAGTCCATAATATCGTCTGCCATCAAGTCATAAGATATTGCTTTGGGATTTTCACTTTTTCCATGACATCTACTATCTATTGCATATACTTTATAGTCATGTGATAATTTTTCTATTAGCTTATCAAATATATCAAGACTTTCGCTATTGCCATGTAAAAGTAGAATTGGTGTTCCATTTCCATATATTTCATAATTTAAATTAATATTATTTACATTTATTAGCATATTTCTCTCTCCTTTATAATTTATTAGTATAATCACTATTTTGACAAGAATTAGCAATTATGCTATGTATATTAGAAGCTTTTATATCAAGTAATATATTATTTCTGTTAATTTCATCTAAATTTTGTATAACAGTATCATTTATTGAGCAAAGTAAATTTACATCTGAATTTTTGGATATTTCAGACAGTAATTTATGTCCGTTATTGCCAATAGCTAATACATGAGCATAATTTAAGCCATTATATGAAATATTAAAATCTTCCTTTGTTATATCAAGTAATATATTTAGTAATATCCTTTTTATTTTAGTTTCAGTATATCTTTTGGATTTAATGTTTTTAACTAACTCATCATATGACTTAGATATTATACTAGAACTTAATATTTTATTTTCCAATCCTTCAGTTACTTCAAAAATTTCACTTAAGTTTTTAGTTGACATTATACTGATTTTGTATTTTATAATTTTAAATAGTTCTTCATTATTACATAATTTACTTGATGTAAGTAATTTATAGCAGTCTTTTGGTACATAGCTTGATATTTTATTTAATTCACCTGTTTTTAGCATATTTCGTATAGCTGTTGCAGATGTAATATTAGAACAAGAGTTGTTATCACATATATTATTATGAGTATTATCTCTATATATTGAAAATGGCTCTATATTGCTATTTAGTCTTAATAACGCTTGTATATATTCTATTCCTAATATGTTATTAGGTTTAGAAATTATATCTATGTAATTCTTAATTTCTACTTTATTAGTCACTTCCTTTTCAAGTAATTTCTTTATTGCAATTTCACGAGATTTTGCAAATGATAAATTACTGTTGTTACTTTTAATATATTCATATATTTTATCATTATTATTAAGTATAAACTTTGATATATATTTTAATTTATTAATGTCATGTTCTTCACTGCCAAAACATAAATAGTCTACAATTTTTAGCTTATTAAGTAGAGATATTGCAGAACTTGCAAAGTATTTTGCACTAGAACTTGCAAAGATAGTGGGTAATTCTATAACTAAATCAATACCATGGTTTATTGCAATTTTTGATCTTTCAAATTTATTTAGTATACTAATATTGCCATTTTGAGTGAAATTTCCAGACATTATTAATATAGTATATTCAGATTTTGTAATTTCCTTTGACTTATTAATATGGTAAATATGTCCATTATGAAATGGATTATACTCGCCAATTATTCCTAGAACTTTCAAATTAATATCACTTCCTTGAATTTTTTATTATTTTATGGTAATATATTAGCATAAAAAACAATTAAATTCAATAGGAGGATACTAGTGGAAAGAAAGAAGGTAATATTATACACAGATGGTGCATGTAGTGGTAATCCAGGTCCTGGAGGATATGGAGCTATTTTGATATATAAAGGTATAGAAAAAGAAATATCTGATTATGAAGTAAGTACTACAAATAACAAAATGGAAATGATGGCAGTTATAAAAGGGCTAGAATTATTAAAAGAACCTTGTGATGTTACAGTGTATAGTGATAGTGCTTATGTAGTAAATAGTGTACAAAAAGGTTGGATAAAATCTTGGAAGGCTAAAAATTGGAAAAAGGCAGATGGGAAACAAGTTAAAAATATAGATTTATGGGAAAAAATGCTTGAATTACTTGATATTCATAATGTTAAATTCGAAAAAGTAAAAGGGCATAGTGATAATGAATATAACAATAGATGTGATAGGCTTGCAGTAGAAGCAAGAGAAAAAGTTGCAATATAACCTATAAAAATAAATCATAAAAAAACTTAATATACATACAATGTTGTATGGTGATTATATGAAAGAGTATGTAGTTAAGTATATAAATGAAAATATAAAGAGTATAGCTATACTATCTGTATGTATAGCGGTAGGACTTGTTGTTGGAATTTTTACATATCAATTTATTGGTGAAGAATTAAAATCAGAAATCATATCTACAATGAAGGGGACATTAGATATTACAAAACAGGAAAATTTTGAAGGAATAAATGTAATAAAAAATGGAATAATATCAAATAGTTTATTGATAGTTTTGATATATATAGGAAGCCTAACTATAATAGCGCCTTTTGTTATATGTATATTGAGTATGTTTAAAGGTTTTGCAATAGGTATATATATACCTACTATATTTGCAATATTTGGATTTAGTAAAGGGCTTGCTGTATTGTTGCTTTTAGTTGTTATTCCTAATATTGTATATATACCATCATATATCTTTATGTGTGTAAATGCTATAAATATGCATTATGTATTAATTAATGGTGAAAATATGTTAGGTATGATTATTAAAGAGAGTTATTTAATACTTACAGGTTTTTCAATTATGTTTTTATCAGTTATATTAGAACAATTCTTAAGCACAGTTGTAATTTCAATGTACAATAGCGTTTAGTGCTTGAAATTACAACAAAAAAAACAAAATATAAAAACATTACATAATTTTTGACAAAATACTTGCAAATTTATGTGAAATAGTGTAAAATAAGAGTACGAACGGAGGATACGAATTTATGAAGGTAATAATTGATGAATTTATTGATAGTTTAAAAGTAAGACAAGCATCTCAAAACACATTAGCATCTTATGAGAGGGATGTAAACAAATTTTATGATTATTTCGAACAAAAAAATAAGAAAGTTTTTGAACTTACAACAGAGGACATGCAAGAGTATGTTAACCATTTAATCGCAGAGGGAAAATCTAATTCCACAATTTCAAGAAGTACCGCTTCTATAAAAGCATTATATAGATATTTAATTGGTAAAGGTATTACTGATACTAATATTGCTGATGAAATTGAAGCCCCAAAAGTTGATAGAAAAGAACCTATGATACTTACTGAAAGTGAAATAGAATTGTTATTAGAGCAACCAGATTTATCAGAGTTAAAGGGTCAAAGAGATAAAGCAATGCTCGAAGTACTTTATGCTACTGGCATAAGGGTTACTGAGCTTGTTTCATTACGTATAGAAGATGTTAATATGACAAATGGATATATTAAGGTTAAGAAAAAAAATAGTGAAAGACATATACCTCTTGGTGCACATTGTTTTAGATGCTTAAAAGAATATATTAATAAAGTAAGACCTTTGCTTATTAGAACAGAGGAGGAAAAAACTTTATTTATAAATACTAATGGTCAAAAAATGACTAGACAAGGTTATTGGAAAATATTAAAGCAGTATAAAGAGCAGGCAAAAATAGATAAGGAAATTACACCACATACAATTAGACATTCTTTTGCTGTACATATGTTACAAAACGGTACTGAATTAAAAAGAGTTCAAGAATTACTTGGACATACTGATGTTGCATCAACTATGATGTATACACAATTTGCTAATTTAGAAGGACAGAATAATAGCGATAATAATATAGAAAATCTATAATAAATTTATAACACTTATAAAAAATATCAATACTTATGTATTGGTATTTTTTTATGTAAAATTGTATTAATTTACCTACTTATGTTGAAAAATTATGTAAATTATGTTATAATATACGTAGTTAATTTAAAGGAGATAGAGAAATGAGTGATAATAAATTTATAAAAAAAATAATATCAATATTTAGTATTATTACAATTATATTTTCAACAATACCAAATATTGGTTCTGTATATGCGGCAGATAATATATCGCCAATACTAACAATTTCTTCACCAAGTGAGAGTTATGTTAGAGACGGTGGAATGGTTACTTATGTTTTAAGTTATAGTGATAATATAGGAATAAAAAGTATAAACTTATCTGCTAAAGACATAACTTTGAATGGCTTTACAGCTAAAATTTCAATAACTAATAGGGGAAATAGTGCTAAAGTTGTTACATTATCAAATGTAAGGTCAACTAATTCTAATGTAAAAAATATAACTGTTGCTTCAGGTACTGCACAAGATGCACAAGGGAATGTTGCAAATGGTGCAAGTTCACCTGTATTTACTATGATAAGAGATACAGTAGCCCCAAGTATATCTATTTCAGGTCCAAATGTAAGTTCAGTTTATGTTGGTGGTACAATAGAATATCTTGTAAATTATTCAGATAATGTGGAAATGAGTAGAGTTATGCTTAATGCAGGTCATGTAATTTTAAATGGATTTACTGCAAATAAAAGTGTGTCTGTAATTTCAAATACAATGGCTAAAATAACACTTAGTAATATACAAGGAACAGCAGGTGCTAAAAATATAAATATTAGTGCTGGTAGTGCAGTAGATACGTCTGCTAATAAAGCAGGTGGCGCTACATCTAGCTCATTTTCAATTGTTGAGAAAACAGTAACACCAGATCCAGTGGAAAAACCTACTCAAAATAATGTTCCAAACAAACCAAATAATAATATTACTAATAATATAAATAATAATGTGAATGGAAATAATAATTCAAATAGTAATAATACTGTAAATAGTGAAAACAATGAAAATTCTGAAACTAATAATTCAGAACAAAGTAAACCTAATGAAAACCAAAATAATAGTAATGAACAAAAAGAAATTGTAGTTAAGAATAGTTGTATAGATTTTGATTATGAAGTAAATAATGAGATTACGTATTTTGCATCATGGTTAAAATCTAAAAAAGATAATACTACTAATGTTCAAAAATATAACTATATTGCTGATGGTGAAGAGGTTACATACTTTGTAGATTATTATAATGGAAGTGTGGATAAAGTTGAAAATGTTACTATGAAACTTACAATTCCATATAAAGTTGATGTGATACAAATAGATACACTTGCTAAATATACAATAAGTGATAATGAAACAGTTGTAGAATGGAATTTATCTAATATTGAAAGTTTAGCTAAATGTAGAACTGCAGTAAAAGTAAAATATAGTAAAGATTTAGAGCTTATGAATTCTAATGAGATTTCAAAAATATTTTTAGTATCACTTGAAACAAAAGTAGATGAAACTATTAAAAACTCATATTTAAGACAGGTATATATAGATAAATCTATCACAAAAACAGGTACTTTTGCAAGTTCGCTAATGTTTTTGGATAAAACTAATTCAGTAAGACTAGATGATGAGATAACAAGAGCTGAATTTGCAAAAATGATATTAGATTTAAGCCTTATAGAAAGGGACGGAAAATCAAGAGCATATAGAAAATATAATGATTACGAAAAGATACCTGCTTATGCTAAATATGCTATATCATCATTATATGGAACAGATATATTTGATATAGATGATAATAAATTTATGCCAAATAACCCTATAATACGTGATGATCTATATAAAATGCTTGTAAAGATTTCATCGTATATTACTGATAATTCTATACAAGTAGAAAAGAGTATATATTTAAATGAAGATATAATAAAATCAACAGATGGTCAAATCGTTGATAATAAATATTATATAATGGAACTTACAAGACAAAATATATTGCCAGAATACAAAACTACAATGTATCCTGATGAATATGTTACTAGAGGAGAGGCTTTAGCATTATTAAATGCAATGGCATTTAAATCAAATGACTTTAGTAATTATCCTAGTTACAAAGTTAATTTTGGATATATTAACAATTTAAAATATATACATAATATAACAAATGATGATAATATGTCAACATACTTATATAAATATGATGATAATTTAAATCAAATTATATTTAGTAAATAAAGCTAAAATGAAATGTAAAATAATTAAAAAATCATTGAATTTACATGTGTATTTTCAATGATTTTTTTGCTTTATAGCTTTTAATAATATTCTTTTTACAGTTTTTTTACATTAATTTTATAACAATTTGTATATACAGATAGTTAATTATAAAGAGGTTAATTTTGAGCTTAATAAATATATCATATTTTCAATAAATTCAGGGGTATAACCATTATCATCTAGTTCGTATCCTTGAGAAGACCTTAAATTATCCCAGTAAGCAATTTCATCTTTTATTTTTTTGTTCAAATCATCTGAGGGAAAATTATTACATTCTTTCCATTCAACTTCATTTCTTTCACGTATTAATCTGTTATAATATTGTTCTATTTTGTAGCTTGATATTCCCTTTAATTGCTGGTTAAGTATAGCCCGTTTCTTCATATTTTGTACGGTTTTTAAATTTACTATTCCATTTATTATTGCTTTTTTAAATATTTTTGGAACATCTTTTTCTGTAACATTTAGTGAATAAAAAGCGTTTGCGATAGTTTTGTAACTTACATATGTTTTTGCATTAGCATAGTAGTCACATATTTTTTGAATTTGTTCTTTTGTAAGTTCTCTCATATGCGCACCCCCTAAAATTTTAATAGGTTAATAAATATCTTTTTTTTATTATATCAAGTTATATAAAAAATAGCAATAGTTGTAGAAAATAATTATAGAAAAATATATGAAGTAGTTATTATTCATAGACCATATGTACAAAATCTATATTTAAGTAATTCTATATATTATTATAATGGATTTTTTGTGTATATCCATTTTTTTGATATGATTTAAAATTTTATTAAATATTCATATTTATCATTTTATTTATGAAAAATTATAAAAAACGACACAATTATTAAAATTGCATCGTTTTTATATATAAAGCTAAATTTTATATACGATTTCCAATTAAATTATATATTTTTTTGCTTGATTTAAAAAAAGTATATTTTGAATTGATAATTTCAATTCCCTTGTGATTTGAAAGTATTTTTTCAAATCCATCAGTTGTAATTAGGTATACTTTAACAATTTTATCTTCATTAAATTCGAATATATATGCATATTTTTTCATTAAAGAAACAAATTTTAGTATATTATTATTTTCAGCATATAAATAGTGATAGTTATTATTAATCTTATTTTGAATAAACAATTCAATTTCTTTTGAATTATCTATAATAATAAGGTAATTTTGATATTCAATTATTTTTTCGTAATTTTCGGCAATTTTTATAACTGAATTATTATCAACTTTATATATAGCAAGTTCCTTACCAGTTATTTCATCTATTTCTTTAAAGAAGATGTTATTCTCTTGTGTTATTTGATATGGTACTATATTATTAGATGTACAAAGTATTTTTTCAATATGCGAATTATAAACATGCATACATCTATTATTAGAGTACTGTAATATATAGTTTTGAAATGATTCAAAGTATGTATTATTTAAGTCGCCACTCAATACTAAATTATTATTTTCATCATAGACTTTATGAGATTTATAATTTTTATAATATTCTTTAAAAATCATATGTTGATAGTTATGCGTGAAATCAGTGTCGTCTTGATTTAATTCAATAAATGTATCATGAATTTTAACTGTTAAATCAGTTGAATCTTTATGATTTACAATGCATTTTAAAGATAAATCATATATTGCTACTTTGCGTTCATATGAAATTCCATAAAAAGCCATTAATCCGTCCTTATTTCTGTACTCTTCATACGTTAGTCCTGATACTTTAGTTTTAAAATTTTGAAGTGCAATACAAGTATTGTTTAACATATGTTTGAAAATTATGTATTCATCATATAAAACTTTACATCGTAAAATTTCAATGTTTACATCTTTTAAATTGGTATATGTAATAGCTTTTTTGCATGTAATATCATATATAGCTTGACATTTTTTGTTTCGGAACATTTTAACAAAAGTATAATTGTTATTAATTCTTTCAATTTCAAAATATTCTGTAGGTGGCAGTCTTAGCTCATTATCATATAGTATGGATAGTAACGTATTAAACTTGTTATCTAATAATTTTACACATTTTCCTAAATACATTTCTTGTATAAAACAATCTTTGTATGAGGTTCCATAGAATTCAAAATAGTTATTATCTTGTGATTTTTTGGAATATTCTACGGATTTTGAATTTAAGTTATAAAAATAGATTGCTTTACACTGAATACCAATATATCCTAAAATAACAATATATGGCTTAAAGAAATCTTTATGTATATTCGTAAGAGATATATGGTATTTGTAATTAGTGTATATTTTTGTTATATTATTGATGCCTTCTTTATAGTAAATGGAATGACACATATTATCATCTGAATATTCTAAAACAAAATTGTCATCAAAAATAGTTAAGTAATTGTTATTAGAGCAAACGCATAGTGAATGCTTAGAATTTTTTAAATATATAGCTTTTATTTTATTCTTAATTTTCTCTAAATATAATTCGTTGAATATTTCAAAACTAGCATTTTTAAAATAACTACTTAAAATTTGTTGTTTTGTTATTATATTATAAATAATAGTTTTTTGCCCTTGATTTTGTATACTTATAATAAATTCGAATGATTGGATGTAGTTTTGAAAATGGCAGCTATTGATATTAATATTAGGACTTATAATTTCAATTTTTTGCCCTTCTATTATCTTTTTACCAGTTGTATTATAAATAGTTGTAAATATGCCATTTTTACTTTTTAAGATGTAGTGTGTTTTTAATATTGTAATGATAAACAATTCTTCTCCAGATTTAGAAGTTATTAGTGGATATTCGTCTTGAGAAAAAATAGCACTGCATTTTCCATTAATATAAAGTGCTATAAATTCTAATTCAGCATCGTTTACAGGGTTATATACATTTACATAGTTGTTACATAATTTTTTTGAAGTATTATTATTCATAGTATTCATTAATAGTCCTCCTTTTAAAATTTTATAAGGTTAATAGTTAAAAATTCATAAGTATTGTAACACAGTTTTGTTAAAATTACAATAAAAAATGCGAAAAAATAAAGTGCAGTATCAAATTTACTACACTTAATTACGATTTTATAAATTATTTTTTATTATTTAGTTTTATAGATGGTGTTTCATAATTTTCTGTAATAGCTCCACCATCGACTGATGCATCTTCAAGAGTTACATCTGGTTCATCAAATATGATTTCGAAATCATCAGAAAGACTATCATCATTTAAAATGTTATTTTGTTTTTCTTCTGTATGTATTTTTTGTATTTCAACTTTTTCATTCGTAGAAGAATTATTTGTATTTTGTATAAGTTTTGATAGAGTTTTATCTGGACTACTAGTAGCTTTTGCTTTCTGTACAGTACTTACTCCAAATAGTTTATCATCTTTTTTGCTATCATTGTCGTTTATTGTTATTGTAGGACTATCAGGTTTACTCATCATATATTTTTCAAAATTGAAAAGCAAAGTATCTGCCTTTTCTTTGTATTTACTATCAAGGAATGTAACTTTTCCTTTACCATATATAGTTTTTCCTTTTGCATTTTTAGTTTTGTAGAAAATATCTCCAAATCCTTGATCTGCAATTTTAAACCATTCTGCTCTTTCTTTCTTTCTAAGTTCAAGTTGAGGTGTTGCATCAACGATACCTGTTTGTAAATCATATTTTGTACTAAAGTCAGGGACTTTTTCTTTACCAAATGCCTTTTCCCAGTAAGCACTATCTTCAGGGACTGTATCTCCAAATACTATCTGAGTTTTAGTATTTGCAAGAACTGTTTGTCTGTAATATCCTTTTCCAGATTTCTCAAGTTGAGATAAGTTTTGAAGTGCAATAGTTACACCACATCTATATTTTCTAAATAGTGTAAACATAACTTCCATATCTTTAGTTATATATTCAGGAAATTCATCTATGTATAGGAAGTGAGGAGTTCTAGAGTCTTCATTTCCTTTACGTCTTAGTACTGCATCTTGGAATTGTAATATAAAAAACATACCAAATGCTTTTGCCTGTATTATACCTAAATCACCTTTTCTAGAACAGGCAGTTATTACACTTCCATTTTCTAATGCTTTATCAAAATCAATTACATTTTTCTTTCCACAAAGTGCAGCTTTAAGACCTGGATGTCTAACTAAGTTATTTAATTGAGTAATTGCACCATACAAGAATTTTTCTGTATCTTTTCTACCACTACCACGTGTACCAGGTATTTCAAATCCGTTTATATTAAGCGCTGGTTTATAGAAGTTCTTTTCAAAATATCTAATTAAAAGCTTATATTTTTGTTCAAGTTCAGGTATTTTTTTCATTTCTTCAGTCATTTCTTCAACTGCATCGAAATTATATAATAATTCAAGCATATCTTCAAGACTTGCTATTTCACCGTTGTGCATTATAGGGTACATTTCTTTTAAAAGAAGTGTTAAGTTTTGAAATGCATCTATTGTAACCTGTGTAAAGAATGGATCACTAGCACCACCGCCACCATTACTTTCATACATTGCATTTAAAACATCTGATACTATTGATGCTGCCTTTGCAGGATCTGGTATTGCAAATGGGTTTATACTAAGTGTTGTTTCAGGAGCTGCTGGATCTATGGATAATACATCTATATCAAAATTATTTGCAACTCCAACAACTTGAGATATGAAATTTCCATCATTTTCAACCACTGTTATACCAATATTTCTGTATACAATTTTACCAGTAGCATTATCAATATATTGTACTAATGGTTTAACTTGGTTCATAAATTGTTCTTCCATTCCACGTTTTGGTTGTAAATAATTAAGTGAAAAATTTCTGTTTATATACTCATTAGTAAATGGTCCATTCATATATGCAATTCCTCTTTTTAACATTGAAAAACCTATTTTTTTTGCATACTCTCTAAAGAAGAATTTTTTTTCTAAATCAAATGCACTCATTGGTAGAAGAATTGTAGCTGTTTTACCAGTTCCTGTTGCACCTTGTACTAAAGTTGCTTCGTAACGTTTCTTCTCTGGTACAATTATTGGAATTGATGTACCTTTTGCTTTACATATAACTGTTTCACAAGTAAATGCTCCATTTTCTTTTGTTCCCATTGAGGTAGAAAGTCCTGAATATCCAGCTATTGCTTTTACCATGTCTTCATCTCTTAATATTGCTAAAAAGTAATCTATACCATAAAATATGCTAATAAATGGAGTTATTAAACATAATGTAGTAACTGCTGGTGCAAATAATTCGGGGTACAATCTTAATACAGTATCGTAATTTGGTAATTGTTTAAGAGCCCACCAAACTCCATTATTTACCCATGTTGTTATCATATTACCAAGTATTAATCCTAGAAGTCCTACTGTTACCATGAAAACATTTACTTTTGAATTATCATCTTTTGCGATACCTGAGTTAACAAAAAATGAGTATGCTAAGCATGGCATAGTAAAAAATATTGAGTATATGTAAGGCGAAATAGTTTCTTCTACATGTATATCTCCTAGCAACAATCTTAGCATTCTAGCAACTGACATTAATGCTAGAAATATTGTTATTGCATAAAATATATAAGTTAATAATTTATCTGGTTTTGTTTTTATATGTAATTTTTTAAATATATTATCTATCAAAGTTTTCACCACTTTCGCTATTTATAATATTTACAATATTTCATATTGAATATGAATAATTGACATATAAATAAATTTCATATATAATAATACTATAATTTGTGTAAAATTTCAAGCTTTTTTACTATAATATATTAAAAATAGATAAATTAATTTAAAATATATTTATGTAAAGCTTTTGCAACAAAATATTAGTATTATTTGGGGGAATTATTATGAAAATAATTGTAGGACTTGGAAATCCTGGAAAAGAATATGAGAATACAAGGCATAATTTAGGATTTATGTTTTTAGATTATATAAGTAAGAGATATAATGTTAATATGTCAAAAAAAAATTTTGATTCTATAATAGGAGAGGAAAAAATAAATAATCAAAAGATAGTATTTGTAAAACCTCAAACCTTTATGAATCTTAGTGGTAATGCTGTTCAAAAAGTAAAAAATTGGTATAAAGTAGATATAAGTGATATTTTAGTTGTTTTTGATGATATAGATATTCAATTTGGTGAAATTAAGTATAAGCTTAATGGAAGTGGTGGCACACATAATGGTGTAAAAAATATAGTTCAAATGTTAAACTCAAAGGAATTTCCAAGAATAAAAATTGGTATAGGTGGATTAAGACACGAAAATGAGCCTTTAGTTGATTTCGTTTTAAATAAATTTTCAAATGAACAATTACATGTTTTAGAAGATGTTTTTGTAAAATCAGAAGAAAAAATGCTTGAATTTCTTGACAAAAGGTAGTTTTGGTGCTAAAATATAGTAGTATTCCGCACAGAATAGGTTTAAAGTATTATAAATACTACCTTAATGGCGAGAGCAAGTTAGATGTTAAGGAGGAATTTTAATGTACGCAATTGTTGAAATTAGTGGAAAGCAGTACAAAGTTCAGGAAGGTGACATTGTCTTTGTAGATAGACTTGAGACTGAAGAGGGTAGTGAAATTACTTTCGATAAAGTTTTATTAGTATCTGATGGTGACAAAGTATCTATTGGAACTGATACTGTTAAAGGGGCAAAAGTTAAGGCTACTGTAGTTGGGCATGGTAAGGCTAAAAAAATCTTAGTGTTTAAATATAAAGCTAAGAAAAATGAAAGAAAGATGAAAGGTCATAGACAACCTTATACTAGAATTCAAATAGAAAAAATTGAAACTGGTTCAAAATCAAAAAAAGCTGAAAAAGCAGAATAATTTATAATTTGAAGTAAAAAGGAGTGAGTAAAATTGGCACATAAAAAGGGTATGGGTTCTACTAAAAATGGTAGAGATAGTGAATCAAAAAGACTTGGTGCTAAAAGAGCAGATGGACAATTTGTTTTAGCAGGAAATATATTATATAGGCAGAGAGGAACTAAAATACATCCAGGTACAAATGTTGGTATTGGAAAAGATGATACTTTATATGCCAAAGTAGACGGTGTAGTTAAGTTTGAAAGAAAGGGTAGAAGTGATAAAAAAGTTAGTGTTTATCCAATAAGTGAATAATATTATAATAAAAAAACTGATAAATAGGAATTAATCTTAAATATCAGTTTTTTGTTGTTATTTTTTTACGTATACTGTTTGACTAGGATAAGCAAGTTCAACTTTGCATTGCTCAAGTATAGCCATTATTGCATAGTTTACATCTTCTTTTACTTCAAGATAATCACGATATTTTGTGCAGGTTGTAAAAAAGCTTACAAATATATTATTGCCACTGTCTTTTATATCATTAAATCTTACATATATTGAATCATCTATACATTTTTCATTTTCAATTAAATATTGTTCAATTATTTGAGAACATTCTTTTAATTTTGAAAGAGGTGTATCAAGTGTTATAAGTAAATCCATAGTGATTTTTCTTTTTCTCATCTTTGTAGTGTTTGTAATAGCTTTATCTACAATAGATGAATTTGGAATTGTAACAACGTGATCAGTTGAAGTCCTAAGACGGGTACTTCTAAATGTAATATCAATTACTGTTCCTTCAATATCATTTGTTTTAATAAAATCACCTATTACAAAAGGTTTGTCAAATATTATTACGACTCCTCCAAAGAAGTTTTTTACTGTATCTTGTGCGGCAAGTGAAATTGTAAGACCGCCAATACTAAGACCTGCTACAAGACCACTAATATCGTAGCCAAGCTCGCTTGTAATAATAAAGCCTGCAAGTAAGTATAATACTATTCTTAATATATTAGAGAGAAAAGCTATTATTGTATCATCTCTATTAAATTTAAATCGATCAGATAATTTTTTAAACCAATTAGACTGATTACTAATTGCTTTTGATAAACTAATTGTAGTTAAAATTATCATACTTATTCGCAAAATTTTATTTGCAAATTCTTGCATTTCAGCAGATACATCTAAAAATAATATAGCAATATATGCACCTATTACTGAAAAGAATATTTGTAGAGGACTATAAAAACATATTTTTTTAATTTCTTCTTTACTTTTTTTTATAAAAAATATTTTTAATAAGCCATATGCCAAAAATGAACTAAGTATATTAAATGTAAGTAATATTAAAAGTGCAATACTTATATGTGCAATATCACCTAGTGTTATGTTTTTTAAAAATGTAATTATTTTATCCATAAATTTTCACCTTGTTTTCTATTTTATTCATTATTTTCATTATTTATATTAATATCTACTTGATTATATAAATTATATATCTCATTATAATTTAGTTCTCCTCTGGTTGAGGATAGCAAGTTTCCCTTAGTATCTACTAAATATGCACATGGGACAGTATCTGCCTCTGGATCTAAACTTTTTCTAATAATTCTTTGAGAATCATGTATGACAAACCAGTTATAATTGTGTTTATTTAAAAAATCTTCAATTTCACTAGTCTCATAGTCATGTGATACAACTATTATATTGTAGTCAGGATTGTCTATCATAATTTTATTTAGTTCTTCTGCTTCGTTATTACAATGAGAACACCATGATGCCATTACTATTACTAATGTATTTTCTTTTTTACTTATATAATTTTCAATTAAACTTTCATCAGCTTCATATAATATGTAATTTTTTCTATTTTTGTATTTTATAGGGTTATCATCAAAAATAAAGAAATAATATCCAATACTTAGTAAAGTTGATACAATAATTAAGCAGATTAATATTATTAATACATTTTTTTTCAAATTATTCACCAATTACATTATACAACAAAAAAAAAGAAAACACAATAATTTAATTTGAAAAATATATGACTAAGTTTTTACTATTATAAATTATATATTAATATATATAAAGAAAAAAGATGCCTAAAATATAAGTTAATTTTAGACATCTAAGGTAGTGTTTAATAGGACAGATATATTGGTTTTATCGAGTATATTTATGCACGATGAAATTGTTCTTATCTTCTAATTTTTTTTGTAAATATGAATTAGTGTAACCAATTTCTTCAGCAGCTTTACATATTTTCTCATAAAAACTTTGAAAATCCCCATATGTACTTGTCATTAATTTATTAGCTGTAATATATCCAGAAGTAAGCACCTGATTAAGACTTCGATTAGCACTAATATCAAAATCATTACAAACCATTTCAATATAGCGTTTACAAGAATACCTGTAATTGAACTTAGGTGGTAATATAGTTTTTATTTTTTTGAATGTTAATTCTGGGTGTCTTATAGTTCTCATAAAATATACAAAAAGTATATCTTGCATACTTTGCGAATTCATATATAGTATAGATATAAGTGTTTTTGTAAAATCTCTTTTAAATATATTTTCACTTGTAGTAGAAAATAAAGGTTTTATTACTCTCATTACAAAGTTTTCACTAATTTTATCATTTTTTTCGTAAAGTAAAGGAATTTCATAAAATATATTTTCATAATTAATGTATAGATAACGATTGTTAAGTTCTCTAAATGCTTTTTCTATTGAAATATCCTTTACATCAATATCCATAATTTCTGCAATAATTTCATCTCTTTTGTTTAATGTAAATTTCTCGATTACCTGCCATATACTAAAGCCAATTTGTTTGCCATATTCATTACTGTATGGTAAGTTCATAGTTTCATCATATGTACCTATCCTGTAAATTGTGATATCTTTTTGGTTATATATGTCAGTATGTAAGTATGCTTTTTCGTTTAAATGTATGTTCGTTTTAGCTTCAGATAGGTAAAGATATATAGTACTAAATTTGTTTTTTGATTTATTTTCTTCTACTAATGTTTCAAGAGATTCAATAAATCTATCCGAGGAATTTTTCTTAAAATATCCAATTACATCATTTCTATATAAGCTAGTTAGAAGTTCATATAATCCGTCTAACATATTCATATCCATTACCATTTCTTCTTTATATGGAAATCTATAAAAAGCTCCATCAAATTCTAAATGAGATATAATAACTGGTACATCTATTGCGGCAGATATATAAATTGGTGTATATAATATCATAGTATCAAGTATAAATGTAACGCAATGATTATTTAATAGGTTATTTAAAAATTTTTTTGATTTAAATTTATCTTCATGACTATTAATATGATTTAACTTTATTTCAAATTTAGTTCCATTTATGGTATTAAAATTTAAGTTGTTATTTAGTGAACTAACTTTAGATTTTCTTTCTGAAAATACATCTATTTGTATATGTATATTTATTGTAGAAGATATATTTTTTAGATTTTCATATTTATTAAATGCATCTTCTATGTAAAGAGGCAAATTCTCTTTTAAAAAATCGGAATTTAGCTCACCGATAACAGCTACAGTAAAGTTGATATCTTTTACTTTACTTTTATTCTTAACTGTATCTAAGTATTTTGATAATTCATATGCAATTTTTTCTGAAATGTTTACTTTACTAAGATTAAAAAAGCTAGTAGTATTAGTAAGCTTAGAAATTTGTTTTGCTTGAAATGATAAATGTGTATTTAAATCAGGCTTATCTAAAATACTTTCTTCTAGATCAGTGTTAATTTTTGCAGTAAAATACATAAGATTATTTTCATTATCATTCATATAATAACTTAATTTCTCAATTTCATTTATGAAAATGTTATTGCAGAAGCCATTAAATAATTTGTCTTTTCTTTCACTTTTTGAAAAACTTTCATAGTCTTTGATTTTTGAAGAAATCTTAACGATAGTATTAAGCATGAGTGGTGAAAATAATCCTAGTTGTTGACTTTTTTGCTCATAATCTAAAAGTAGTATAGCATTAATAATATCGTATGGCTCAATATTTTGTCGTTCTGAAAATAATTCAAGAGCTGCGTTAAAATATTTTTCAATGTATTTTTGTATAAGCTTCTCATTTGAAAAGACATTTTCCTGTGTTAGTACTTTTTCTAACTGTTTCCGACTTTCTAACATGTTTTCTATTTTTGAACTAACTTTTTTTATAGTATCTTCTGGTGCATAACTGTCTTTAAATAATGATAGCTCTTTTTGTAACTTTTTTATTGTTGAATTTTCCATTTGATAATTACCTCCTGTTTCTATATTATAGTATCAGTATTCTATCATATTTATAGTTAAATGTAAATAAAGTTTAAATTTAATTATAAATATATTAAAAATTTTTTGTATAAAATATCATTTTTAGCAAATATTATTATTAATTGAATTTGAAAGGTGGAATTAAAATGGCAGAAGCACATCCTATTGAAAGTCTTATGATGACTGCAATGACATCTATTGAAAATATGATAGATGTAAATACAATAATTGGAGATATGGTTACAAGTCCTGATGGAACAGTAATTATACCTGTTTCAAAAGTTTGTTTTGGTTTTGCAGCTGGTGGAAGCGAATTTAACACAAATAAACTTAATAAATATTCAGATAATACAAAATTACCATTTGGTGGTGGTAGTGGAGCAGGAGTAAACATTTCGCCAATGGCATTTCTTGTAGTAAAAGATGGTACAATAAAATTATTAAATTTAGATTCAAACGGACCTTTAGATAAACTTGTTGATACTGTACCCGATATTGCTAATAAAATTAATTCATTATTGGATAAAAAATTACAAGATTGCAAGGAAGAGAAAATGAAGGAAATTGAATGCAGATGTAAACATGATAAAGAAGATATTCAAAAAGAGTTTACTCAATATAGTTCTAGTGGTGTAGTAAAAGAGGAAAATGAAATTTAAAATACAAAAAATAGAATATAACATATAAATATAATAGGGTATTTAAATATAATGTTTAGATACTCTATTTATATTTTAATATACAAATAACTGAATTAAAAAATTATTTTAATAATAAAATATAGTTATTTTTAAATAGTATCTTTTTTTTTGTTAGTAAGTGTTATATAATAATTTTGGTGATATTATGACAGATTATTTAAAAGAAAAAGTATCAAAAATACCATTTGAACCAGGTATATATATGATGAAAGATGAAAATGGAACTATAATATATGTTGGAAAGGCAATATCTCTAAGAAAAAGGGTAAGACAGTATTTTCAAAAGAATAATAAATCGAAAAGAATTGAAAAAATGGTAACTCTTATAAGAGATATATCGTATATAGTTACAAAAAATGAAGTAGAAGCTTTAGTACTTGAATGTAATTATATAAAAGAACATAATCCTAAGTTTAATGTAATGTTAAAAGATGATAAAAGTTATCCATATATAAAAATTACTGTTAAAGAAAAATATCCAACTATAAGTATAACACGTAATAAAAAACAAGATAAGGCGCTATATTTTGGTCCCTATACAAGTGTAGGGGCTATGAAAGAAGTGCTTTCTATGATAAGAGAAATATTTCCTGTAAAAAGATGTAAAATAAATTTAGAAAAAAGGAAAAATGTTCAACCATGCTTATATTACCATATTGGTAGGTGTGTAGGACCTTGTGTAAATGATATATCATTAGAAGAGTATAGAGAAATGATAAATCAGATTGTATTATTTTTGCAAGGAAAAACAGCTAGTATTAAAGAAATTTTAAAACAAGATATTGAAAAGTGTATAGAAAAATTGGATTTTGAGAAAGCTCAAATATTAAAATTAAGACTTGATAATATAGAAAAGATTAGTTTAAAACAAAATGTAGATAATTTAAATGAAGTAAGTTCAGATATTTTTGGCTATGTATTGCATGATGATATTTTATATGTTCAAGTATTTAAAATTAGAAATTACAAAGTTGTGTTGCATGATAATGTAAAAATAAATGAGGTATCAAAAGATGAAATAGAAGAGTCACTTATGCAAATTGTTTCAAGATACTATTTAGAAAGAGAAGATATACCAAAGAAAGTATATATAAAACTAAATGAGGAAAATTTTAGTTTATTAAATAAATTTTTCGAAGATAGGAAGTTAAAAATACAAGTAATGTGTCCTAAAAAAGGTGAAAAGTTAAATCTTATTAATATGGTTGAAAATAACATACATATTAACATTGAGGATAGTAAAAATACTGTAATAGATGATTTATCTAATTTACTTGAATTTTCGCAAAATATAGATTCAATAGAGTGTTATGACATATCAAATTTAAGAAATGATTATATAGTAGGTTGTATGATTAGATTTGAAGATGGAAAGTTAAATAAAAAGATGTATAGAAAGTTTAAAATAAGGAGTACAGAAACGCAAGATGATCCTAAAAGTATGTATGAGGTTATTACAAGAAGATTAAAACATTCAGAAGATTGGCCTCTTCCAGATGTAATTTTTATAGATGGTGGAAAAACACAGTTAAATATGGTAAAAAAGGCATTTAATGAAAGTAATGAAAATACTAATATATATGGTATGGTAAAAAATGATAAGCATAGGACAAGGGGGCTTATAGATGAAAATGGAAATGAATATGATTTATCAAATCATAAAAATATATTGAATTTTCTTACTTTTCTTCAAGATGAGGTACATAGATTTACAATTACATATCATAGAAAGTTAAGAGATAGTGTAAAGGATAAAAAATAATTATGTAGCTCTTATATTACGACAAATTTATTAAAAATTTTGATATATATTGACTATGACTTCAAAAGATAGTATAATTACATTGTCGCAGGAGGAGTATAAATGAAAAAAGAAAATATAATAAAATTAGTATTTTGTCTAGTAGTAATTATTGCTATTGCATATGTTGCAATATTTGGTATAAATATTTCAGGTAGACAAATTATAAAAGGTGCAAAATCAATAAAAACTGGCTTAGATATAAGTGGTGGAGTTACAATTGTATATCAAGCGGAGCCTGAAGAAAATACTGAGGTATCTGAAGCTGATTTATCAAAATCGGAGGCGGTTATTAGAAAAAGGCTTGAGTCAAAGGGAATATTCGATTATATAGTAAGAACTGATAGTGCTACAAGTCAAATAAATATTGAGATACCAACAGTTGTAGAAGATAGTTCGAAAGATCCATTAAGTGCAGTAGAGGGGCTTGATAAAACTGCAAAAATTGAATTTAGAGATCCAGATTCTAATGTATTATTATCTGGAAGTGATATAAAGGGTGCATCATATAGTGAAGATGCAGTTGATGCAACAGGATTACCATCACCACATGTTGTATTAGCATTTAGTGAAGATGGTGCACAAAAATTTTCAGAGGCAACAGCAAAATTAGTAGGAAAGGCAATTTCGATTTATCTTGATGAAACAGAAATTGCAGCCCCTATTGTAAATTCACAAATTAATTCAAATACTGCTATAATTACAATGGGACAAGGTTCGTATTCAGAGAAAAAAGCTCAAGCAAAAGAATATTCAATGCTTATAGATTCTGGTGCTTTGCCATTTAACTTGTCAGTAGTAAGTAAAGAATATGTAGGACCGTATGTAGGACAAGAAGCTTTAAATATAAGTATAAAGTCTGCTATTATAGCTCTTATATTGGTAATATTATTTATGATTATAATCTATAAAGTTTTAGGTTTAGCTGCATCTTTTTCACTTACAGCATATGCTTCAATTGTACTTTTAATAATGTCAAATCTTGGGATTAGTCTAACACTATCTGGAATTGCTGGTCTAATTCTTTCAATTGGTATGGCAGTTGATGCAAATGTAATTATATTTGAAAGATTTAAAGAAGAGTTAAAACAGCAAAAGATAAGTGTAAAAAAAGGATTTGAAAAGAGTTTTAAAAATGCAATGGCAGCTATTGTTGATGGAAATATAACTACATTTATAGTTGCAATACTTTTATACATATTTGGTGTAAGTTCTGTAAAAGGATTTGGAATAATTCTGGCTATTGGTGTTGTAGTAAGCTTATTTACATCGGTTGTAATTACTAAATTCATATTAAAACAAATCATAGATTTGGCAAATAAGAATACCTTCTTATTTGGAATTAAGAAGGAGGGTGTAGATAATGCAAAATAAAATTAATTTTTTAAAGTATAGATATGTTTTTATTATATTTTCACTAGTCATTATTATTGGAGGAATTGCTTATGGACTAGCAACAGGATATGTATTTGATGTAGATTTTAAAGGTGGTACAAGTATTCAAGTTCAGTTTAATGAAGCAGTTAGTAATAATGACATACAAAATTTAGTAAAAGAAATTACAGGAGAGATACCAATAGTTCAAAAACTTGGCGCTGATGATACTGCTCTAAAAATTACAACAGGTGTTATATCAAATGAACAAGCTGATAGTATAGTTAGTGCTTTAAAAGAAAAATATTCTAATATAGAAGAACCATCAGTAAGAAATATACAACCATCATATGGTTCTGAACTTATAAATTCAGCCCTACTTGCTATTTGTGTATCAGTTGTATTAATTCTTTTATACATAGGAATAAGGTTTAAAACATTAGGATTTACAGCAGCTGTAACAGCAATCATTGCATTAATACATGATGTATTATTTATAATTGCAATATATGGAATTATAAAATTTCCAATAAATTCTAACTTTGTAGCAGTTATTTTAACAATAGTTGGTTACTCAATAAATGATACAATTATTGTGTATGATAGAATTAGGGAAAATAGAAGAAAAATAACAAAATCTAATGATTTTAAAGATACTATAAATTTAAGTTTATCACAAACAGTAAAAAGAACAGTTAATACATCTATAACAACAGTAGCAACAATTGCAATAGTATATGTATTTTCATATATTAATAATCAAGATGTATTAAAACAATTTTCACTACCATTAATGGTTGGCGTTATAGTTGGAACATATTCATCAATGTGTATTGCTACATCATTACTATATGAATTTGATAAACTAGTTAGCAAATTTAAAAAGAAAAAGTAAAATAGTAAATAGTGGGTGTATATTATGAAAAATAAAAAGGTTTTAGTAACAGTTATAATTATAGTTATAGTAGTATCAGTTATAGCTACGGGTATTGGGATATATTCTCTAGTAAAAGTATTAAGCAAAACTAAAACTTCTATAACAGTTAGTGAATTTAAGGAATTTATGGAAAGCAAAGGATATATGATTAAAGATTCTACTGAAAAATCTGTAGATAATGAAAATTTGTCACAATTATGTGTTGCATATGATGAAAATAACTATCAAATAGAATTTTACGTATTTGAAAATGAACAAAGTGCACTAAATTTCTTTACTAATAACAAATCTAATTTTGAAGTACAATCAGGATTAGTTTCAAGCTCATATGCTACTAATATAAATAATTATAATATATATGCTATAACTACGAATGGAACGTATAGATATTTAGCTAGAGTAGATAATACTGTTATATATGTAGATGAAGATGTTAAGTACAAGGATAATATAAAAGGAATAGTTGATGAATTAGGATATTAAAATAAATAAGGAGTATTTTAAGTAAAAGCATTTGTGATAAAGTACTCCTTAATTTTCTTGTAAAAATATGGAATTGATGATATAAAATTTGTAATTTTAAGGAGAAAGATTATGAAACATTTTATTATAGTTAAGTTTGATAATACAATAAATGTTAAAGAAATATTAAAACCAATAGAAGATTTATTTTTAAAATCACTAAATATAGATGGAGTTGATAGTGTTAAAATTTATACTTCAAATACAGATTTATCTAACAGACATGATTTAATGATAGAAATGAGACTTACCTTGGACGCTTTAAAAACATTTGATAATTCAGAAATACATAAAAAATGGAAAAGTGAATATGGTCAATATATTACAGACAAAACGATATTTGATTGTGACTAAATAATATATAGGGGGTAAACAGTGGATTTAAGAAAATCAAATAATAATTATTAAATAAAATTCCCTGTTTTACTAATGAATAGTAATGTTTGTTTTAGAAATTACTTCATAATTTTTATCAAAATGCTAGTAAAATACAATTATATATGATATAATTCATTATGTAATATATAACTTATCATTTAATTAATATTAAAGGAGGAGAAATATTATGAAACATTTTATTATAGTTAAGTTTGATAATACAATAAATGTTAAAGAAATATTAAAACCAATAGAAGATTTATTTTTAAAATCACTAAATATAGATGGAGTTGATAGTGTTAAAATTTATACTTCAAATACAGATTTATCTAACAGACATGATTTAATGATAGAAATGAGACTTACCTTGGACGCTTTAAAAACATTTGATAATTCAGAAATACATAAAAAATGGAAAAGTGAATATGGTCAATATATTACAGACAAAACGATATTTGATTGTGACTAAATAATATATAGGGGGTAAACAGTGGATTTAAGAAAATCAAATAATAATTATTAAATAAAATTCCCTGTTTTACTAATGAATAGTAATGTTTGTTTTAGAAATTACTTCATAATTTTTATCAAAATGCTAGTAAAATACAATTATATATGATATAATTCATTATGTAATATATAACTTATCATTTAATTAATATTAAAGGAGGAAAAATAAATGAATGAATATAAACCATGGTCTTCGGAAGTATTAGAACGGATGACTAATAATACAAAAAGTAGATTTCCAATATTAGATATACAGTTTGGTGGAGCATGTAATTTAAGCTGCAAATATTGTGATACTCCAAAGTATAATTTACCATGTTTACTTGATATAAAATCTATTGAAAGAATAATTGTTAATAGTAATATTGAGTGGATTTATGCTTGTGGATTGGGTGAACCTACTGCAGGAAATAATATGGAAATACTTAAGAAAATTTTGCATATGTGTTCTAAGTATAATGTTAAGCTCTCAATGTTTAGTAATATGATTAATCTAGATAGCGAGTTATTAAATTATATTAAAGATAGTATATTATATGTATTATTTAAGCTTGATAGTTTTAATCCTTCAACTATGGAGTTTTTGTATGGTAATAATAGTAGTAAAATTATTTTGCAAAATTACGAAAAGTTAAGAAGTGTAATTCGTGTTGAAAATGGAGCGACTAATTTAGGTGCATCTATAGTTCCAACTTCAAAAAATTATAATGAACTATTTGAGATTATAGATTATTGTATGGATAATGGAATATATCCATTAATAGGAGAACTTGAAAATGCTGGAAAATGTTCAAATATATTTGATAGTTTAAAAATTGAACAAGATAAACTATATAGCATAGTAAATTATATTAACAAAAAGTATGATATAGATTATCGTATTCCAATATGTCCCGCAACAATCTCTGGTATTCATATAACTAATACGAATAAAGTAATTATAGATAGAAAGACAGGTTTATCTTGTGGTTGGTTTTGGCTCAATGATCCTGAAATGATTGAGATAGGCGACATTACTAATATGACTGAGGAAGAGATTATATCAAATATAATTATGTATAGAAAATCTAAGTTAGCTGATGTTATATCAATTGAAAAATCGCTAAAGTATAATGCTTTTGGAGGTTGTGGCGGTGATATTAAGCAATTATTTCAAAAGTATATCAATTTAGCAGAGTTTTATTAAGTTTGTTTTTTAAAATAAAAAATTATATAATTAATTCAAAAAATCGCAGTTTGCATATTGCGATTTTTTGTTGCATAAAAATATATTCTATAAATTCTAATTATAACAACATTATAGTTGACATAGCTTTATTATAGTGATATAATCTTTGTACATTTTATGTAACTTTATTTTAATAAAGAAAGGAAGATATGTATGAAAAAAGAAAATTTAGGTTTAGGAATGGTACTAGTATTGGTGTTAGTAATAGAGATATTTGGATATTCTACAATATCAAACAAGTTAGATGAAAAATATGAAAAATATGACAATGCAATGAAAATTACAAGTCAAGAAGATTTACAGGAGGCAATAAAAGGAAAAAATAACAATGTAATTATTGAAGGAGACTTTTCTTCAGATGCCTTAGTTGCAGTGGAAGAGCTGTCCGAAGAATATATTTCAATAAAAAAGATTTCTCAAAAATACAATAAGCATTTTCGGAGAGCAGGTAAAGTTACTAGGCATTACAAGAGATGGGACAGATACAAAATGGAAAAAAGTTTATCTAGTGAATACGTTACTATATTTGGAATAAAATTAAATACCAATAAACTAGATATATCTGATTATTATGAAAGGTTATCGCTTACTGATGATACTGTTGTAGACGATATGCATAGTAAATTGGAAGAGGACTATTTATATCAGAATTCACCAAAAGAAAAATCATTAGGTGATATAAGATATTATTACCAGGTTATTCCTAAAGAGTTTCATGGTACTATCTTCGTTAATATTTCTAATAACGAATATAGCCCTATAAATAGTGACATTATAAAAGTCCATAAAGGTACTACTGATGATTTGTTTGATGAAGTACAAGAAAGCAAGATCTTATTAAAAATAACTTTTGTAACAATTTTTAGTTTAACAATAGTAGGAATCTTTTTTATTTTCTGGAAAGGCTTTCAAAACTAAAAGAGTTATTTATATAAAAACAGTGTAGTTATATAACTATGCTGTTTTTTTACCTATTCTAAGTGTAATTTCTCTAAATATTTTCCTTTGCTTTCATAATTAGTAACTTTTTGTCATATATTGTAATATTGTCTGCTTATGTGAATTTTTTGTGAACAAATTGTAAGGCTATTGACAAAATATATTTATAGTTGTAAAATATACAATGTTTAACAAAAATTGTGATTGTGAGGTGAACTATGAGTGAATATAAAGTACTTTATCAGATAAAAACTTTAGAAAAAATGATCCTTAGAAAGTTCTTAAATAGTAATAATATGGAAATGCCACGTTGTAGCTTATCTCCTACTCAAATGCAGATAATTGAATATATGTTAGAACATATTGATGAGGATATTTATCAAAGAGATTTAGAAGAGGTGCTAAATTTGAGGAGAGCGACAGTTTCTGGAGTTTTGCAAACTATGGAGAAAAATCATCTAATAAATAGAGTAACAAACTCACAAGATACTAGAATTAAGAAAATAATGTTAAATGAAGATACTAAAAATATATTTATGAGTAATAAAGATAAATTAGAACAAATGGAAAAACAAGTTATAGACAATATATCAGAAAATGAACTTAAAGTTTTTTCTAAAGTTATTGAAAAAATGAAAGCTAATATTGATAAAATTTAGTATCTTATATGTAAATTTTTATTGAAAGGAGAAAAGATGTTTAAATTATTAAAAAACTTAGGCAAAAGAGAAACTTGTTTTGCTGTAATATGTATAATTTTGGTTGTGGCACAAGTATGGTTAGATTTAAAAATGCCTGATTATATGTCAGAAATTACAGTACTTGTTCAAACTGAAGATAGCCAAATGTCTGAAATATTAAAAAATGGCGGTTACATGATGGCATGCGCTTTTGGTAGCTTAATAGCAGCAATTTTTACAGGATATTTTGCTTCTAATATATCCTCAACTTTTTCTATGAGAGTGAGGAAAAAAATATTTAATAAAGTAGAAAATCTCTCAATGCAGGAGGTAAAAAAGTTTTCTACTAGTAGTTTAATAACCAGAACTACAAATGATGTAACTCAGGTTGAAATGTTAATTTCAATGGGACTTCAATTATTAATTAAAGCACCTATAACAGCAGTATGGGCAATAACTAAAATATTAAATAAAAGTTGGCAGTGGAGTGCAATTACAGCAGTTGCTATTGTGATACTTTTGTCTGTTATTGGAATGTTAATTATTATTGTAATGCCTAGATTTAAGATAGTTCAAAAATTAATAGATAAAATTAATGGTGTAACTCGTGAAAATTTGACAGGTATACGTGTTGTAAGGGCATATAATGCAGAAAAGTATCAGGAGGATAAATTTGAAGAGGTAAACACAAAACTTACAAATCAACAATTATTTAACCAAAAGGCTTTTGCTATAATGCAACCTGTTATGTATTTGGTTATGTATGGTTTAACATTATCTATATATTTTGTTGGAGCATATTTAATAAAAGATTCTTTAATGGTAGATAAATTAACTCTATTCGGGGATATGGTTGTATTTAGTTCATATGCTATGCAAGTTATAATGTCATTTTTAATGCTTGCAATGATATTTATGATGTTACCACGTGCTCAAGTATCAGCTAAGCGTGTAAATGAAGTTTTAGATACAGATATTAGTATTAAAGATGGTAGTATAAATACTGATACTACTGATTTGAGGGGAACTGTAGAATTTAGAAATGTATCATTTAAATATGAAGATGCCGAAGAATATTTATTAAAAAACATATCATTTGAAGCTAAAAAAGGTGAAACAGTTGCTTTTATAGGTTCAACTGGTAGTGGAAAATCTACCCTTATAAATCTTATTCCTAGATTTTATGATGCAACAGATGGCGAAGTTTTAGTAGATGGTGTAAATGTAAAAGAATATACGCAAGAATTTTTACATAATAAAATTGGATATGTACCACAAAAAGCTGTTATGTTTAATGGTACAGTTAATTCTAATGTTTCCTATGGGGATAATGGAAAAGGTGACATTACTGAGGAAAAAGTAAAAGAAGCAATCAAGGTTGCTCAAGGTAAAGAATTTGTTGAGAAAATGGATAATCAATATGATACACATATAGCACAGGGTGGTACAAATGTGTCAGGTGGTCAAAAACAAAGATTAGCAATAGCAAGAGCAATAGCAAGGGATCCTGAAATTTACATATTTGATGATAGTTTTTCAGCACTTGATTATAAAACAGATTCTACACTTAGAAAGGAACTTAAAAAATATACAAAAGACGCTACAAATATAATTGTTGCACAAAGAATAGGTACAATTATGAATGCTGATAAAATAATTGTTTTAGATAATGGCGAATGTGTTGGAATTGGTACACACAAAGAGCTACTAGAAAAATGTGAGGTATATAAGCAGATTGCTTTATCTCAGGTTACAAAGGAGGAATTAGAGAATGGCTAATGAAAGTAATAATATAAGAACTCCTAAAAGAGGACCAGGCGGATTTGGTGGACCTGGTATGAGAGGTGGAACTGGTGAAAAAGCAAAAGATTTTAAAAGTGCTATATCTAGATTATTTAGAGAATTAAATAAACATAAAGTATTAATATCAGTTGCACTTGTACTTGCAGTATTTAGTTCTATTTTGTCAATATTTGCACCTAATAAATTATCAGAGCTTACAGATGAAATTTCTGAAGGATTAGTAGTAAATAAAGCTAATATGGAAACACTTGTAAATACAGTAAAAAATAGTTTAAGTGAAGAAAACATGCAAGAAGTTATGCCTAAAATTTTGGAAATGAATTTATCGCAAGATAAAGTAGCTAGTATTATGATGAATGCAGATATTTCTATGGAAGATAAGCAAAGTTTTCAAAGTACAATGACAAAAATTAGTACAGCTAATGAGCAAAATAAGATATTTGAATATTTATTGGAATTACCAAATAGTATATTAAAAATTATACTTCCAACATCTACATATAATGAAAATGTAATTTCTTCAGATGATAAAATTGAATTATTAAAAATGTTAAATAATTTAGATAGTGATAATATGGAAAATATATCATTACCTGAAAGTATACAAAATGTTTTACTTGAAGAAATTGAGATAGATGGAGTTAAAATATCACCACAAGATCAATATAAATTTATAACAGCTATGAGCTCACTAAGTGAAGATGTAGATGTAAATGTACTATATTCAAAAGTAGATGAAATGCCAGAGGATATACAAAAAGTAATAAAACCATTTATGGATATGGATACAATTAAAAATATAACATTATTTTTAGTAGCTCTATATCTATGTAGTAGTTTATTTAATTATATCCAGTCTATTTGTATGACAGATGTTGCCAATAAATTTGCAAGAGGCTTAAGAAGTAGAATTTCTGTAAAAATAAATAAATTACCACTTAAATATTTTGATAAACATCAAGCTGGAGATACTTTATCAAGAGTAACTAATGATGTTGATACAATAGCACAGACAATGAATCAATCTTTGGCAAGCTTAGTAAGTTCCGTTACATTGTTTATAGGAACAGTAATAATGATGTTTTATACAAATTGGATTATGGCAATTACTGCAATTGTTGCAAGTTTATTTGGATTTGCTGGAATGATGTTAATACTTAAAAATTCGCAGAAGTATTTTATAGCTAAGCAAACAGAACTTGGAAATTTGAATGGACATATCGAAGAGGTATATTCTGGCTTAAATGTAGTTAAAGCATATAATGGTAAAAAAGAATCTGATGAAAAGTTTGATTTATATAATCAAAAAGTATGTGAAAGTAATCAAAAAAGCCAGTTTTTGTCAGGTATGATGCATCCTATAATGGGATTTATAGGTAATTTTGGATATGTTGCAGTATGTATTGTTGGCGCATTACTTACAATGAATGATATGATTTCTTTTGGTGTAATAGTTGCATTTATAAGCTATATAAGGTTGTTTACATCGCCTTTATCACAAATAGCACAATCTATGACATCACTTCAATCTACAGCAGCAGCTAGTGAGAGAGTTTTTGAATTTGTAGATGAGGAGGAAATGTCTTCACAAGATGAAATAAAAACAGTTTTAGACAAAAAACATGTAAGTGGAAAAATAGAGTTTGAGAATGTAATTTTTAAATATGATAATAACGATGAACCAACTATAAATAACTTTACAGCCACAGCAAATCCAGGTCAAAAAATTGCAATTGTTGGTCCAACTGGAGCAGGTAAGACCACAATGGTAAATCTTCTTATGAAATTTTATGAGATTAATTCAGGAGATATAAAAATTGATGGTGTTTCAATAAATAATTTAACAAGGGAAAATATACATGAGTTATTTACAATGGTATTACAAGATACATGGTTATTTGAAGGAACAATAAAAGAAAATATAATTTATAATAGAGAAAATGTTAGTGATGAAAGAGTAAAGGAAGTTTGCAAAGAAGTAGGTCTAGACCATTTCATAAAAACTTTGCCTAATGGATATGATTCACAAATTTCTGAAAATGATGCGGTATCAGCAGGTCAAAGACAATTACTTACTATTGCTAGAGGTATGATTGACAATGCTCCATTTTTAATATTGGATGAGGCTACATCTAATGTAGATACAAGAACTGAAGAAATGGTGCAAAAAGCAATGGATAAACTAACAGAAGGAAAAACTTCGTTTATTATTGCACATAGACTATCAACTATAAAAAATGCTGATTTGATTTTAGTTATGAGAGATGGAAATATAATTGAGCAAGGAAATCATGATGAATTAATAGAGAAAAATGGTGCTTATGCTGAGTTATATAATTCTCAATTTGAGTTATAGAGGAGATGAAATTTATTATGAGCAATATTGTTATTACTATAGGTAGGGAATATGGTTCAGGTGGAAAGTATATAGGAAAAGAAGTTTCAAAAAAATTAGGTATTAATTTTTTTGATAATGAATTGCTACAAAAAACTTATGAAAAGAATGGTTGTAATTATTCGAAATTACAGCAATATGATGAGGTAAAAAGAAACTCCATTTTAAAGGCACTGGATCTGTTAAGTATGAAAAACTATGATAGTGTATTAGAAGATGATGCATGTCAGTTACTTATTAGTGATACTATAAAGGAGATAGCTGAAAGCGAGTCATGTGTTATAATTGGTAGGAATGCTAATAAAATTTTGAAAGATAGAAATAATGTTATTAATATATTTATATATTCTAATGATAGAGAGTTTAAAATTAATAGAAAGATGAAGCTTGAAAATCTTTCATATAATGAAGCTGAAAAAAGGTTAGTGTATATTGATAGACAAAGAAGAAAATATTATGAATATTTGAATAAAAATTCTAAGTGGGGGAATAGAACTGATTATGACTTTTGTATTGATTCATCAATTTTAGGAGTAGATGGAACAGTTGAATTAATAGTAAATATATACAATAGTTATATGAAAGAAAAAGAAAGACAGTAATGTATAAGGTTATATTAATTAAATAAACTGCAATATGGTATAGTTTATACTTATATGTAGAAATATTATATAAAGTAAAATCAGTAGCTATGTAGCATCGTAGCTATTGATTTTTATGTCATTTTAATTATATGATTTTATATAGTATATATTATTTGATTACATTTTTTTAGTTAAGGAAAATATGCAATAGGAATAAAGTAAAATACAGATAGAATATTAAATTTTGTAAAAAGTAGTACTCAAATAAAAATGAAATAGAAATAAATTATAAAATTAATATAATAGTTTGCAAATACAAACATAACAAAAAAACAATATATATGGATATTATAAAATGTAAAATTATAGTATTAGAAATGGCGATATAATTAGTTATTTTTCTGTAATTTGTGTAGTAGTTTAAATACACACAATTACAGAAAATAAGAAAAAATATGAAAAAATTAGAAAAATCAGAATATAAATAAAATTACTTTTTAAAACTTTTTATAGAAAAATTTTATTAAAGATAATAGAGTATAAGTAATATACATTTATATACATATCTTTTTATATAAAACGTTATGTTACTCAAAAATATAAATTTTTTAATGAAATAATTGTCAAAATGTGACGAAATAGGGTATAATAAAAAAAGTGAACTACATAATATTGACAAATAAAAAAATTGTGATATAATATCTATGTAAAAAAACGTATACTTGTGAATTAATATTCAAAAAAGGAGGTATGTATATGAAATATGCAAAAGTTAGAACACATGATTTACATAATTCAACTATTCTTAAAATCGCAGAAAATCAAGGAGTTGACATACTTGTTGTCGAAAATGAAACAGGCATGCAGTTTTCAATAAAAAAATCAGAAGTTGAAGTTTGGTATTCTGGAAAGATTTTAGTGCCTAAAGAGGTAATTGTTAGAGTTTGTGGCACTAACATATCATTGATGATATTTTCTAGAAATGACATAAGACTAACAAATAAAGTTAATGCTCTTACAATAAATGGAAAAGTACCAACAATTAGAGAGCTATTAAATATACTTCCTAAAGAGACATATTATGTTTTTATAGATAATATTAATAATATAGATGTTGAAAATTTGAGGATATTTTTAGATAATATAATTGATTATTATGGAATAGATGGATTTATAGTAAAAAATTATCCAGAAAGTATAAAAAAATTTTTATATGAATATGCTGATGAGAGTAACAGGTTGATATGCGAACAAGTTGACCTGTGAAATATAGAGAGGGGGTGTCCATGCAATTTTTTGGATACTCCTTTTTTATTAATTAATAAAAAATAGTTTTAAATACTTGAAAAAAACAATGATTTGTAGTAATATATTATTACAAAATTGTGTGGAGAATATAATGAATAAAAAGATAAATATAAGTGATTTTACACTAGAAGAATTAGAGCAGTATATAGATAGCATAGGTGAGAAAAAATTTCATGCAAAACAGATTTATAAATGGATACATAAAATTGGTGTACTATCATTTGATGAAATGACTGATATTTCAAAATCATTAAGAGATAAATTAAAACAAGATACATATATTTTAAATATGGACATAATAGAGTGTCAAAAGTCAAAAAAAGATGGAACAATGAAATTTTTAATAAAGCTTATGGATAATTGTGCTATTGAAACTGTATTTATGGTATATAATTATGGAAATACTCTTTGTGTATCTACTCAAGTAGGCTGTAAAATGGGGTGTAAATTTTGTGCTTCTACAAAGGAGGGATATGAAAGAAACTTGTTTGCTTCAGAAATAGAGGGACAAATACAAGCAGTTCAAAGATATACAGGAGAAAAAATATCTAATGTTGTATATATGGGGATAGGGGAACCTTTGGATAATTTTGATAATGTTATAAAATCAATAAATTTAATAAATAGTGCAAATGGACTTAATATTGGTGCTAGGCATATAAGTTTATCTACGTGTGGTATTGTACCAAAGATATATGAACTAGCATCATTAAATACACAATGTACCTTATCTATTTCACTACATGCAACTACTGATGAAAAAAGGCGTGAAATTATGCCAATTGCAAATAAATATACAATTGAAGAAATACTTAAAGCTTGTAAAGAGTATATAAAAATTACAGGTAGAAGAATAAGCTTTGAATATGCACTAATATATGGGGAAAATGACAGTTATAAAGAGGCTATGGAACTAGCAAAATTGCTTAGGGTAATGATTGCACATGTAAATTTAATACCTGTAAATGAAATAAAAAATGGTAAGTATAAGAAGGCCAGTGAAAAATCTGTAGAAAAATTTATGAATACTTTAAATTCATGCGGAATTGTGACAACTGTTAGAAGGGAATTAGGCTCTGATATAGATGCGGCTTGCGGACAATTAAGGAAGAAATATTTAGATAAAATAGAAAATGATTAGTTGAGGTGAGTTATGGAATTTGTTGCCAAAACAGATGTTGGACAAAAAAGAAGTAATAACGAGGATAATTACTATATAAAAAAATATAGTGAAAGACTAGCAGTTGTAATTGTTGCTGATGGACTTGGTGGCTATGAGAGTGGAGAGGTAGCAAGTAAGATGCTAGTTGACAATTTTGCGCAAAATATAGAAAAGGATATAGATAAAATTAGTTGTATGCTTGAGCAAGATGTAATAGATTATTTAAATAAGTTATTAACAGATACTAATAATTTAATATATGATTTAGAAAAAACAGATGAAAAGTATAAAGGTATGGGAACCACTGTTGTTTTTTTTCTATCTATAAAAGAAAAAATATATTATTTTTCGGTTGGTGATAGTAGAATTTATTATATAGATGAATCTATGAATAGCATTAGACAGATAACTGAAGATGATACATATGTAAATGAATTGTTAAAAACTAATGTTATAGATAAAGTTGAGGCTGCAAATCATCCTAAAAAGCATATGTTAACTAAAGCAATAGGTGTATTTAAAAATGTAAGTACAAGTATATTTGTGGAAAATAAAATGTCAGGATATTTATTACTTTGTTCAGATGGATTATATAATATGGTAAAAACAGAAGATATACTTGAAATTTTAAAAAATAATGAGTTTGCAGATATTGCTAATAAATTAATTATAAAAGCAAATAACAATGGTGGTATTGATAATATAACTGTTGTTGCTATAAAGTTGTAATAGGAGGCAAGTATGGAATTAATTGGTAGGGTACTTGGAAATAGGTACGAAATACTTGAAAAAATAGGTGAAGGTGGTATGGCAACTGTGTATAAGGCTAGATGTAACCTTTTAAATAGATTTGTAGCAATAAAAATATTAAAAAAAGAATATGCAAATGATGATACTTTTGTAAATAGATTTAGGGTCGAAGCTCAATCAGCGGCTGCACTAACTCATCCTAATATTGTGTCTGTATATGATGTTGGTCAAGAAGTAGATAAAATGACAGGTGAGATAATAAACTATATTGTAATGGAACTTTTAGAAAACAAAACACTAAAAGATTATATAGAAAAGCATGGTGCATTATCTAGTGAGGAAACATTAAAAATATCAGCTCAAGTTGTATCAGCTTTAGAAGCAGCACATAGGGCACATATAATTCATAGAGATATAAAACCACAAAATATAATTTTGAATAGAAATATGGTTGCAAAAGTTACTGATTTTGGAATTGCAAAGATAACTAATACAACTAGCAGTACTATAACAAGTTTTGGAAGTACAATGGGTTCAGTACATTATTTTTCTCCTGAACATGCAAAGGGTGGATATACAGATGAGAAATCTGATATATATTCTTTAGGTGTAGTAATGTATGAAATGGCAACAGGGAAAATTCCATTTGATGCAGATACGCCAGTGTCAGTAGCATTAAAACATATACAGGAAGAACCAGTTTATCCAATAATTGTAAATCCTAGAGTGACAGCACCTTTAAACCAAATTATATTAAAAGCTATGGCAAAAAACACTAGTGATAGATACAAAAGCGCTAGTGAAATGTTAATTGATATATCAAAGGCACTTTCTTCACCTAATTCAATTATACCAACTGCACCAAGTTCGGTTGAGGCAGGAGCTACTCAGGTTATACCAACTATAGAGATTGATGAGGATTACAAAGTACCAAATTTGAGGACAAGAGAGCCTAGTAGTATAGAAGTAAATAATAGTAGATCTAGTAATAAAGATGAAAAAAATAATAGCGAAAAAGAAAATGAAAAAAGTGCAGAGGAAAAAGCAGTTAATAGAAAAAATCAGAAAAAGAAGAAAAGAATTGTAATTATATCAATAATAGTTATAATATTAATATTAGCATTGATTATTTCTTTTGCTAGTATAAAAATATATAATAAAATACAATCAGATACAAATACTAGTTCAGATGAAATAGAGGTGCCAGATTTGGTCGGAAAACCGTTTGAAGATATGGTAAATGAGTATTCTGAAAAAGGAATAAAAATAGTTCAAAAGAAGCTTGAATATAATTCTGAACAAGCAGAAGGATATATAATATCCCAAACTCCAGAAGCAAATGAGAAAACCAAAAATAAAGAAATAAGTGTAGTTGTTAGTAGAGGAACTAGAATGGCAACTGTTAGTAATGTTGTTGGAAAAGATATTAAAGTTGTAAAATACGAATTAGAGGATACACTAGGATTTAAAGTTGAAGTAGAAGAGGTTATAAATGATAAAGTAAATGCAGGTTTAGTTATATCACAATCGCCAACTGGTAATTCATCAGTTGAATATGGAAGTACTGTTAAATTAACAGTAAGTAAAGGTGATGGAAAAGCAACAGTTCTTATGCCTAATGCGCTTGGAAAAAAAGAAGCTGATGCAAAGTCTATGCTTGAAGAAAAAGGACTTACAGTTAGTGTAAAATATAGCGAAGATAGTACAAAGCAAAATGGTGTTGTTATATCACAAAATTATCCTGAAAATCAAGAATTAAAAGAGGGTGATTTAGTTCAAATAACAGTGAATAAATTACAATTATCAAAGACAGTTTCTTTAGACTTATTAGAATTGCAAGGTGGAAGTCCACTGGAAAATATGGAAGAAATAACTGTTAAGGTAACAGCAAGTATAGATGGAGGAGCATATAATAGTGTGTTTGATAAGACTTTTGAAACTACTGATACTAAAGCTTCATTTACACTTAATGGATATACATCAGCAGCTTTAAAAATATATTTGAATGGTACGCTTGTAAAAGAGCAAAATGTTGATTTTTGATAAGTTATAAAAATAGGTTAAATTGTATATTGCTTGAGCTAAATTAGTAAAAAACATTAAATTTACATATGTACTTTTAATGTTTTTTACTTTTTCTTAAATTTTCTTATTTATTACTATTTTTATACTTTCATTTTCTTTTTTTAGTCTTTAGTTTTTTGCATAATTCTTTTTTCTTTAAATCATCTATAAGTACGCTATTTTTCTTATCTAATAGTTCTTTTGATTTTGTAGAAGTTGAATTCTTTAGTTCTTCTTTTTTCATATGCTTACCCTCCCTTTAAATCTAAATTGGATTTTAAAACTTTCTTTGAAGTATAGCATATTATTAATATATTTTCAATGGAAAATTACATTTTTACAAGAGTGAATTAAAAAAATTTTACTATTTGACAAAATAAGTATTATCTGTTACAATATATACACATGTAATTTATGTATTGGAACATATCCACGAATGTATATTATAGAACTATTTTAAATAGTTATTACATGTGTTAGTAGGAAAATTTATTTTCCTACTTAATTTGAATAAGGTGGTATTATTTATGTGGAATAATTATTTTTTTGAGATACAGAAAAAGTATAATATGAGAATTAGTAAAAGTAATCCATTTGTAGTTAGGTTTGATGGTAAAGATGTAACTAAGGATAGTGATATTAATTTGCTATATACATATAAAGGGAGTATGTTAGAGGCTCTTGATGTAACATCATGGTACTTTTCAAAAAAATATCATTGTTATGTTATTTATGGTTCTGATGAAATAAGTTTTATTGTACCAGATCCACAAATTATTATTGATGATTGTTCTTCAGATAATTCAGATTATTCTAATGAAATAATAGCCTTAATTTCGCAGTATTTTTTTGATTATTTTAATAGTATGTATAATGGAAAAAAATTGTTTTGGCATGGAAAATGTTTTTCTATTCCAAAAGGAAAATTAATATCATATATAAAATACCGTTCTGGTGTTATAAAAAATGTTATGACTACGTATTTTTTAAAGAGAAAAAATATACATATGGGAAATGAAAAGATTAATGTAAAAATGGATAAATGTTTGGAGTATGATGAATTTAAAAATTTAGGTGATGCTGTGTATGGTACACTTTATTATGATGGTGAAAAGCTAGATTTATTTGAGTTTTTAAATGGTAATGTAGTAAAAATTAATGATAAAAAAGATAATATATTAGATAGTATAGAAAATAATGATGATGAATTTAGTATAGAATTTGTTGATTTTTAAAATTACAATTAATATATTTTGTTAAAAGAGAAAATTTTGTTATTAAATAATTATTATTTAATTTTGAAAGGGGAAAGAAAGTGCGAGTTGAACATGGATTTGAGCCAATTTATGATAGTAATTCTAAGGTATTAATTTTAGGAACAATGCCTTCTGTAAAATCAAGGGAATTTGGTTTTTATTATTCACACCCAAAAAATAGATTTTGGAAAGTATTAGGAGAAATATATAATGAGAAAATAGGTGATACAGTTCAAGAGAAAATTAGTTTTTTAAAGAGGCATTATATTGCACTTTTTGATGTATTGAAAAGTTGTGATATTCTATCTTCAAGTGATAGTTCTATAAAAAATCCAGTTCCAAATGACTTAAATGTAATTATTCAAAATTCAAATATAGAGGCAGTTTTTACTACTGGTAGAAAAGCTCAAAAATTGTATAAAAAATATTGTTTTCCTGAAACTAAAATTGAGCCAATTTATTTGCCTAGTACGTCTCCAGCTAATTGCCCTAAGGGTATAGAGGATAAGTTAAGAATTGAGTATAGTAGGATAAAAAAGTATACAGATAAATAGATTAGTATGTAATATATACTAATTTTTTTGTTTTTAATTTACATAAAAACATTGACATAATTCCAAGATTATTGTATAATATATCTGCAATTGTTTGGATCTATAAAAAATTTTTTAAGGAGGCAATAATATGAAAAAAACAATATTTTTGTTATTAATTGTTGTATTAATGGGTGTAGGTAATTTTGGCGTTAAGCTGCTTGGTAATAATGCATCAAAGGTAAATGAGGAAATTACATATACAGAATTTATTAGTGATATACGGTCAGGTAATGTTGAAAAAATCACTATAAATTCTGATGCGAAAGAAGCAGAAGTAAAAAGAAAGAAGGAAGATGCTAATATAAAAGTAATTATTCCTGATGATCAAGCGTTAATCGAATTTGTTCAACAAGAAATTTTATCTGGAAATGATATTGAATTAGTGAAAAAAAATAGTAAAACAGATAATATATTTAGGAACATTCTGTATGCTATTCAAATTATTGTTATAGGTGGTAGCGCTCTTATGGTATTTTTAATACCAAGGGGAGGACTGAGTAGAAAAAATTATAAATTAAAGCCTGTAAAAAGTGATGTAACATTTAGTGATATTGCAGGACTTAAAGAAGAAAAAGAAGAGATGGAACAGATAGTTCAATTTTTAAAAGAGCCAGAGAAATTTAGTAAACTTGGTGCAAAAATACCTAGGGGAGTACTACTTTATGGAGAACCTGGTACTGGAAAAACTTTAATTGCTAAAGCTATTGCTGGTGAATCAAAAGTACCATTTTTATCAATTAGTGGTTCTGAATTTGAGGAAATGTTCGTTGGAGTTGGAGCTTCGCGTATTAGGAAAATTTTTAAAAATGCAAGAAAAGTATCTCCATGTATTATATTTATTGATGAAATAGATGCAGTTGGCTCAAAAAGAACAAATAAATCAAATGACTCAAATCAGACATTAAATCAATTATTGGTAGAAATGGATGGATTTAATACTGATGATAAAGTTGTAGTTATTGCAGCAACTAATAGAAAAAACTCACTTGATGAAGCATTATTACGTCCTGGTAGATTTGATAGACATATCTTTTTGGGATATCCTGATTTGAAGGGAAGAGAGGATATTTTGGCAATTCATAGCAAGGATAAAAATTTTTCTGATAGTGTTAGCCTAAAAAAAGTTGCAGAGGAAACATCTGGTTTTACAGGTGCAAAGCTTGCTAATATATTAAATGAGGCAGCAATTATTGCTGCACTTAATTCGCATGATATTATTGGTGAAACAGACGTAGAGGAAGCGTTAAAGAAAGAGTTAGTAGGCTTAAGAAAGAATAGCAGACTAGTATCAGAAAAGGACAAAAATTTAACAGCTTATCATGAGGCAGGACATGCTATTGTGAGTAGGTATTTAAAAACACAGGAGCCTGTAAAAGAAATATCAATTATTCCAAGGGGAAAATCTGGTGGATATACAATGTATAAAACTTCAGAAGATAAAAGTTATATTTCAATTACAGAGTTGGAAGAAAGATTAATTGCTTTACTTGGAGGGAGAGCGGCAGAAAAAGTTGCATTAAATGAAATTTCAACAGGTGCAGTTAATGACATAGAAGTTGCAACTAAAATTGCAATAGACATGGTAACTGTATATGGTATGAGTGAAAAAATTGGTAATATTTTTATAAATACTCAAGATAATTGTAACACTTTAAAAATATTAGGTAATGAGTATTCCTCAGCTATTGGTAAAGAGATTAAAAATATACTAGATGAGGCATATGAAACTGCAAAAAAATTGTTGATTGAGCATAGAAGTGAACTTGATATTGTTGCAAGTGAACTTTTAGCTAAAGAAACGATTAGTCATGAAGAATTTGAAGAATTATTTATAAAAAAATAATATATTTATTATTAATGTAGCATTTTAAAACAAAAAATCATTGAATTTACATATGTATCTTCAATGATTTTTTGTTTTTGAAATGGAGTTGTTCTATACGGCTCTTTTTAGCTCTTTTATAGCTTTTGGAGATATTTTCTCCTTGCCGCATCGTTTGCAGTGACAAACATTATTGTATATGCTTCTAGGACTATATCTAAGAATACAGTTGCCATAGAGTTCCTTTATAGATGCCCATTCGTGTCTGCAATTATTTGTCATAAAATCCTCTCTTTCTGCTAGCTGTGCTAGCCAAAAAAATTTTTTAATAAAAAAATAATACATACATTCTATACTATTATTGTACCAAATTTCTAGCGAAAAGTCAAGTGTTATGTCAAAATTAGTGTGATT
>CAOKPF010000006.1 GCA_948470565.1 uncultured Clostridium sp.
CAATACAGTAGATGGTTCAACATATAGTAGTGGTTGGTCAAAATATAATTTTACAGTAGAAGTATCTATAGGTGGTACTACAAAAACAGTATATGTATATGCTAATTAATAATAACTTTAATAGCTAAAATAAAACTAGAAGGGGATGTAAAAAAGTCCTTAAAAAATGAGACTTGAGTCAAAAAAGATTTAAGTCTCATCTTTTGAGTAATAAATTAAAAAAAATAGATATTAAAAAAATTTTAATCATATAACGCGCAAAAAACTAAGACATAATTTTTTATGGGAAGAAAATATAAATGTCAAATAAAAAGTGGTTCTTTCGCAATTTATGTGAAAAAACACTTCCAAATTTGATGTTTTTCTGATACAATAACATCAACAAATTTGGAGGTTAATTTTTATATGGAAGAACTAATGAAAAAACTAGATAAAAAAATAAAAGTAATAAGTTATGAAGAGATTGATGGTATATCAAATATACACATTAAAAGAACTAATAAATCAGCAATATGTCCATGTTGTGGAAAGAAATCATTTAAAATTAATACAAAATATTTTAGAACAATAAAAGATTTACCAATTCAAGACAATAAAGGTCCTTCTGCAATATTAATCACATAAATTGCGGAAGAACCTAAAAAGTTAATAAAAAGTGGAAAATAAAAAAGTGCAAGATATATAGAAATAATACCAGGATAAAATCACGTTTAGTGCGTTTGAGCCGATCTTAAAACATAAAAATTTAACTACTAATAATATAATTTACATAAAACAATAGTATATTGTTTTAATATTATAAAATTTGTTTTTCAGGTTTTTTGATTTAAAATTCAAATAAATCCTAAAATATAGCCTTTTTACAATATGCAGTCAAAAATTATGTAAAATATTATACGTGAAACGAAGTATACGCGATTTTATCCTGGTGCAGTTATTTTTTATATTGAAAAAATTTTTTACATATGCTATAATTAGATATGTCGACATTTTTTGAATAATGTAGAATTTTGTTGTAAATTAATTATAGAGGTGTATATGAAAAAGATATTAAATAATGATATGAAAAAACAATTAGATTTATCACTTCCAACTGGTTTTGAGTGTCTAATGGGAGTATTTATTGGACTTATTGATACAGCTGCAATTACTCCAATTGGTAATTCTGCTGTTGCAGCAGTAGGAGCTATGGCATCCGTAATAGATCTATTTTATTTATTGCTTCAATCTGTAAATGTGTCAAATAATTCAATAGTAGCAAGATTATTTGGAGCTAATAAATTAGAGGATATTAAAAAACAAACAGGTACATCAGTTATAGTTGCAATTATATTTACTTTAATTTGTACTGTTATAACACTTTTAATCAGTCCAATTTTACCAAGATTATTTAAAGTAGATACAATATGTTTAGTATACCTATATATACGTTTAATAGGAGCAGTACCAAATTCTGTAATTTCGATATTAAATGGACATCAAAGGACACTTGGAAAATCAAAAAAAGTAATGTATGTAAAATTATTCAATTTAATTTTAAACGTTATTTTAGATTTTTTAGCAGTAAAGCTAAACTTTGGAGTTGCAGGTGTTGCAGTAGCTACTGTAATATCAGATGTAGTTTCTATGATTATATTAGTTATTATGTCTAAAAATACTGTACAATATAAATTATCAAAAAATCATTTGAATGAATTATTGCCACTTGTAAAATATTCAGCTGAAGAAAGAGTATTCAAAAGGTGTAGTAATCTTGCATTTAATGTAATACTTTCAAGAATGGGAACTAATGAATATGCAGTATATGTTATTTTATTTCAAATAGTTAATGCTTTTGAGAATTTCTTTTATGGAGTAGGAGTAGGAGTTACGTCTAATATTGGAATAGCAATTGGTAAAAATGATACAAATGAGTTAAAAAAGGTTGAGAACATAGTAGAAGACTTAAATATAGTAATGTCTGTAATTACTCCTATATTTACAATTTTATTGTTAAAATTTTTAGTACCAATATTAATTATAGATGAGGTAGCTTTGCAAATTGCTAATAATTGTACTCCGTTTGTAATTGTATGTACACTAATAATTCCAATATGTTGTGTTACAAGTGCAAGTTTAAGAGGACTAAAAGATTTTAAATATAGCGCTAAAACTATTTTTATATCTTCTTGTGTAGTAAAACTTGGAGTAGCAGTAATACTTTGTAATACTTATCTTGGAATTGCAGGAGCTTTAGCGGCCCTTGCCATTAGTAATTTATTTACTACTGTACTTCAAGATGAAAGAATAGAGAAAGTAAAGAGTAACTTTTTAAACATATAAACTATAATATGATATATATAAATTGTTAAATAAAATAAATATGATAATTTTGTTAAAAGTTACATAAATATATTGACGGTTATAAAAAGATATGTTACAATGTTTTCATAAAATTCAAAAAGTAAATAATAATTATTATTTGTAGGAGGTATTTTTATGTATGCACAAAGATATTGTAATATTAGAAGAGCAATGGATAAAGAAATTTTATTAAAAAATGCTGAGCAAGTAGATAAATCCAAAAATGAAATTATATCAAAAGATAAAGAGGAAGAAAAAATACTAAAAATAAGGAGTATTTAATCTTGTATTTCTTCATAAAAAATTTATGGATTTTAAATTATACAAAAAATCATTGAAAATACTATGTAATTTCAGTGATTTTTTATATTTTTCTATATTAAATAAAAATAAATTGTCAAATATATTGGTTTATGATACAATGTAATAAATAATAGGAGGTATAATATGCAAAATAGAATAAAACCGTTTGTAAAGTGGGCAGGTGGAAAGGGAAATATATTAGATAAATTAAGTAAATTTTATCCAGTAAATTTAAAAATGGGGAATATTGAGTGCTATATAGAACCATTTATTGGTGGTGGTGCAGTTATGCTTGATATTTTACAAATGTATAGAGTTAATGAATTCTTTGCGTTTGATACCAATATAGATTTAATAAATTCATATAATGTTATAAAAGAAAATGTAGAAGAATTAATTGATGAGTTAAGAAAATTAGAAGAAAATTATTTATGTTTAGAAAAAGAAGAAAGAAAAGAATATTATTATAGTATAAGGGATAAATATAATTTAAATATAATAGCAAAAAATGATGTATCTATAAGTAAAGCATCTCAGTTTATATTTTTAAATAGAACTTGTTTTAATGGACTGTATAGAGTAAACAAAAATGGTGATTTTAATGTACCAATGGGAAATTACAACAACCCTAAAATATGTGATAGTCAAAATTTAAGAGCATTGTCAAACCTTGTAAAAAATGTAGTATTTGAATGTGGAGATTATAGTTTATGCGAAAAATATATAAAAGAAAATACATTTATATATTTTGATCCACCATATAGACCTTTAAATATTACATCAAGCTTTACTTCATATACTAAGGAAGAATTTGATGATATAGCACAAAAAGAGTTAGCCACATTCTATAAAAATTTGAATGATAAATATAATATAAAATTAATGCTAAGTAATTCTAATCCAAAAAACTCAAATAAAGATGATAATTTTTTTGAAGAAATATATAATGGTTTTTATATAAATGAGGTATTTGCTAAAAGAATGATAAATTCTATTTCTGATAAAAGGGGTGAAATATCAGATCTTTTAATAACTAATTATGAAGCTAATATATAATTTTACAAAAAATAAATCAAAAACTAATAAAGTTTTTGAAAAACGGTTCTTACAACTAATGTACAAAATCAGTAATTAAGTAATTATATACATATTTAATAAACGTAAAAAATGATATTTTATTTTACAAAGCAATATAAAATATTTTAAAATTTAGGCGTAATAATAATTATATAGATTTTTATAATTTTAATCTGTAAATATTAATTAAAAATATATTAAAATAAAACTATTTTTAGTAAAGGTATTGACATAAAACACAAATTATTATATAATGTATGCGTAACAATATTGATAGCAAAATTTAATTAAATTTTTTAAGGAGGAATAGTTATGGTTGAACAAATTTTTGGAGGAATAGGAAAAGCAATTGACAAGGTAGGACTTACAGCAGCAAAGGTCTGCGTTGAGGGAAAAAATTATATTGAGAACTGTGTAGCATTAGATGATGCGAAAAAACAATATAAAGAACTTTGCCAGCGGATAGGTGAAAATCTTGTAGTAGGAGGTAACGTTGCTGATCTTTTGGTTGAAGCAAAATGTTTAAAAGAATTTATTGATGAGGCTGTTGAGTCAGGTGAATCGATAGAAAATTTGTAAACATATTTTATTAAATAAAAAAATGTGATGATGATATGTAATGTATTTTTTCATCACATTTTTTTTATGTAATTTTTTTATCTAAAAAATTTGTAATAAATTTTGTAAATAACTTCCATAATATATTTAGGTGAGAATATGAATAAAAAATATTTAAATTTTAGAACTGATATGGCAGATGAAAGAGTAGATACATATAAAAAGGTTCACAATTTAAGTGATATTGATGGAGTAGAAGTTGTATCAAAAAATGATGGAGATGTTGTTGTAACAACTGTAAATGTTTTAAATGAAAACGGAGCAAAGGCATTGTCTAAACAAATTGGAAAGTATGTAACAATGCAAATAAACGATCTTAATATAATAGATGAGGCAGGAAAAGAGCAAATAGCAAAGCAGGTATCAGAAGAGGTAAAGGAGATGATTGGGAGAGATGAAAAAAGTTCAATACTTGTTGTAGGGCTTGGAAATATGTACGTTACACCAGATGCACTTGGACCAAAAGTAGTGCAAAACATAGATATAACTAGGCATATTTTAAACTTTGCAAAAGAATTAGTCGAACCAAATACTAGAGCAGTAAGTGCTATTTCACCAGGAGTTTTAGGAACCACTGGAATCGAAACATCAGAAATTGTTACATCAGTTGTATCAAAAACAACTCCAGATATGATAATTGTAATAGACAGCCTAGCTTCACAAAGTGTACATAGAGTTGGAAATACAATTCAGCTTAGTAATACAGGTATAACTCCTGGAGCAGGTGTTAGGAATAAAAGAGAGGGAATAAATAAAGAAACTATGGGAATACCTGTAATTTCAATTGGAGTACCTACTGTTGTTGATATGGCTACGATAACTAATAGTGCTATTGATAAGATGATAGAAAATGCAAAAAGTGAATTTGATGAATTTAATTCAAGTGGTATAAGTAGTAATACTATGCTTAAAGCATTAGAAACTTTTGAAGATGATACTAGATATGATATGATAGCAAATGTACTTGACACAGAAAATTACATAGTTACACCTAAAGAGGTAGATGAATTAATCGATACCATGTCTGATATAATTTCTAGTGGTATAAATTTAGCTATGTAGATGTATACATGAAAATATATAGCAAATAATAATATTATGATATATATAGTTGGATTAATTACAGGTGTATTAAATGGATTATTTGCATCTGGTGCTGGTCAGATATTAGTATTTTATTTAATATATATAATAAAACAAGAAACTCATATAAGCAGAGCTGCAAGTGTTAGTGTATTATCTATATCCAGTATTTTTGCTTTATTTGGATATTCAAAAATAGTAGATTTTGAAATTACTAAAATAATAATACTAGTAATAGTATCTATAATTGGTGGAGTAATTGGCTCAAAAATTATGAAAAAAATTCCAGCAGATATTTTAAATATAGTATCAGGAGTAATAATAATTTCACTAACAGTATATAGATTTTTTTCAAATGGAGGCAGTTTATGATATTATATGTTATAGCATTACTTAGTTCTATTGTATCTGGTATGGGAATTGGTGGAGGAAGTATATTTATAATTATAGCTACTATACTAAATTTGCTTGAACAAAGAGATGCCCAAGCGTATAATTTGGTAATGTTTGTAGCACTTGGTATTGCTACTACTATTTTTAATTTAAAAAACAAAAATATAGATAAAAAATTAATTTTCAAATTAATTATACCAGTATGTATAGGTAGTATAATAGGGATAAATATAGCAAAACAAATATCCGAAGAAAACCTTAGAACTTACTTTTATATTTTTATGCTAATTATTGGAATTTATGAAATAATTTCAAGTTTAAAAAATATTATAATGGCAAAAACTAATAATAATGAAAGGAGTTGAGTTTATGGATTTTGCAAAAGGTGCAATGTTTGGTATTATGGCAGGTGCTGTAATTGGAGTTATGAACAGTGATAGTATATTAAATACATTAAAACAGGGAAAAAAAGGACTTAGAAGAATGACAAGAAAATATGGTATGTAATAAGTATAGATTAGTAATGTTAAGAATAGTTGAGTATACTAAATGTATCTTAACTATTTCTTTATTTTGAAATTATAATTTAAAATAATACACTAGAAATTTTTTATTTGTCTAATATAAACTATAACAGTTATTTAATTTTAAGTTTTTGTATCAGAATATTTGTCATACTCATATAATAAAAAGAGGTGAGTTATGATGAAAATAGGACTAGCATTAAGCGGTGGAGGAGCAAAGGGGGCTGCTCATATTGGAGTATTACAAGCATTAAAAGAAGAGGACATAAAAATAGATTATATATCTGGTACAAGCAGTGGTAGTATAATTGCAGCTTTGTATGCTGTAGGATATAATCCATTTCATATTTTAAGTATTTTTAATACATATTGTAAACATATTGCTGATTATGATAAAATGTTACCATTTAAATTAATGAACACAATTTTTACAGGAAAAATATCAATTTGTGGACTGGCTAAAGGTGATAAATTAGAAAGTATTATAAATATGTATATGAAAAATAAAGGAATTATTGATATTAGTCAAGTACCAATGCCACTTGCAATTCCAACAGTTGACTTAAAAACAGGTGAGGTAATATATTTTATTAGTAAAGGCGAAAGAATAGAAAACACTGATGATACTATTAATGCAACAAAATTTGATGATGATCCCACATATTTATATAGTGGTTATTTATGTTCAATAATTAGAGCAAGTTCAAGTTTTCCTGCTGTATTTCAGCCTAAAATATATAATAAAAAAGTATTAGTAGATGGTGGAGTTAGAGTAAATACACCTGTGTCAATTTTAAAACAGATGGGAGCAGAAAAAGTAATAGCAGTAAGCTTTGATAGAAATAAATATGTACCTAATAACTTTAATATAGTGTCTGTTTCAATAAAATCATTTGATATAATGGGACATCAAGTAAACCAAGAGGAACTATCTTATGCAGATTATGTGTTAAGACCTAAACTTGATGATGTATCTTTATTAGATGGAAGTAAAACAAATTTACTAGCAACACAAGGCTATCAGGCAGTAAAAAGGGAAATTGAAAGTATAAAAGAAAAAATTCAAAGCTAAATAAAAAAGAACTAACAGGTATATTAATTATCTATTAGTTCTTTTTCAAGAATAAAAATGTTACTTATTTGTTTAAAGTAATATTTTTGCATATACAAAATGTTATAATCTGAAATTCTATATAAAAATTTATACTAAATATTTTTGCAAATAACCACGTTAAAGCAAGAAAAATGAGTACAAATATTATATAAGAAAAAATAAGTATAACTACAATAGATATAATTGTTGGAAATTTTTCTGTATGTTTATTAATTATTATTATTGTAATTATTATTGTAATAATTAATATAGTAATTGTAAGAATGCCAAAAGTAATATAAAAAAATGCTTTTTCTTGAGTAGTTAGCATAAAAACATTAGATACTAAAAGGCTAAAATTAAAAATAATAAGCCATAATGTTAATTTTTTTAATGTAGATGATAATAATTTTGACATAGTAGTATTCTCCTTTTTTAAATTATTATTTTTAGAAACATTCTTTATAATTATAAGAAAATAGAAAAGTTACATAATATATAATATTATATGCTATGTTTTACATAATGTCAAATCTTTTTTTTATTTTTACAGATAATTCATAAATTTTACAAAAAACTTAAAAGACAATATTCTAAAATTTGTCAGTAAAAAAGTGTTAGAAAAAATAATATTATTTTAGTTATAAAATAAAAATCATAAAAATACATATGTAAATTTAATGATATTCAAGTCTTTAAATTGCATATTATTCATTTTTTTATTAATAGAATAATATTATATATAATCTATAATTGATAGTATTAAAATATAAATTTTAGTAATATATGATATATAATTTCTAAGATTGAGATTTTCTTTTTGAAGTTTATACATAATTAGTAAAAAATAGTTATTATATGTTTTAATTATACCAATAAAAATTTTTGTATTATTATATTATAAAAATCAATTTGTAAAAATATATTTACTTCTTTACAACTACGTGATATAATTGTCAAGGCAAGGAGGTAATTATTTTGGAAACGATAATAGATGTGAAAAGTATAGTTGATATTAAAAAAGAGGAGATAAAACATAAAGTAAAAGAATTAAGTAAGAAAAAAATATATCCAAAATTAGCTGTAATTTTAGCAAATAATGAGGATTCATCTAAGGTGTATATTGGAAAAAAAAGAAAAATGTGTGAAGAACTTGGAATAGAAGATGTTGAGTATATATTTGACGAAAAAGTAACAATGGAAGAGTTATTAGTACTTATAGAAAGGCTTAATCAAGATAATACAGTTGATGGTATTTTAGTACAGTTACCAATATTTAAGCATTTAGATGAAAAAAAAGTTTTGAATGCAATTTCACCTTTAAAAGATGTTGATGGTTTTCATCCACAAAATTTAGGGAAATTAGTAGGTAATCAAAAAGATGGTATAATTCCATGTACACCAAAGGGAATTATGATGATAATTGATGCATTAAATGATATAGAAATTGAAGGAAAAAATGCAGTCGTTATTGGTAGAAGCATTATAGTAGGTAAACCAATGGCAGAGTTGTTACTTAACAGAAATGCTACTGTTACTATATGTCATTCTAAAACAGCTGACTTAAAAAGTTATACAAAAAATGCTGATATACTTGTTGTAGCAACAGGGGTAGCAGGACTTATTACAAAATCTATGGTAAAAAAAGATGCAATTGTAATAGATGTGGGCATAAATAGAGTTGAGGGAAAATTATGTGGAGATGTAAAAACTAAAGAGGTAGCAACCAGAGTAAAATATATTACTCCTGTACCTGGTGGCGTTGGTCTTACAACGGTTGTATCACTTATGGATAATGTAGTAAAAATTGCAAGTAGAAAGGTTATAGATAAAAAGAAATAAATATTTATGATTTTATTAATAAAGTAAAAATGTTATAAATTTACATATTTTTATCGTATTTGCATAGATTTTATATATTAAAGAGCATATTATATATATATATTAATAAAAGTAAACAAAATGGAGGAGATTTATGAATAATAAAATAAAAGTTACATTTCAAGATGGAAGAAATGTAGAAGTAGAATATAAAACAACAGCAGAGGAGGCTATAAAATTAGTTGAAAATAATTTAGATGGTATACTTGCATTAAAAATAAATAATGAAGTAAAATCACTTGATTATGAACTTGTAATGGATTCTACAATAGAATTTATAAAGTTTAATTCAACAGATGGGTATAGAATTTATACAAGAACATTAAAAATGGTACTATACATGGCACTTACATCACTTTATTCAGATGCAGGAGTAGAGTTTGTTTCTACAATAAGTAGAGATTTATATTTCATTACAAAAAATATAGAACTTACTCCTGAAAAAATCATAGAAATAAAGCAAAAAATGAATGAAATAATAAAAAAAGATTTGCCAATAACAAAAAGAACAGTTAATATAGAAGAGGCAACTGTACTTTATAAAGCTTCAAATAATAAAGATAAACTATTAAATATATGTAACAATTTAAGATCATCTGTTACAATGTATTTTTGTGATTCAATGTACAATTACTTTTATGGTGCAATGGCGCCAAGTACAGGTTGTGTAAAAGTATTTGATTTAAAAATGTATAAAGATGGAGCAATGTTATTAATTCCAAATGAAAATATGCAAATTCAAGAACATAAAGAAGAAGAAAGACTATATGGTGCATATATAGAGTTTAATGAACTAAATGAAGCTATTGGTATATCTAATGTTGGAGATCTAAATGACAGAATTTTGAAAAATAAAATTAATTCTGTTATACAAGTATCAGAAGCAATACATCAAAGAGAAATGATTAATATGTCAATAGATATTGAAAAAAGAGGAAATGTAAAAATGATATTAATAGCAGGTCCATCTTCATCTGGAAAAACAACGTTTGCACAAAAACTTGGAATTCAGCTAAAACTTAGTGGATATAACCCTGTTACAATATCTATGGATAATTACTTTGTAGAAAGAAAGGATACCCCTTTAGGAGAGGATGGAAAATATAATTTTGAGTGTGTTGAAGCTCTTGATATAGGGTTATTTAATACACAAATGAAAGATTTAGTAGATGGAAAAACAGTTGAACTACCAGAATTTGACTTTATGTTAGGAACAAAAAAATATAATGGAAAGTATTTGAAATTACAAGAAAATGATGTATTAATAATAGAAGGAATTCATGCATTAAATCCAATACTTACAAAATTTACACCAGATGAAAATAAATATAAAGTATATATAGCACCAATTGCAACATTAAATATAGATGGTTATACTAAAGTGTCATCTAGTGATACAAGACTTCTTAGAAGAATGGTTAGAGATTATGCAACAAGGGGACATAGTGTAGAAAGAACTTTTGATTTATGGTCAAATGTTAAAAAAGGTGAGGAAAAATATATTTTTCCTTTTGTAAGTTCAGTTGATTATATATATAATTCAAGTCTTATATATGAACCTAGTGTCATGAGAACTTTTGCACAACCTTTATTATTACAAATTGATAGAAGTAGTCAGTATTTTTCTGAGGCAAGGAGACTATATGAATATCTTAATAATTTTTTACCAATGGAAACAGGTAATATACCAATTGATTCTATTGTAAGAGAGTTTATTGGTAATGGATGTTTTTATAGATAAAAAATTTCAAAAAATGAATTTATAGAAAAAATAAGATACAAGAAATAGCATTTTGCTATTTCTTGTATCTATTAAAATAATTTTAGCAAGAGGAAAAATGTTGCTAGTAAATTATTAAAAATATGTAGTGAAATTGTAACTAGTATATCTTTTGTCTGGTAATATCTATCTGCTAAATATAGTGATATAAGTAGATAGGAATTAATATAGTATAATGAATGATTACTACTGTTAATTACATGAATACCAGCAAATACAAATGCTGAAATTGTAATATATAAAAATTCATTTTTTATAAATATATTAGGCAGTAACCTAAAAATAAATTCCTCTTGAATAGGATCTTTTATAACAACTATTAAAAAGAAAGAAAATATTGATGCATAGCTATAATTTTGACCAATTGATAAATGCTGTATAGGTTCTATTTTCATAATAAAAGAGTTTATTATAGTATTAGTAAAAAGTATGGGTAAAAATGCTATTATTTCCTTTTTTAATTTTTCAATTTCTATTTTTATTATATCTATTTTGTTAGTGTAGTCAAGTAATATATAGAAAAAATAGGATATACTTATAAAAATTATTGTTATTGAAAAAATAGCATTAATGATTTTTGGTAACAAAACATTACTTATTGTTAGCACACATAATATATATATTATTAGTGCTAAAAAACGTTTTTTTCTCTCTTTCATATATATCCTCCTATAACTTAAATTTAATTTATATATGCTAATTGATATATAGATTATACATCAAAAAATATATTATGTCAAATAAAATTATGAAAAAAGATAGAATAAATTATATATTACACTAAAACACTTGAAATTTTATGTGAAGTGTGAGGGACGTTCCATAAATAAATGTTACAATTTTTATGTAAAGTTTTTTACTTAGTAATAAAACAGAATAAATTTCAATGTCATTAACTTAAGCTATAAGGCTTGTAAATAGTTGTTGAAAGTACTGTTTACCTTCACACTTCACAGAATAATTTAAAATATTAGATTGTAAAAAATAAATTTGATTTTTATACAATTAAGCATGTAAAATCAATGTGCTCTTAAGTTAATGAATTGATTATAATGTGCTGTTTTGTCATGCTATTTAATATAAACTTTTTTACATATTCAAAATTCACCACTAAATAAATGAATTTAAAATTTATTTAGTGGTAAATTTTAAGTCTACATAAAAATTGTAACATTTATTTATGGAACGTCCCTGATATAATAATTGCGTATCAAAAAATATACTAAATTAATTAAGGAGGTAGTTATATGTTTATAGAAAAATTAACTTATGAACAGAAAAATCAAATAAGAGAAAAAATTAGAAAAGAAATTGGGGATTCTTGTTATCGAATGTCAGTAGAAAATATGATTGTTTATGGTGAAGAGGCGGTTGAATTTTTTGTATATGATAATGAGATTGGAAATTATCGCATTATTGTTACAGATACCCATTTATTTTCAACACATTATAAAATGGGGAATACAAATGAAATTAAACTTCATGCAGTTATTTGTAAAGAGATGCGTAATTTCTTTGGTGAAGAATATAAGGATTACTTTATGAAACAACGGGAAGCAATTTTTGAATAAGGTATGCGTCGTAAATAAAAATTGTATGGAAAGTATTCTTAATAACTTATAATCATTTTTAGTCCGTCTAAATGTTATATTAATTAACATTTATGGCGGATTAACTTTTGTATACATAAAAATTTGTAAAATATATTGCAATTATTAAATTATTAATGTATAATATTAATGCAGTTTATTAAAATTATTCTAAGAAATCATAGAATAAATATATTAATTAAGGAGGATATTATGAAAAATATAGTTATATCAGGGAGTAGTAAATTACAAAATGAAGTAAGAATTTGGATAAAACATTTTGTGGAAAGAGGGTATGTAATTTTAGATTATCCTGTATATGTAGAAATTGAAAATTACAGTCGTGAACTACCAGTAGTATATAGGAACTTTTATCGCTCAATAGAAAAGACAGATGTATTTTTCTGCATGAATGAAGATAAAAATGGTGAATATGGCTATATAGGTAGTAGTATGATTGCAGAAATTACATTTGCAGTTATGCAAAATTTAATTTATAGTAAAAACATTGACATTTACATTCTTAAAATGCCACAAAAAACCAGTAATGTATATGATGAAATAAAATTTTTTTATGATATGGGATGGATAAAGTTGTATAATGAAGCTTTTACTTTAAGAGAACAAATTCAAAACTATAATCCATATGATGATAAAGAGTTTATTGATAAAAGTTACTTTATTAATTGCTTTAATAATTTTAATGATCTTTTGACAAGAAAAAATAGAATTGTGCATTTTACATCATCAGCATTAGTATTAAATAAGGATAGAAGTAAATGTTTAGTTGTATATCATAATATATACGATGGTTGGATATATCCAGGTGGACATGCAGATGGCAATGAAGATCTACTGGCAGTTGCCGTTAGGGAAGTAGAAGAGGAAACAGGTCAAAAAGTAAAAGTACTAGATAAGTCTATTTACTCTATACAAAGTTTTGCAATAGATGCACATATTAAAAGAGGAGAGTTTATTCCTTCACATGTACATTTAGATGTAGCATATTTGTTTGAAGCTGATGATACAGTTCCTTTAACTTATAGAGAAGATGAAAGTAAAGGCGCAAAATGGATTTTATTAGAAGATATATCAAAAGAAAAAATTGTATATTTTGCAAAGCCTGTTTTTGAGAAACTATTAAAAAAACTGAAATCAAATAGTATGATTTGAATATAAGGAGCATAAATTATGGTAGAAAATAATGAAATAAATATAATGAGTAATAAATTATGTCAGGAATTAATGAAAAAATTATTAATGCCAGAATTAACAAAGTCATATTTAAAAGCTAAAATATATTCTAATGATAAAATTAGCATATTGGGAATAATAGTTTATGTTGAATTTGTTAATGGAAATGATGGGGATTGGTTTGAGATTATAGAGTTAAAAGGAAAGATAGCTTATTTAAAAAGAATTACTACTATTAATTTACTAAACTAATAATAAATATGTATTAGTATATGTAAAAGAAGCTGCCAAAAAGTTTATTAATATAAAATATAACAATAAAAATCATTGAAAATACATATGTAAATTCAATGATTTTTTATTTTTTACTGATATTTTTTAGTATTATTTTTTGTTTTAAAAAAATTATAAAGTGCTTGCTCTATTTTATAACTAATTGAAAAATATTCTTTTGGTAAAAATGTGTTAAAAAATTCAGGATTAAACTTTATATAATTTAAAAAGGCATTTTCAACACAAATGTTATTCTCAGAAAACAAGTCAATCACAGTATATACATTGTATATATATACACGATGATTTTTTATGCCATAATTTTCCATTAACCATTCTGTAAAATATTCTGTTAAACCTTCATTAATAAAAAGGATTAAACAGTAGTTTTTAGTTTGGTGACTTAGAGCATGTAAAAGTTCATGTACTACACTTTGTATGCAAGCTTCTTTTGAGAAATATTTTATATTTTTTTTAAAAGAAATAAACACATCAAGCTCTTTGTGAATAATATCATTGTAAAAAAATCCACCTATTGATTTTGGAAGATTTACTTTATGTATATGAATATTTGAAAAATTTACATTACAATTAGCACTTTTTATAATATTTTTTGCCTCTTCAATAATTTCTAATTCTTCATCTGTAAATTTTTGAAATTTGAAAATGATACTTTTAATTTTTATTAATATTTCTATATAAATATCACGTATATTTATTATATAAAGTATACCAATAAAAATTATATTTATAGTTGCAGCTATAATATTTTTTTCTATAATTGCAGATATAATGTTTTTAACCAAAACATAACTTAATAAAAATATAATTAATAAATGTAATGTAATAAAAATACTTTTAATCCGTTTTTCTAACTGTACCAACATAATTATTGCCCTCCTTTAAATCAAAGCTAATTCAATAGGTTTTAATATTTCTTTAAAATAATTTTCTACATTTATCATAAATTCTGATTTACTTTCTGCAATTTCTCTAAAATAGCTAATTTTATTTGAAACTATTTGTGAATATGATTTATTGTCTTTATCTAAATAGGGTGCAACTGCAATGCTTTTGTCAAATGGATATGCCAAAATACATTGTTGATTGATTTTTATTTCAGGGGAATTATTTAAAACATTCCTTATACAACTTATATATGTTAATAATTCATTTTTATTAGCATATATTACAACATTATCATATGAATTTTGACCATTAGCATTATTAATTTTAAATTGATAATGTAAATGAAATAATTCACACTGCTTTATAAATAATAAAGCAAATTTATGTAGGTACGAATTATCAACAGCTAGATAAATTCTATGAGTAGATACATTTACAGAACAGCCCTTTATTTTATCTGAATATATTTTAAACCACCCAGATAAATTTAAAATTTTCATATTAAATCCATTATGTAATAATTGTTCTAAACTTATACTATTGCCATTAGTAGGGATTATTGCTAGTTTTTTTAGTTCAGCTTTAAATTGTTCTAATGATAATCCTGCAGAAATAGTATTTGGGAATAAAGAAATATTTTCTCCCTTTAGTAAACTCTTTAAGTTTTTATGAGTGTGGTATTTGTACATTAAAAATAGTTTTAAATTTTCAAAATCAGAATAATTAAAGCTTGATTTTGGCTGATTGTATTTTTTTAAAAAGTCAGATATATTATCTATTACATCATTGTTAATGTTTTCTAAAAGAATATTTTTCAATAATTGTTGCATATATAGTCCTCCTTAAATTTAATTAAAATTAATTTACATAATATCAATACTTTTATATTATATCATAGTTACAATTAATTTACAAGAAAAAGCAAAAGTTATGTAAATTTTTATTATAATATTATAATTTTTTAGTTTTATTCTTTTTGTTATTGCACATATAGTAGATATTTGATATAATATAGCAAATTCGTTATATATTTTTTTGAAAGGAATGTAATTGTATGGAAAAAAAAGCACTAGATTTTGAAATAAAAAAAGTAGATAAAAAAACAGGAGCAAGGCTTGGAGTAATGCATTTACCACATGGAGATGTAGAAACACCTGTATTTATGCCAGTTGGAACACAAGCTACTGTAAAGTCAATGACGCCTGAAGAACTAAAAGAACAAGTAAAATCATATATAATTTTATCAAATACATATCATTTATATTTAAGACCAGGGCATGAAATTATTAAAGAGGCAGGTGGGCTGCACAAATTTATGAATTGGGATAGGAATATTCTTACAGATAGTGGAGGATTTCAAGTATTTAGTTTAGGAGCATTAAGAAAAATAAGTGAAGAGGGTGTTAAATTTAGTTCACATATAGATGGCTCAAAACATTTCATATCACCAGAAAAATCTATTGAAATTCAAAATTATCTTGGTTCAGATATAATGATGGCATTTGATGAATGCGCACCATATGGCGCAAGTTATGATTACGTAAAAAAATCAATGGAGAGAACAACTCGCTGGGCGAAGCGTTGTAAAGAATATCATAAACAAACAGATACACAAAATTTATTTGGTATAGTCCAAGGCGGCTTTTTTAAAGATTTAAGAGTTCAAAGTGTAAATGAATTAATAAATCTAGATTTACCAGGTTATGCAATTGGTGGTATTAGTGTAGGCGAGCCTAAAGAAGAATTTTTAGATATTTTAAGATATACGACACCTTTGTTACCAAATAATAAACCAAGATATTTAATGGGAGTAGGAACACCTGATTATTTAATAGAAGCAGTAATTGCAGGAATTGATATGTGTGATTGTGTGCTACCAACTAGAATGGCAAGAAATGGATCTGCATTAACCCATTTTGGAAAAGTAAATATGCTAAATGCATGTCATATACATGACTTTACTACTTTAGATCCAGAATGTGATTGCTATACTTGCAAAAATTATACTAGAAGCTATATACATCATCTATTTAAAGCAAAGGAGATACTTGGTGCAAGGTTACTATCTATACATAATTTAAGATTTTTAGTAAATCTTATGGAAAATGTAAGAGAGGCAATAGTTGAGGACAGGCTACTTGAGTTTAGAGATGAATTTTACAGTAAATATGGTTATGAGAAAATGTAATTTTTAAAATACAAAAAATATTGAAAAATTTTGTCCAATCTATTGAAAAATAAATATTGTTGCGGTAAAATATAGCTATACAATAAGGGAGGTAGAATTGTATGAGTATAAAAATAGGTATTAATGGATTTGGAAGGATCGGAAGACTTGTGATGAGAGCATCATTACAAAGAGATAATGTAGATGTTGTAGCAGTAAATGATCCATTTATTGATTTAGAATATATGAAGTACATGCTTACATATGATTCAATTCATGGAAAATTAGAGGCAGATGTAAAAATTGATGGCTCAAATTTAATTGTTGATGGTAAAAAAATTAAGGTATTTAATTGCAAAGATCCAAATGAAATACCATGGAAAGAAGCAGGGGCAGAATATGTTGTTGAATCTTCTGGTGTATTTACTACAACAGAAAAAGCATCTGCACACTTTACAGGAGGGGCAAAAAAAGTTATTATATCAGCACCTTCAAAAGATGCACCAATGTTTGTAATGGGAGTTAATTCAGATGAATATACAAAAGACATGAATGTAGTATCAAATGCTTCATGTACTACAAACTGTTTAGCACCACTTGCAAAAGTAATAAATGATAATTTTGGAATAGAAGAAGGACTTATGACAACAGTTCATTCTACAACAGCAACTCAAAAAACTGTTGATGGACCATCAAATAAAGATTGGAGAGGTGGAAGAGCTGCTGCTGGCAATATTATTCCATCATCTACTGGAGCTGCCAAGGCAGTTGGTAAAGTAATACCATCACTTAATGGAAAACTTACAGGAATGTCATTTAGAGTACCAACACTTGATGTATCAGTAGTAGATCTTACTTGTAGACTTTCTAAACCTGCAACATACGAACAAATAGTTGAAGCAGTAAAGAAAGCTTGTGAAAATGAGTTAAAAGGTATAATGGATTGGACTGATGAGGCTTTAGTATCTTCAGATTTTATCCATAATCCACATACATCAATATTTGATGTGAATGCAGGTATTGCATTAAGTGATACTTTTGTTAAACTTGTATCATGGTATGATAATGAGTGGGGTTACTCTAATAAAGTAGTAGATTTGATTGCTCATATGTATGAAGTTGATAACAAGTAATATGATAAAATGTTATAATATATAAAGATAGGCTAGCTTAAACAAATAGGCTAGCCTTAAGTAAAAGAGGGGATAAAATGTTAAATAAAAAAAATGTTGAAGATATAGATGTAATGTCAAAAAAAGTATTAGTAAGATGTGACTTTAATGTACCACTTGACAAAGAAACTGGGAAAATTACAAGTGATAAAAGAATAGTTGAATCTTTAAAAACAATAAATTATTTGATTAATCATAGTGCAAAAGTTATATTATGTTCTCATTTAGGTAAAACTGGTCAAAATAAATCATTAGAACCTGTTGCAAAAAGGCTTAGTGAATTGCTTTCTAAAAATGTAGTTTTACTAAAAGATATATTATCAGATGAAACTAAAAATTATATAGAAAATATGGAAGATTCTGATGTTGTACTATTAGAAAATACAAGAATGTATGAGGAAGAGGAAAAAAATGATATAGAATTTTCAAGAAAACTTGCCTCCCTTGCTGATATATTTGTAAATGATGCGTTTGGCACTGCACATAGAGCACACGCCTCAACAGAGGGAGTAACAAAATTTTTACCATCAGTATGTGGTTATTTAATTGAAAAGGAAATTTTGGCTTTAGATAAGGCGATAAATGATCCAAAAAGACCATTAGTTGCAATAGTTGGAGGAGCTAAAGTATCAAGTAAAATTGCAGTATTAAATAATTTACTTGATAAAGTAGATACACTTGTAATAGGTGGTGCAATGACATATACATTTATGAAAGCACTAGGCAAAAATATAGGTAAGTCATTATGTGAAGATGATAAAATTGATATAGCACATGAAATTATGCAAAAAGCAAAAGAAAAAAATGTAAAGTTTATATTGCCAGTAGACAATGTACTTGCAAAAGAAATGAATAATAATAGTCAAACTATTATAACTGATATGGATAATATTACAGATGAGTATATAGGAGTAGATATCGGACCAGAAACAGTAAAATTAATTAAATCAGAGATTAATACTGCTGGTACAATAATATGGAATGGTCCTGTTGGAGTGTTTGAAATTGATAATTTTGCAGAGGGAACAAAACAGATTGCTATGGCTATGGCAGATTCAAATGCTGTAACTGTAATTGGTGGTGGTGATAGTGCAGCAGCAGTAGAAAAACTAGGTTTAGAAACAAAAATGAGTCATGTTTCAACTGGTGGAGGCGCTTCATTAGAATTTATGGAGGGAAAGAAACTTCCAGGAATAGAAGCTTTGCAAGATAAATAGAAAGAGAGAGTTTTATGAGAAGTGCAGTAGAAAAGGAAAATAAGAAAAAGAAGAAGTATAGAGTAAATGTAAAAAAATTTGTTATTGCAATATTTATTATACTTGTGATAATAACAATACTTATATGTGTATGTAGCAAAAAGAAAATAAGTGATAGTACTAATGTAAGTAAACTTAACAGTTCAAAATATTCAAAACAAATATTACAAGAATATGAAAAAGATGGAATGCTTGATAAATTTATAGAAGATTATGAAAATATACAAACATCAATAGGTATGTATATTTTAAATAATTCTACTATGGATTCAGACTCATTTACTAATATTTCTAATAGTTTGAACAAAGAATTAAAAAGTGATACTTGGAAAAGTATAGAATTGAACCGTCCAACAACTTGGAATGGTGAATGGAAAATTGATGATGAGGGAAAACTTAAGTTTAAATTTGATACAAAAGAAATAGAACCAAGCTGGGTAAAAAATGAAAATGTTACAGAAAAGATTTTGTTAAATTAGTGAGGTAAAATATGAGAAAAAAGATAATAGCAGGAAACTGGAAAATGAACTATTCTGTAAATGATGCAGAAGATTTTGTAATAAGTATAAAAGATACAATAAATACTGATAAAGTAGATGTGGTAATATGTCCAAATTATGTATCATTAGATAGAATAGAAAAAGTACTTTATGGTTCAAACATACATCTTGGAGCACAAAACGTATATTATGAACCCAAAGGAGCATATACAGGTGAAACATCAGTGGATATGCTTTATGCGGTAAATGTTAAGTATTGTATTGTTGGTCATAGTGAAAGAAGGCAGTTATTTAAAGAAACAGATGAGGAAGTAAATAAAAAAGTACATATATTGCTTGAAAAGGGAATAAAGCCAATTATATGTGTTGGAGAAACCAAAGAAGAAAGAGATTTAAATAAAATGTTTGATAAAGTAGAAACACAGATTAAATGTGCTCTTGAAAATGTATCTTTAGATGATGCAATGAATAATATTGTAATTGCATATGAACCAATATGGGCAATAGGTACAGGAGTAACTGCAACTTCTAATCAGGCAGAAGAAATGTGTAAATTTATAAGAACAGTTATAGCTAAACTTTATTCTAATAAAGTTTCAGATAATATACGTATTCAATATGGTGGAAGTGTTAATCCAAAAAATATTTCTGAACTTATGAGTATGGAAAATATTGATGGGGTTCTTGTAGGGGGAGCAAGTTTAAAAAATGATTTTGTAGCTATTGTAAATTACGACTAAAAGTGGTATAATATAAAAGCTGTTAGAAACAGTAGAAAGAGTGTGGAATTTATGCAAAAAAGACAATATTTATTAATGATTTTAGATGGAGTAGGGTTAAATGATGAAGAAAAAGGAAATGCGTTTAAGCTTGCCAAAACTCCATATATTGATAAACTTATAATAAAATATCCTAATACACATATTGCAACTAGTGGAATGGCAGTAGGTCTTCCTGATGGACAAATGGGAAATTCAGAAGTAGGTCATACTAATATGGGAGCAGGAAGAATAGTATACCAGGAGCTTACAAGGATTACAAAAGATATTGAAGATGGATTATTCTATGATAATGATATACTAAAAAAAGCAATGGAAAATGCAAAAAATAATAATTCAAGTATTCATTTTATGGGATTAGTTTCAGATGGTGGAGTTCATTCACATATATCTCATTTATATGCACTTCTTGAAATGGCAAAAAAATATGGATTAGATAAAGTTTATGTACATGCATTCACAGATGGTAGAGATACATCTCCAGTGTCAGCAACTGAGTATCTTAAAGAACTTGAAAATAAAATGAAAGAAATTGGTGTAGGAAAAATTGCTACTCTTTCAGGTAGATATTATGCTATGGATAGAGATAATAGATGGGAGAGAGAAAAACTAGCCTATGATGCTATATCAAATGGAATTGGAAATAAATTTAAAAACGTTCAAAAAGCAATAGAAAATTCTTATGAAGCACAAGAATTTGATGAATTTGTAAAGCCTGTAGTAATAACTGATGATCAAAATGAGCCAATAGCTACGATAAATTCTAATGATTCAGTTGTTTTCTTTAATTTTAGACCAGATAGAGCAAGACAGATGACAAGAATATTCACAGATGAGAATTTTGCCGAATTTGAAAGAAAAGATATTACTAACTTAACTTTTGTTACAATGACACAGTACGATGAAAAGTTTAAAAATGTTATGGTTGCATATAAGCCACAATTACTAAAAAATACATTAGGTGAGTATATATCTACTAAAGGTTATACTCAATTAAGAATTGCAGAAACTGAAAAGTATGCTCATGTTACATTTTTCTTTAATGGTGGAGAGGAAAAACAGTATGTAGGAGAGAGTAGAGAACTTATACCATCTCCTAAAGTTGCAACATATGATTTGAAACCTGAAATGTCAGCAAATGATATTACAGATAAAGTAATTGAGGCTATTGATTCAAAAAAATATGATGTAATTATAATGAATTATGCCAATGGAGATATGGTAGGACATACTGGTAATATAGAAAAAGCAATTGAGGCAGTTGAAACATTAGATAAATGTGTAGAAAAAGTTATAACTAAAATAGAGCAAGTAGATGGTGAGGCAATAATTACAGCTGATCATGGTAATTGCGAATGTATGTTGGACTTAAAAACTGGTGAGGTTGTAACATCTCATACAACTTTTGATGTTCCTGTAATAGTCGTATCAAATAGAATTAAAAATATTACAAGTGGAAAATTATGTGATATTGCTCCAACATTATTAGAGCTTATGGGAGAGAATAAGCCTTCAGAAATGACAGGTACTAGTATAGTAGAGTTAGAATAAAAAGTTGTATAAAAAATTAAAAATAGCTATTTTCGTAAAAAAACGGGGTGAAAAATATGTCTGAAATAAGGTTAAATAGAGAAGACTTTGAAACAGAAGCAGAATGGTATACATATATGATAACTCATCCAGAGGAAGAAGAGAATGTAGAAGACGAAGAAGAGTATCAGAAGGGAATATACCAATGTCTTAAGTGTGGATATATATTAGATGAAACTGATAAAGATTGTAAATATACAATAGAAGATTTAAGAACTAAACTTAAAGGTTGCCCAAAATGTAAAGGTAAAAAATTTAAGAAAATTACTAAAGAGGCAAAACAAAAATATGAAGAAGAGCAGGAAGAAAAGAAAAAAGAAAAATCAAAGGCAGATGCTAGGTATATAAAAGTTACATTAGATAAGATAAATAGGGAATTAAATGATATAAAAAAAGAGTTATTAAGTGAGCTTGAGAATAATAAAATAACACCTGAGCATTTTGCAAGCCTTATGGTAAATTTAAGTTTTTTAGTATACAAATATTACAGGAAAGATGATAATATACAATTATTTTGGACAAGTATACGTGAGTTTTCAAGAGATGCTGCAAAAAATGCTTTAGAAAAAAAATATGAAGTAGACAAATTGGATAGTACACTTGACTCTGTTTTAGAGGAATATGACAAAGAAAATGATTTAATTTATTTAATGTATTCAAAGAAAATAGCTCAAGATAGTCTTGTTAATAGTAAGTTTGAAGACATAGATGAGATAAACAAGGATATAGCTAGATTAGAACAAAAAATAAAAGTTATAGAAAATGCAAATGAATATGTAAGAAAAATAGAAGATAAACATTATGATAGTAGGGAAACTATTAATGAAAATTACTTAAGTGAAACATTAAAAAAGTATAATAATTAGTATTTAGTAACTGTAAATTAAATTTACAGTTATTGTCATATATATATGTAGGTGAGTTTTTATGGAAGAACAAAATAATGATATAAAAAAGGTTAGTATAATGGGAATTATATTTAATTTAGGATTACTTTGTATAAAAATAATTGCAGGTATAATTTCAAATTCACAAGCTATGATAGCAGATGCATTAAATAGTGCAGGTGATATCTTTGCAAGTTTAATGTCATATATAGGGAATAAAATATCATCTAAACCGAATGATGAAGATCACCCTTATGGGCATGGAAAAGCAGAGTATATTTTTTCACAGTTAATAGGTATTTCTATGGTTATAGCTAGTGTTACTATGATAAAAAATTCTATTGTAAGTATTATACAAAAGCAAAGCATTGATTTTTCTTTTTGGCTTGTAATTGCTTGTATTATAACAATAATTACTAAGTTATCATTATATTTATATACAAGAAAAATATATAGACTTAACAAAAGTATACTTATAAAATCAATGATGGAAGATCATAGAAATGATGTATTTGTTACATTTGGAACATTAATAGGTATAGCGTTATCATATATTGGACTTCATTTTGCAGATGGCGTTATTGGTGTTATTACTTCAATTTGGATCTTAAAATCTGGTATAGATATTTTTAAAATATCATATGATGTATTAATGGATACAGATATATCAAAAGAAGAAAAAGATGAAATAATAAACATGGCAGAAATGGTAGAAGAGGTTATGCACGTAGATACAATTATAACTAAACCAGTAGGAGTTAAATATTTAGTAATACTTAAAATTTCAATGGATGGTAATTATACTTTATTTAAATCACATGATATTGGAGGAAAATTAAAGCAGGATATATTACAAAAATTTGAAGATGTAAAAGATGTAATAATACATATAAATCCACATTAGAAAAAATAAACAACTCCCCAAAATATGGGGAGTTGTTAAATTTGGGGTATATGTTACGACATTTCTATTGTAGTGGTTCTTTTTGTAATAAAAAAATTATCTTCTGGATTTGCGCAGTATGCTTTTATCTTATAATCTAAGTAAATTTTCTCTTCATCATCTTTTGTATAATTTACATTATATTCAAATTCACCCCAGAAAATTTTTACTTCTCTGTCTGAGTTAGCATCTTTTGCTTTTTTTACTATTTTTCTTTTCATTTTTTCTTTATCAAATTCATCTTCTGTTTTTTGGGTTATAATATAACCCGCTACTGTTTCAATTGAGTAAACTGTGGAGAAAATTGCAATAAAATGTTTTTTGTTCATATAGACCTCTCTTTCACGATATTATGTAAAGTAATATTGCAATAATTTTTAAAATACTAATAATGAAAATTTTTAGTTATTATTAAATTGTGAGATAAGATAAATTTAATAGTTGTATCATATTATAATAAAAAATATATTTATAATATTAAAAATAGCAAACAGAACAAAATATAATTTAACTTTGTTCTGCTTGTTATTAAAAATAATTATTATTAACGTAATATTCTTTCAAGGAGTGAAAGTTTTCTTAGTGAATTATAATCATTTGTATGACCATGTATACAATCATAACTAGATTTCCATGCTAAATTAGGATTGTACTTTACAGATATGGCGTGAAGCGAATTATGGTTTTGTAAGTATAAAAAAGCATTAGCTGCCATGTCGTCTTGAACGTGACGTGAAAGTACAGGTTCCCCAATTGGTTTTATATACCAAGTATTTTGTTCATCTCTGAAAATATCCATAAGATATATACTTGTTTTTTTTGTAACTAACATATTGTATTTGCATTCATATTCAAATAATGGTGAATTACTATAATAATTATCAATAAGTATTTTTAAGTTTTTTATATCATTTAAATATTTATGAGTTTTTCTACCATCTGATATACTTATAACTGGTATAATATGATATATATCAGTTTTATTTTGTATAGTATTAAAATCAATAAATATTCGTGATTTATCCCATTTATCAGAATTTGTTTCACCAGAGTTAAACCAGCCATTATCAGACTTTCTATCATATTCGCCTAAGCTGTGATCCTCAATTATAGCTTTTGATTTATGTATTTGATTATTCCAGTATATTACATCGTCTACATGTCCATCCTTTTTTAAGCATATAACACTAAAATCTAATTCATATAATTTTTCCTTTATACGCCATTTTCCTCTAAGTAAAATTTTTGGATTTGCATTGGTATCAATTTGAAGCTCCTCGTCTAAAATAATTCTTTCCTGTGATGACTGCATAAAATAGTCCTCCTTAAATATTTTTTGTCATATTAGCATCTTTAATATAAATAAAAGATTAATATATAATATATTTCACCTCCTTAGAAATTTCATAGGATAAAATTATAAAGCTACAATATTCTATCATATACAATATGAAAATGCAACAAAAAGTTAAGTATATATGAATTTTTTGTTATGTATAAAAATATTTAGAAAATATATATAAAGATACTTGTATTTTATATAAATATAGGATAGAATATATGTAATAAAAAAGAGAGGTATATGTATATGATAAAATTTGTAATGGGAACATACATACCAGATAATTCAGATATTGTAGATAAGAAAAAAGTAATGGAATGTATAAAAGTAAGTTTTAAAGATGAGCAAAAAAATATTACAGTATTAGATTTAAATCACATGAACGATGAAACACGAAGCAAATTTATAGAAATGGGGGGGATTGACTGTTTTGCATTTACACCTGAGACTTTAGGAAGTGAAGAGGGAAAAAAAATAGTAACGGAAGTATTAAAATCTGAAATAAATTTGAATAAGAATACACAGTTTTTGAATATTTACAATGGCGATGATAAGGATAGTATTGAAAAATCAGTAAGTATAGCAGAATTATTGTTACAAGATGAATATGGAGCCAATTTTACACATTTTGATATTAATTCAGATGAAAGAATTCTATCACAAAATTTAAAAGGAATAAAGAATGATGCTGTAAAAACAAGGGAAAATTTGCAAAGTAAAGAACAAGATGTATTTGAATTTGCAAGAGCAATTGTAGAACAAATTGAAACTCAAAAAGACGAATATACCGCAAAACATATTCGTTCTGTATCTGTAATTTCAGAAGCAATTGCACGTAAAGTTGGAGTAAGTGGCAAAGAAATTGACATTTTAAAAATAGGTGCTTTGCTTCATGATGTTGGAAAAAAAGATGTATCAGATGGAATATTAAAAAAAACTTCAAGACTAACTAATGAAGAATTCCAAGAAATGAAATCACATGTTTCTTTAGGTGAGGTTGAATTAAATCAGTATGATTTAGGGGAATTTGAAAAAGCTAAAATTATTGCAGCAGAACACCATGAAAGATTTGACGGTAATGGGTATCCAAGAGGTTTAAAAGGTGAGGAGATTGATACATTATCAAGAATAGTATCTTTAGCTGATGCAACTCAGGCTATGTTTGGTAGATGTTATCAAAATGGTAGGAGTAAGGATGATTTAATTGCTGAACTTAAAAGATGTGCTGGTACACAGTTTGATCCTAGTATGGTAAATATATTATGTGATGTATTAGAAAAAGAGCCAGAAAGCATATATGTTTCATATGATAAAGATGGTAAAATTATGTATGATGTACCAAGTATTAATCAAATTGTAGATGAGGCAAAGGCAAGTAGAAAAGCACGTGAAGATGATTTTTTTGCTTCGTTAAGAAATGACGTAAATGAAAAGATGAGTACAAATGAAGAAATTGAAATTGATATAGGAGATGAACAATTACAAAATAGAGATGATAATATAATTAAATAATTGAACTGAAATATTATTATATAAAAAATACACCTTAAAGTTTTAATAACTCTTTAAGGCGTATTTTTTATTTTAAATATTTTTCTCCAAATAATCTTTTGCTGTGTAGATTTTTTCTTCAAATCCATTTTTCTTTGCAAGTTCAATTTGAAGAGGTGTTAAATCCTTTAGTATTTTTAGTAGTTCCTCAGGTTCAAATTCTGCTTTTATTATTTTTGCAAATGTATCTATTGCAAAAATCCATTCAGAAGAATTTTTGTTTTCTTCCAGTTTTTTGATTAATATGTCTATTAATGGCTTTATATTTTCTGTATAAGCCTCCTTAGTTATGTTACTCATATAACCCTCCTTAAAAATTATATAAATATAATATCATATAAATTACAAAATGTCAAGAAATAATTAGCACTAAAATTACATAACTTTGTGATTTTATTGTTTTTTTAATAAATTTTTGAAAAAAGCTTGACAAATTTGCATGTTAATAATATAATGTTAATAACAAACAAAAATGAACATAAAATAATTATTAATGTTGTAGACAAACAAATTTTGCTTGATAGAAAGGAGAAATTATTATGGAAAATAATTTAAGATTAATTGTACTGGATAATATTAAGGAATTCGGAGAGATGGTAAATCGGAATTTGTGGCAGCTTAGGGATAATAAAGCAAGTTATACAGTATCAGTAAGTGTAAGTCGTTTCTCAAATGGTGAGGGAAAGGCTAGAATAGAGGAGACTGTTCGTGAAAAAGATGTGTATATTATTTCGGATGTAGGTAACTATTCACAAAAGTATATGTTACATGGATATGAGCATCGAGTATCTCCAGATGAACACTTTCAAGACATTAAACGTGTAATTTCTGCAACATGTGGGCATGCTTCCAAAATTACACTTATTATGCCACTGTTATACCAATCCAGGCAGCATAAAAGAAAAGGAAGTGAATCTTTAGACTGCGCAATTGCTTTACAGGAATTAGAGGAACTTGGAGTGAATAATATTATTACTTTTGATGCTCATGATCCAAATGTATCAAATGCAATTCCTAAACTTCCTTTTGAGAATGTATATCCTACACATGTAATTTTGAAAACAATTCTTGATGATGAACCAGATTGTATGGAAGATATACTTGTAGTAAGTCCAGATTCGGGCGCAATGGAAAGGGCAAGATATTATGCTGATATGCTTGGCTGTGATGTGGGTATGTCGTATAAGAGGCGTGATTTAAGCCGTGTTGTAAATGGTAAAAATCCAATTCTTGCGCATGAATATATGGGTGCAGATGTAAAGGGGAGAAATATTCTTATCGTTGATGATATGATTGCTTCTGGTCAGTCTATGATTGAAGTAGCTCAGTGTTTACGAAAAAGGGGTGCAAAGAAAATCTATATGGCAGCAACGTTTGCATTGTTTACAGAAGGTATTAACAGTTTTATCAGTGCTTATGAAAATGGCGTGTTTGATAAGTTGTATTCAACTAATTTATCATATATACCAGAACATATAAAAGAGCAAAAATGGTATGTTGACGTTGATTGTTCTATGCAGCTTGCAAAAATAATTAATGCACTTAACAGTAAAAAGTCATTAAGAGAACTGTTTGATGGAGAACAGCAGATGTTGCAAATAATGAAAAGATAAATTGGATTAAGTGAGGTGAAAATATGAAAATTGGAATATTTGGAGGTTCGTTTAATCCACCTCATAAAATGCATAAAAATATTGCTCTAAAACTTCTTGATAATAATATCTTAGATAGAGTAATATTTGTACCAACAGGAGAAAAGTATAATAAGGATACATTAATTGAAAGTAGCCATAGATACAATATGTTAAAACTTATGTGTAGAGATGATAACAGGCTTGATGTGTCTGACTTTGAATTAAAAAATATGCTTGTATCAAGTTATCAAAGTTTAGATCATTTTAGAGGAATATACAAGCAAGATGAAATCTTTTTTATTCTTGGTACAGATAATTTGTATAGTTTTTATACTTGGAAAAATTATGAATATATGTTACAAAATTACAAGTTTATTGTAATAAGAAGAAAAGGTTTTATTGCTGAAGAAATAATTAAGAAATATCAAAAGTACAGAAAAAATATTTTAATTACAGATATTAGTATGAATGACATATCATCAACATATATACGAAATTTAATAAGTAGTAAGTTAGATATAATTGATGACTATGTAGATGATGTAGTGTATAAATATATTATACAAAATAAATTGTATGTATAATTAATATGGGTGTTCACATTTGTGGGCACTCATTTTTGAAGTTTATTTATGAAAATTTACTTGATTTATAATGTTTATTATAGTATAATTTTAATATAAATTTTGGAGGTTATATAACATTATGAAAAAGGAATATAGTTCAGAAGAAGAATTTTTAAGAGAATATGATCCAAGTGTATTTGATAAATTTTCTGTTACATCTGATATATTGATATTTAGTGTATCTGATGAAGAACAGTTTAATTATAGGAAACTTAATAATAAATATTTTAGTATATTACTTGTAAAAAGAAATGAATATCCATATAAAGATAAATGGTGTTTACCAGGTGGATTTGTAAGAATAGATGAAACTATAGATGAATCTGCAAAAAGAATACTGGAAAAAGAAACTAATTTAAAAAATATATATGTAGAACAGTTGTATACATTTGGAGATGTAAAAAGAGATCCAAGAATGAGAGTAATTAGTACAGCATATATGGCACTTATAGATAAAAATCAGTTAGAAGATAGAATAAGTAAAGAGGCTTCTTGGTTTAACTTAAATGTGGAAGAGGAAGAAAATAAAATAAAGGTAATTCTTGATAATAAAGAGGAAAAACTACATTTTGTAATAAATAAAATTGCTAAGGAAGAAACTACTGATAAATATTATTATAGTATAGCAGAAAATGATGGATTAGCATTTGATCATCCTCTTGCAATTATAAATGGTATATTTAGGTTAAAAAATAAAATAGAATATACTGATATAGTGTTTAATATGATGCCTGAGTATTTTACTTTAGGAGAATTACAACAAGTATATGAGGTTATACTTGGTAAGAAATTATTAGATCCTGCGTTTAGAAGAATAATAGCAAGTAAAGTAGAAAAAACCGATAGGATAAAAAAGGGTGAAGGTCATAGACCATCAGCTTTATTTAAATATAAAAGGAAATAACAAATATTTAACCTTTAAGTGGTTGTAAAAAAGTAAAAAGTCATTGAATTTACATATGTATTTTCAATGATTTTTATTATAATATTTTACAATAATATAATTTTTTTACATCTCCTTTTTTAATAATAAATGTATATTTTTTGAATTAATTTTACATAATATATTGAAGAAACATTAAAATTGTGATATACTAATTGACGTAAAAATTATAGTCATATTTGATATTATACTTTATTAACATTGAAGCAAAAAACATTGTAAACATATTAAAACAAAGAAATTTCAGAAAAATTAAATAAATTTTAAAATTTCTATTGACAAATCACAATGTTTGTATTATAATGTTAATAACAAATAGTTAATATCAAAAAATAATTATTTAAAGGAGGAATTTCAATGAATATTTTTATTGGAAACGAAAGGACAGTATATGGTTGTAAAAGATTAACGGTAGAAGAGTGTGATGTTAAATTTTCAGATGGGCGTTCTACAATACATACACACGTAAAATGTCCGCCAGCAGTAGCAGTTTTGTGTATTACAAAAGATAATAAAATAATCTTTGTAAAACAAACAAGAACAGCAGCAGGCGTCATGGAAGTGCTTGAGTTGCCAGCAGGTTTAGTTGAGGATGGTGAAGAACCAATACTTGCAGCTATAAGAGAAATGGAGGAGGAGACTGGTTATCATGTAAATAATTTAAAACTTTTACATGAATACTATACGAGTATAGGTTTTACCAATGAAAAACTCTATTTATATGGAACTGCTGATGTGGAAGAGATTGGAGAACAACATCTTGATGAAAATGAAGACATCGAACTTGTTTTGATTGATGTTGAAGAGGCGCTCACTATGCTTGATGAAGGAAAGTTTGTAAACGCAACTACTATTATAGCATTAAACAATCTTAAGGCTAGAAAGTTGCGGGCAGCTGTTGATAGATTTATAGAGTTTGCATAAAATGAGGAGGAATGACTTATGAATATTGATACTAAAATGGCAACTTGTAAATTTGAAAAGATGATTAGAGATTTTAAACCAGAGACTATGAAAATGGATAAAGAGGATAATGTGGCAGTATTTGTTATTGATATGATAAATGATTTCACATATACATCTTTGTTAAAAAATCCATTAGCAGTGAAAAAAATACCAGCTATTGCTAAGTTACTAAAAAAGTTCCAAGAAAATTGCAAGCCAATGTATGCTGTAAATGATAATCATACAAGGGGGTCTGTTGAACTTGATGATTTTCCACCTCATGGAATTGCTACCACTTATGGCGCCAGCATAGTAGATGAATTAAAGGATTTTAAATATGAGAAAACTTTTACCAAAAATTCTACTAATGGAGCTATAATAAAAGATGTACAAAACTGGCTTGAAGAGCATAAAGAAATTACCAAAATCGTAGTATGTGGAGTTCTTACAGATATCTGCATAATGCAATTTGCTATGACAATTAAAGCGCTTTGCAATCAGGTGGATCGTAAACTTGAAGTTATTGTTCCAGAAGAATGTGTTGAAAGTTATGAGGCGGAAGGACATAATAGAGATGTATATCATTTCATGTCTTTAATATTTATGCAGCAGGTAGGTTGCAAGATTGTAAAAAATGTTGAATTTTAAAAATTGATTTGTTGTAAATATTAAATAAAAAGTTAATAAACAGGAGGGCATATTATGAAAAGAATTATAAAAAGTTTATTAGAAAATGACATGTACAAATATAGCATGGGGCAGGCAATTTACAATAATTTTTCTGATTATAAAGCAACATGGACATTTAAGTGCCGGAATAAGGATGTGCACTTTACCAAAGAAATGGTAAAGGAAATTAAGCGACAGGTTAAAGAATACTGTAAGTTACGGTACACAGAAGAAGAACTTGAGTATCTTGATAGAATAAAATGGATTAAGGGCTCCTACGTTGATTTTCTTCGTATTTGGAAGCCGCATTATAAGGACTTTGAGATTTCTGATAATGCTCCATGCGGTTTGTCAATTGAAGCTAAAGGAACTTGGCTAAATACATCAATGTATGAGATACCGGTTTTACAAATCGTAAATGAAGTGTATTTCCGCATGAAATACAATTATGATGAAGTATTTGCTTCCTTTAAACAAAAGTTAGAAGAAAAAGTACAAGGACTTATTAATGGAACATATGATATTGGTGTATTTAGTGAGTTTGGGCTTCGACGTAGGCTATCTTCTGAAGCACAGGAATTGGCAGTAAAAACATTATGTGAGAATAATGCCAGATATCATGATTCCAAGTGTATCGGTACATCAAATGTATATCTGGCAAAGAAGTTTGGGATAACTCCAGTAGGTACAATGGCTCATGAATGGATTATGTGTGTTGGTCAAGGAAATCACAAACATAATCCGGCATATTCTAACTGGTATGCTTTAGAAGCATGGGTAAAAGAGTATGGGATATTGAACGGGACAGCCTTAACAGATACAATTACAACAGACTGTTTCTTAAAAGATTTTCAGTTAACGTATGCTACATTATTTAGCGGTGTACGTCATGACAGTGGAGATCCATATGAGTGGGGAGAAAAGATGATTGCACATTATGAGAGTTTGGGAATTGATGCAACTACAAAAACTTTACTGTTTAGTGACAGCCTCAATTTCAAAAAAGCCCATGATTTAAGAGCACATTTCAATAGGCGTGCAAAAGTAGCTTTTGGTATTGGTACGTATTTATCTAACGATACCAATGTAACACCTCTAAATATAGTTATGAAAGTGACACTTTGTAATGGGCAAGATGTTGCAAAGATTTCTGATACTCCAGGAAAGGGCATGTGCAAGAATCCAGAATATGTTGATTACTTGCAAAGAAGTATTGATTGGCGTATGGCACATGAGTAAATTAATTGTAAGTAGCAAGCTTAAAAATAATACTAAAAATATAACAAGTGGGAATTTTTCCTACTTGTTATATTTTTTGTCTTTTAAAATTGTTATTATAACATTATTTAAGAATAAATAATTTATAGTAAGTAAAAATAATATACTAAAAAGGAATAATCATACAATAAAGACTAATATTTTTTGGTAGAAAAAATATTATATATAAACTTATATTTTCATAATATGTACACTATTTAAAATAAATTTCATAAAATACTTTAGAGGTGTTTTATATGGAAAAATTTAATATAGGAGATATAGTGGCAAGAAAGTCATATGATTTTGATATATTATTTAAAATTACAGCAATAAATGGTAATATGGTAGATCTAGTTGGTTTAAATGTGAGAATAATTGCTGATGCACCAGAATTCGATTTGAAAATTATGGATAAAAATCAAGTAGAAAGAATGGTTTCAAATATAGAAAAAAGTAGAAGAATGAGAATTAATAGATGCTATAATAATTTAACTAAAAAAAACAGTATTAAAAGGGAACAAACTATGCCTTTTGAAGTAGTAAATCCGTATGAAAATAGTAATATGACAAGAAAGCCAGGTACAGTATTACATATAGATGGAGATGCCGAATATGCTAGAAAATGCAAAGAAATATATACTAGAATGGGGATAACATCTTTTTCATATTATATTCCAGAACCAGAACAGTACAAGCAGGTATATAGTTTACTTCAAAAATTACGTCCTAATATTTTAATTCTTACTGGACACGATGCGTTTATGAGAAAGAAAAATGATATATATAACATTGATAATTACAAGAATTCAAGACATTATGTACAGGCAGTACTTGAAGCTAGAAGGTATGAACATAGTTTAGATAATTTAGTTATATTTGCAGGAGCATGTCAAAGCTTTTACGAGGCCATAATACAGGCAGGAGCTAATTTTGCTAGTTCCCCCAAACGTGTGTTAATTGATATGATGGATCCACTAGTAGTGTCAGAAACAATAGCATATACATCAGTAGATGAGTTTGTTCCAATTGTAAACATTATATCTAACACAAGAGAAGGAATAAGAGGAGTTGGTGGAGTACAAACAAGAGGACAATTAAGATATGGTATGCCAATTACATGATAAAATACAAAAATCGCTGAATTTACTATAAAGTAATCAACGATTTTTTATTGTTCTTAATTTTAAACATAATCAGGTGAATAATATCTATTTGGGTATTTTTTGTTTATTGTTAGAGGAATAAAATTATATTCTCTAAATAGTTCTTCAATAACAATATCTTCATTTTTGTATAAATATAAACGTCTTATGTATTTTTCATGTAATTCATATATAGAAATATTAGGTTTTATATAAATTCCATCAGAATTAAATTTTCCAATAATTACTTTCGTTTGAATATATGGTTGTGTGTCAAATTCTTTAAGTGTTTTTATATCAATAAAGTGTTCAATATCATTTAAATGATTTTCACAACTTTGTTTAAGACCAAAAGAATATACTAATTTTAGTTTCTTAAGTTTGTAATTTTTCAAACTTATTCCCCCTAACAGTAATTTATTATAAATTTAATATAATATTTCTTAGAGTTTTTGTATAAGGTGTAAAATTAATTTTAGAGATTGAAAGTAATTTTTTAGATATACATGTCATAGGTAAGTCATGGTATTTATCTTCTAAATAAATTACATTTTTTATACCAGATTGAATTATAGCTTTTGCACATTCGTTACAAGGAAATAGTGTTACATATAATGTAGAATTTTTGAGAGTTACACCATTACGAGCAGCATTTAAAATAGCATTAAGTTCAGCATGACATACATATGGATATTTTGTATTCTCAGGCAGTCCTTCTCTTTCCCAAGGTAAAATATCATCAGGATAACCTATTGGAGCCCCGTTATATCCAAGTGATAAAATATTATGCTCATTATCTACAATACATGCTCCTACTTGTGTATTAGGATCTTTACTCCGCTTTGATGCAAATATTGCTAAACCCATAAAATATTCTTCCCAACTAATATTATCGTCTCTTTTTGGCATATTAATTCCTCCATTCAATTTTTTTCCTATTATATCATTACATTAATATAATGTCAATTAAATTTACATAAATTGTACTTAATGTTAATAAAAATTAATATATATTTTTATTAATAAAAAATTTGTATAGTATATAAATTATTTTAATATATATAATAATAAAATTTTAGTATTAATAGAAATATGATTGTAATATTTGGAGTATCAGGGAATTTTTGAAAAATATGGATTATTAAAAAAATATGTATAGCTTTTTTTATGTAAAAATTTTTTTGAAAAGCTATATTTATTACAATATATATAACAGTATAAAAAACATATAATTACATAAATGGAAAAAAATTCCTATGACTTATTTTTAATATTGTTATAAACTAATAGCATAAATTAATTACAAAATAGTATAAAAAAATGTAATTTAACTAATAATATTAAAAAACGTCAGGAGGTAATTATGAAAGCAACAGGGATTGTAAGAAAAATTGATGAATTAGGAAGAGTTGTTATACCTAAAGAAATTAGGAAGGCGCTTAGAATTAGGGAGGGTGATCCATTAGAAATTTACACAGAAAAAAATGGCGAAATTGTTTTAAAAAAGTATGCACCTATGGGAGATATTTTAGAAATTGTTACACAATATGTTGAATCTCTTGCATATACTACTGAATTTATAGCATGTGTTACAGATACAGAAACTATAATTGCTATTTCTGGAGCTCCAAAATCAGATTTTCTCGAAAAAGAAATAAGTGAGCATGTTTTAAATGTAATGGAAGAAAGAGCAATTTGGTCTACAAAGGATGATACCAAAATGCCAATACTAGATGGAGAAAAAACAACTAAATATACAGCGCAGATAATTGCTCCAATAATTTCGGATGCAGATGCAATAGGCACAGTTATATTGTTCTCGTTTGATCATAATCAAAAAATAACAGATACAGAGTATAAAATGGTAAAATCAGCAGCTAATTTCCTTGGAAGACAAATGGAGACATGATGTAAATTAAAATACAGGATAGCTTATAATTCTATCCTGTATATATATGCAGTTTCATGAGTATCAGCATAGTAATTTTTTCTTTTATTAATAAGTACAAAATTGCATTTTTCATAAAGTTTTTGAGCTTTTATATTTGTTTTTCTTACTTCTAAAAATAAATATTTTATATTTTTGTCTTTTAAGAACTTTTTTATAAAATTAATTAAGTATGTTCCATATCCTTTATTTTGGTAATTAATATCAATAACAATTGCTAATATATCCGCTTCATCTACTGCTATTGATATTGCTATATATCCTATTATACTATCATGTAATTTTAATATAAAATAATAATAATTGTCATATTTTAAATCATTTAATATATTTTCTTTAGATAATATATGTATATTTTGTCTAGTTTCTAAATCTAATACATAATCAATATAGTTTTCACTCATTATTTCAATCGTAACATCATTCATTATTTTTAAGCCTTTCTGCTTGAGATAGTCTAGCATATATTGCATTAAGAGAAAAAGCATTAAACATATAGTCTTGAATGTTTGAAATATTTTCTTCAATATATATTAAGTCTTTTGTAGTAGGATACATACAAAATTGTTCACACTTAAAATTTTGTGATATTATTTTAGTATATTTATTTATTGCATCTCCTGAAAGTATAACATCTGTTTGAGATAAATTATTTTCTAATATGTAAGCTGATATTTTACATATTGCTTCGTCAATTGTTAGATTTGATATAGCTAAAACATTATTACTGCAAATTTTACTAGAACTATTTATAAATACTTCAAACATAGAAAAATATACACGGTTATTTCTAGCATCTATTAAAGAGGCAATATATTTTGGACTATTGATTTCAAGTTTTAAATATGTTGAAATAGCAATAGCTTCAAGGCTAGATATTGCAAAGCAATCTTTGTTTTGAACTTGCAAAAAAGCTTTTAAAGTAGAAAGACCAATTCTAATTCCAGTAAAAGAGCCTGGACCATTTAGACAAGCAAATCTATCTATATCATTTAATGTAATATTATTACTTACTAAAATTTCGTCAATTAAAGGTAATAGCTTTTCTGAATGTGTAACTTCATTATCAATTCTTCTTTCATCAATTATATCATTATTTTTTAATGCAACAGATGCAATTTTTGTAGTTGTATCAACAGCTAATATATTCAATTTAATCCCTCCAAATATGAAAATGTCTAGTATTAGTACCAGATTTTGTTATATCTATAGTTATTGTATTACTAGGCAAAATATCTTTAATAATTTGCCCCCATTCTATAAAACAAATACCATTATAAAAATAATCATCTCCAATATCTTCTAAAAACTCATCACATGACTTAATTCTGTAAACATCAAAATGAAATATATTTTTATTACTATCAGTGGTGTATTCATTTACTATTGAAAATGTAGGGCTAGAAACGTCTTGTTTTATTTTAAAAAACTCAGCTACACCTGTCATAAATACAGTTTTGCCAGAACCAAGTTCACCATTTAATACAATTATATCACCTGTATCTAAAAATTTTGATATAATATTTCCAAGCATTTTTGTTTCATCTGGCAAAGTAGATGTAAAGTTTATATCAAATCTAGGCTTTATTAAATTAGTGGCTAGTTTTTCTTGTATAATATTTAATTTTTCTTTTGGACTATTTTCCATATTCTCACCGAATATATTATATCAGAAAAAATAGTAAAATTCAATCAAAAAAATATATATGAATAAATTACAAAAGTAACAAAAGATATGTTGACATAAAACAAAAAGTATGATATACTAAAGAAGATTTTTTTAATGGTTACTTTATTAATTAAGAAAGTAAAAAAAGGAGGTAGTATTATGAATACAGTTGGAATGGTAAGGACATTAGATAATTTAGGAAGGATTACTATGCCAAAGGAGTTTAGGAACATACTTGGTTTTAAAGAAGGTAGGCTAATAGAAATACTTGAAGAAAAAAATGGTGAAATAATTTTAAAGAAATGTACAGAAGAAACTAAAGGAGTTGTTAGAAAATTAGACCAATTGGGTAGGTTTGTTATTCCTAAAAAAACTAGGAAAAGATTTGGAATTAAAAATGGGGATAATATAGAAATGTTGGCAAGAGAAGATGGAAACATAATTGTTAAGAAGTATTTAAATGTGGATTTTCAAAAATCTGCATATAATGAACATGTTGCACAAATCAGACAGTATGCGGATTTTTTAGCAGGACTTACTAATTTTGTAACTTGTATTACTGATAAAAATGAGGTAATTGCAATTTCAGGAGAGGAAAATAAATATTATCTTGGCGGAATGGTAAGTAAAAAAGTTTTATGTATGGCAGAAAAAGGAGGAATATTGTATACAAGTTGCCAATTTTTACCTATATTGCAAGATGAAGATGTTTCTAAATATAAATTACAAATAATTGTACCAATAATCAAATATCAAAAAACAATAGGGACAATTATATTATTCTCTTGTGATTGCAATAAATCAACAAATATCTATGGAATAGCAAGAATGGCAGCAGAAGATTTAAGTAATAAAATGTAACTGGTAAAAATTATAATATAAAATTATATATAATGGAGGAATTTTTATGAAGGAAAGATTAATTAATTTGATAGAGTCATTTGAATTACCAGAAATTATAACTTTTATTATAACAGGAATAGTATCTATATTATTATTTATAATACTTTTTGAAAAATTAGATATAACACCTGCAACAGTTGCAGATTTTGAACAATTGGAAAAAATAGAAGTAAACAGTTTTCAAGATATAGAAGAACTTAAGAATAGTAATATAGATTTTAGTTTTGAAAAGAAAAACGGGATTATAAAAATTGATTTTGAAAATGAAGAATGTAAAGTTACAAAAAAATACGATGAAAATTTTAAAGTATTAACTGTGTACAAGATAGATAAATCAAATAATTTATTATCAGAATTATTTGGTATAGTATTAATCTCTGGTATTATATGGCATATTTTGTATTGTATATGTTTGTTTCTAATTGCATTATTTTTATTTTTAATAGAATCCTTAATACAAGGTTTAAGAAAATGTTTATATAAATTATTATAAATATTATTACAAGTAATATAAAAGGGACTGTAAAAATCATTGAATTTACATATGTTATTTTCAATGATTTTTATTGTTATTTGTAGTATATATCTAGTTTATTATTTTACATCAAAATTATGAAAATGATATATTGAATAATTAAATTTTATATAATTTTTTTGAAAAAGCTTGATATTGACAATAAATGCTATTTATGATAGAATTATGAAAATTTTTTATATACTGTTGTAATTAACAAAGTAGTACAAATTAAAAAGGAGGCTAATTAATGAGTAATAAGCTAAAGAAACATCGTAAATCAAATGATACATTAAGGGCTTGCTATTTACGCCAAAGAGGTTATTTTATGTTATTTTTTGAAGTAGGTAATGTAACAGAAATACGGAATTTATATTATCCTTTTTTTCGATTATTTGACTTCAATGGTTTAAAAATGGAACATAACATAAGTCAACTTGCTACTGAGCTAAATAAATATGGAATTTATAAGTCAGATATTGAAAGAGTTATTATTGAAGCATGTAATGAGGCACATGAAAGTATTCCAAAATATTTGCGTACAAAGAAAAGATAATATTTTTAGTATTACGCATTTAAAGTGTTTAAGTAACTATAAATTATTTTTATTTCTGTTAAGGAGGTACTGTATGGGAAATTTTTGTTTAAAAGAAAAATCTATTGAGATTGACGATGCATATATGATTTATCTTAATAATTTTGAAAATTTTATGAGTGGGAAATCAATAGATATGCGTATTGGAAATATTGATGCTAAAACAGGACCAACTCTAAATATATTGTACCGTTATGGTGGTTATTATAGAGTTATATCAAGAGGAAAATTAATGGAAATACCTATTAAATATGTAAGATATGTAAGAGTATTAGAGTTGCGAAAAGAAGATAAGTTACCATTATATTTATTAAAGATAAAAGATACTGCACTTTGTTCAGTAGAACGAGATTATGAGCAAATAGATAAAAATTCTTATGTAATATTGCCTGCTGAATTTAAATTGGTAGATATGTATTATATAGATTATAATGAAATTTCCAGATATATAGGTGATAAAATTAATGAAGATGTTACAGATAAAATGTATGTAAATATATATAAAAAGAGACAATATGCGGCGTTTGTTAAGTATGAAGTAGTGATTGATGAAATTAAAACTTATGGAATTTTGTACTTAAGTACCGAGTATATAAAGCTTGTAATTCCTCATGGAGTATATGAAGATATATTTTATGATGAATGCGGTAATTGTTTTTATGCCAAAACTCATAATAACAGGTATCACATATTAGATAGAGATGGAAATGTAATTATTGAAACTAGGGTAAAATGTAAAAGGTATAAGAGAACTAACTTTTATTATTCATATGGATTTAAGCATACTTTTAGGAAAACAGGTCCAGCTCCAACTGATTATGAAAGAGAAGTTGGTGAGATAATTACTAAGGGGATGTATATTATAGGACTTAATATAGAAGAGAATGAAGAGGATATTCATTTACTACATTTTTATGCTCCAGATACTAACACTTTGGTTTAAATTCCAATTTGTTAAAAGCATTAGATATATAAACAAAGATATATATTATTGGAGGTATTTTTATGAAGAAAATAGCATTTACAACTGGAAGATATATGACGTTTCACAATGGACAAAGGGCGTATATTGAAAATCTTATTAGTAAATTTTCAAAAACTATAATTGGTATAGGCTCATGTTATACATATAGTGAAAGAAATTGTGTGTATGCACATGAACGGGAAAAAATGATACGAATGACACTTGAAGCTGATGGAATAGATACCACATTGTACGATATTGTTCATATTCAGGACTATGATACTTTTGAGATGTGGATTAGTGATATAAAAGATATTTGTAATATGTATGGAGTTACTGATTTTGTAACGGGGAATAATGAAGATATACTTGATGTGATTGAAAGTGGGAAATATGAATTTACACCTAATATAATAAATCCTGAAATTGAATCAAAATTTTCTGTACACTCCACAAGTATTAGAAATGCTTTGAGAAATGGTGATATTGAATTTGTACAAAATAATGTTCCTTTTCCTGTATTACAATATATATTTAGTCATAATACTACTTTGGAAGAAATTGTTGAAGCTACAACTAATCCGCCAATTGCATTTAATCAAGGAAGACAGACAGTTGATCTTGTGTTTATTGTAAGAGATATAGAAACTAAAGAAGACTATGTACTTCTTGGTAAACGTAATTTAGAAATGGAAGATTTTCCTGGCTATTGGGGAGTAATAGGTGGAGAAATAAAAAAATATGAATCACCTGTCGATTCGGTAATAAGGAATTTTTATGAAAATACAGGTTTAAAGATTGATATTGTAAAAAGAGCTTTTGAACCAACAATTGTAAAATTTGATAGTCAAATCTCTGATAAATTAGAAACATTACATTTTATAGATGTATATAAATCAAATGATGAAAAAAATGCAGGAAGTAGAGGTGGTTCAAGTCAATGTTTTGCAATGGTAATTAATGATAATATAAAAAAATATGAGTGCAAATTAAAGCAAAATGTTGAAAGATTTCGTAGGGTATGTTTTTCACCATTATATAATGCTTTAATGTTACCATTAGCATATGAGCACAGTAATATGTTAAAACGAGTTGCAAGTGGAATGATGTCAAATTATAAATTTAAGTATATTTGCAAATGATAGAAAGTTACAAGTAATTGGAGATTGAATTTGTACAGAAAATTTTCTAATTGTATTAATCGTTAGAAATAAAAAATTGGTCTTGATTTATAAAGTAGTTTTTTCTAAGAAAAGAAACAGTGGATAATTTCTACTGTTTCTTCGTCATTACTATATTTACTTTTTGTGGTAAAAGTTCTACTTTTAATTTATCAGTATATATAATTTCACCATCAAGACTTACAGGAAACTTTTTGGTAGACACTATTGTTAGGTTATGTGTTTTTGATATATGAGCTTTGTTTAGTGTAATATGATTACCTTTTTTGTATTTTGGTAGTAAGAATATTTTTTCACGAATGCGAGTAGAATCAATTACACAAACATCTAATAATTCATCATTAATTACTGCATTAGGACATGGACATATACCACCACCATAAAACTTTCCATTAGAGATTGCAACAAGTGTAAAGTATCCCTTTTTTATATATTTTCCATCTAATCTGATTTTCAACTTATAATTTTTATTTGAAAGTAGAGTATAAAATATAGATAAGTTATATTTTGCTTTTCCACTTAAAAACCTAAATATTCTAAAATTATCTACGTTTTTAGCTACCATTGCATCAAATCCCGCATTTAATATGTTTATGCAATATTTAGTGTCATTTACTCTCATTACATCTACCATTGAACTTTTGTTCTTTAAAGATTCGATTACAATTTTTCTTACACTTTTGTAATCAGATATATTTTTTATAAAGTCATTGCCTGTACCACAAGGAATGACTACAATTTCTGAATTTGTACCAATTATGCCACTAATAACTTCATTTAGTGTACCATCTCCACCCAATACATAAAATCTGCAATTACACTTATGAGAGATTTTCCTTGAAATTTTAGTTAAGTTTTTGGGATATTCAGATACAAATAGTTTTGGTGTTATTCCATTTTTTATAAGTATATTTTGTACTATTTTACAAAATTTTACGCCTTTGTGATTTCCTGATATAGGATTTACTAAAATTACATGTTCCATAATTATATTATCTCCTAACATACATATTTTAACACTAAGTAGAAAAATTGACAAGAAAATAAATTATTTTTGTCATAAAACCTAAAAGTAGACATAGTATATAGTAGTTAGGAGATGTGATTTTGTGAGAAGGAGAAATAATTGTTTTAATAATAATATGAGAAATTATATGATGAATAATAGAAATGTTATTGGAAATAGCATGATTAATAATAGGGGTTATGTAATTTTGAAAGAGGGGAGTAAAGGAAGTGATGTAGAGGAGCTACAAACAATGTTGTTTGATCTTGCTAAAGTATATCCTGAACTGCTTATAATAACCGTAGATGGAGTATTTGGACCTAATACAAAAAGTGCTGTAATGGATTTTCAAAAAGTTTCAGGTCTTATAATAAATGGAATTGTTGATGCTAATACTTGGAATAAATTACATATGTTGTATAAAAAAAATTATAATAGTATTGATAGCAATAAGTGCGATAGAATACCTGATTATTTAGATCAATCTAATAATGTGTTAAGTAAAGGTAGTAGTGGAGAGTATGTAGTAGAACTTCAAAAATACTTAAATGCATTATCAAGTAAATATCCAACTATTACCAAGGTTGAAATCGATGGAATATTTGGACCTAAAACCCAAAGTGCAGTATTAGAATTTCAAAAGCTTATGGGACTTACTATAGATGGAATTGTTGGTATGACTACTTGGGATAAATTATATAATGAGTATACTAATATAATGGGACAATAAAAAATATACCTATCTGTTTTAGATGTATTATCTAAATAGATAGGTACTATATTATACATTAAATCTAAATACTATTATGTCTCCATCTTTTACTATATAGTCTTTTCCTTCAAATCTAACAAGTCCTTTTTCACGTGCTGCTGCAGTAGAACCATTTTCAATTAAATCGTTATAAGATATGACTTCTGCTTTTATAAATCCTCTCTCAAAATCTGAATGAATTTTCCCTGCTGCCTGAGGTGCTTTAGTGCCTTCTTTTATAGTCCAAGCTCTAACTTCTTGTTTTCCAGCAGTAAGAAATGAAATAAGTCCTAAAAGTGAGTAACTAGCATTTATAAGCTTGTCAAGTCCAGATATATCAATTCCATAATCTTCCATGAGTAGTTTTGCATCTTCTTTTTCTAATTGACTTAAATCCTCTTCAAGTTTTGCACATAGTGAAATTGTTTTTGCACCTTCAGATTTTGCATATTCTATTACCTGTTTTACATATTTATCATTTTCCATATTAGTAAGTTGTTCTTCTGATACATTTGCAATATATATAGTTGGTTTTATAGTAAGTAAATATACTTCTTTTAATATTATTTTTTCATCTTCTGTAAGTTCCATTGTTCTGACTGGATTTTCACTTTCTAAGTGTTCCTTTACACGTTGTAATAATTCATATTCTATTTTTGCGGATTTGTCACCAGATTTCATAGTTTTTGATACTCGTTCCATTCTTTTTTGTATTGCTTCTATATCAGATAATATTAGTTCTAGTGATATTGTTTGTATATCATTTACAGGGTCAATTTTACCATCTACATGAACTATATTGTCATCTTCAAAGCATCTAACAATATGTGCTATTGCATCAGTTTCACGTATGTGTGATAGGAATTTATTTCCAAGTCCTTCTCCTTTGGAGGCTCCTTTTACAAGTCCTGCTATATCTACAAATTCAATTGTTGCATATGTTGTTTTATCTGTATCATACATATTAGATAGAACATCTATTCTATTGTCTGGTACACACACCATTCCAATATTTGGTTCTATTGTACAAAATGGATAATTTGCACTTTCTGCTCCAGCTTTTGTTATAGCGTTAAACAATGTACTTTTCCCAACATTTGGTAATCCTACTATTCCAATTTTCAAATTAAACACTTCCTTTTTTATAATATAATTATACCAGACAAATATTATATGTCAAGAATATAAATATTAAGATATAAATTTTATAGGAGATATAAAAATAGTGAGTAAAAAATATTTATTATTAAAGACAAAAATTTAAAATTACAAAAGATCATTACAGTAAATTAAATTGTAACGAATGATATATATTGAAAATATAATATAGTATGATAAATGTATATTACATTTATTGTAGAAAGGGGTATGACAATGAGTTGTTGTAATGATAATTTTCAAGATAGTTGTAATATTTCTTGTTGTAGACCTAATTGTCAAAATAGTTGTTGTTGTGTTGTAGGCACTCCAGCTGGTCCAACAGGACCAAGAGGACCTATGGGACCAACAGGACCGCAGGGAATACAAGGTATTCAGGGTGTGCAAGGACCAGTAGGACCAACAGGAGCCACTGGACCACAAGGTATTCAGGGGGCACAGGGAATACAAGGTGTAACTGGACCAACAGGAGCTACTGGAGCAACAGGTGCAGCAGGACCTCAAGGTGTACAAGGTCCAATAGGACCAACAGGAGCTACTGGAGTAACAGGTGCAACAGGACCACAAGGAATACAGGGAATAACAGGACCAACAGGAGCTACTGGGATAACAGGTGCAACAGGACCACAAGGAGTACAGGGAATAACAGGACCAACAGGAGCTACTGGAGTAACAGGTGTAACAGGACCACAAGGAATACAGGGAATAACAGGACCAACAGGAGCTACTGGGGTAACAGGTGCAACAGGACCACAAGGAATAACAGGACCAACAGGGGCTACTGGGACAACAGGTGCAACAGGACCGACTGGAGCTACTGGAGAGGTAGGACCAGCTCCAACACTTGCAATAGGAACAGTAACAACAGGCGCACCAGGAAGTCAAGCTTCTGCAACTATAAGAGGTGTACCACCAAATTTTGTACTTGATTTAACTATACCACAAGGACCAACTGGTGTATAATGTAATAACCAAAACTTTTTGTTTTGGTTATTATTAGATTATAGTAATATTAATTCAATTTCTAGGAAATATAGTACATTATAACTAAAACTTTTAATATTTAAGTCGTAAAATCTTGACAATATCTAGGTTGTAGTATATAATCTCATTTTAAACACTTTTAAAAGAGTAAAAATCCCCTATGCCTTGTA
>CAOKPF010000007.1 GCA_948470565.1 uncultured Clostridium sp.
AAGCATTTTTAATGCTTGCAAAGATTTTTTATTAAAAAAAGTGTTTAAGACCCGATTAGATTATAGTAATATTAATTCAATTTCTAGGAAATATAGTACATTATAACTAAAACTTTTAATATTTAAGTCGTAAAATCTTGACAATATCTAGGTTGTAGTATATAATGTATAAGTAACAAATGAGATAATGATTGTGTATTTGATATACATATCTTTATATAAGGAGGGAATTTTAGATGGCACAACCAAAAAGAAGATGGTCAAAAGAAAGAACACATAAGAGACGTTCTACATGGAAAATAGAGACAAAGAATTTAAATAATTGTCCTAATTGTGGAGAGGCTATTCTCTCACATACAGCTTGTCCTGCTTGTGGCTATTACAAAAATGAGCAAGTTGTTGAAATAAAAGAAAAAAAAGCTGAAGCATAAAAAATATTTTTTACTCCACAGTATCTGTGGAGCTTTTGTCATTTTAGGAGAAATAAAATATGAAAGAAATACTAATATATGGTGTAAAAAAAGGAAGTATAGCAGAAGATTTAGGAATTGCTAAGGGAGATAAGTTATTAAGTATTAATGGCGAAGAGGTATTAGATATATTAGATTATAAATTTGCTGAGGCTGATTGTTATGTTGAACTTGAGATAAAACATGTTGATGGTGAAGTGGAAATATATGAAATTGAAAAAGAGGAAAGCGAAGCTTTAGGATTAGTATTTGAAACAGAACTTATAGATAAACCACGTAACTGTCATAATAAATGTATATTTTGTTTTATGGAACAGTTGCCAAAAAATGTTAGAAATTCATTGATATTTAAAGATGATGATTATAGATTATCATTTTTTTCAGGGAATTATATAACTCTTACAAATATGAAACAATCTGATATACGTAGAATAATAAAATATAGAATGAGCCCTATAAATATATCAGTTCATGCAACCGATAATGATGTAAGATGCATGATGTTAAATAATAGATTTGCTGGAAAAGTATTAAAATATATGGACTTGTTATATGAGGCAGATATCAATATGAATGCTCAAATAGTGCTTTGTAAGGGTATAAATGATGGTAAAATACTTGAAAAGACAATACAAGATTTATCAAAATATATACCTGTCTTAAAAAGTATATGTATAGTTCCAGTAGGATTATCCAAAAATAGAGAAGGACTTTACCCATTAGTACCACTTGAAAAACAAGATTGTATAGATACTATAAAGTTGGTTGAAAGATACCAAACTGAATTTAAGAAAAAACATAAAACTATGTTTGTATTTCCAGCAGACGAAATATATATAAAGGCAGGTATAAAAATTCCAAGTTATAAAGAATATGGAGAGTTTGAACAGATAGAAGATGGAATTGGACTTATGGCAAACTTCGAACATGAGTTTGAAGTTGCTTTAAAAAATATAGAAAGTAATTTAATTCATAAAAGAATAACTATAATAACAGGAAAAATAACAGAGGAATATATAAGGCAAAAAGTTCAAATATTAAAAAATGAAAAGTTACCAAATATAGATATTAATGTGGTAGCGCCAATTAATAACTTTTTTGGTGAACAAATTACAGTAACGGGACTTATAACTGGTCAGGATATATTAAGAACAATAAATGAATTAAAACAAAATAGTGTTGATATTGGCGAATATGTAATGTTTCCTAAAATTATGTTAAAAGAGGACGAAGATATATTCTTAGATGATATGTTACTTGAGGAATTGCAAGAAAAAATTAATACCAAAATAGTTGTAACAGATGGTACAGGCAGTGGGTTTATAAATGGTATTTTACTAAAAAAAATAGAAAAAAATATAATAAAATTATATAATCTAGAAAATTTTTATGGAAATAGCTATGAAAATTCTATAATATAAACTAATTTATATTTTAAACTCAGTCAAACACACTAAACGTAATTTTATTCTTAAAGTAATAAATGTATTATTGACATAATAACAAAAAAGTGATATAATTTTTTATACAATAATTAAATCTAAATATTAATATATAGGAGGTTTTATATGGAAAAACAATATAGTGAGGCTCAATTATTAGCTATGGAACCAGTAGATGTATATAAGTTAGTTTTAGACGAAAAGATTAATAGATTTCCAAGAAGTTTGTTTTTTTATAAAGGAGTTTTAAATGTAGATGCAATTGCATCTATTGTAAAATACCTATTTGAAGTTCGGCTTGAATGGGGACATGAGGAAATTTGCAATAGTATATCTAATGAAATATTTTATGAAAACAAACTTAAGTTTTTAATAAGAAACCTACTTAATAATAGTCCATATAAATTATTAGAAATTGTTTATCCAGGAGAATATAAACCATGGGAACTGAAAAATTCTCCAAAAGGGTATTTTAATAGAAAAATAGCTATTGAAGCAGTGAAGTGGTTAATTGAAGTGAAGAAAAAATGGGCTAGAGATGAGGTATGTAAAAACCTATCTTGTGAAGTATTTTATCAAAATAATTTAAGAGGAATATTTCATATTTATTTTGACAATTCTGTCTATAAGGCACTAAATGCTGCTTATCCTGACGAATATAAGCCTTGGGAATTAAATAAAGTACCACTTAGATATTGGAATAGAGAAACTGGGATTGAAGCAGTAAAATGGCTAATTGAAGAGAAGAAAAAATGGACTAGAGATGAAGTATGTAAAAATCTGACTTATCAGGTTTTCTTTGAAAACGGACTTAGGAGTGTTATTCCTTTAGTGTTCCATGGTTGCCTATATGAAGCTATTAATAGTGCTTATCCAGGAGAATATAAACCATGGGAACTTAAAAGTGTACCTAAAAAATATTGGAATAAAACAACAGCAATAGAGGCGACCATATGGCTTATAGATGACAAGTTAAACTGGACTAAGGAATTTGTATATGAAAATTTGAAATATAAAGTATTTGTTGAGTATGGACTTGCTGGAATGCTTGATATAGTATATCATGGTAATATATTTGCTGCATTAAAAGCTGCTTATCCTAATGAATATGACTTATCAGAATTTATTATTAAGAAAAGTAATTCTAGTAATTCTAAAATATATACTCAAAAGAAATTATTAAGTATGGAAGCATTGGAGGTCTATAAACTTATTATTAATAATGAAATTTATAGATTTCCAAAGGGATTTTGGAATTTTAACGATGAAAAAAATTTTGATAATGCAAGAGCTTTGATAAGGTATTTATGCGATGATATTTTAAAATTAGAAGATAATGAAAAAATGAAGATGACATTAAAAGATTTTCAAAAAAACCTTTTAAGTGGAATGATGAATTCACTGTTTAATAATAGTCCGATAGAAGCAATAAGGTGTGCTTATCCAGAGTTGTTTTAATAATAGGTTTTGTAATTTTTATAATTAATTATTGAAAATAAAACATATATAGAATATAAAAAATTATTTTTTTACAGACATTATATATTTATAGTGTCTGTTTTTTGTGTATTTTCGTTTTGTTATTATTAGTAATATACTTGAAACATTGTATATACTATGTTAAAATATACTTTAATATAAAAAAGGAGTTTTTTATGAGAAATTTAAAAGTACTTTATGAGGATAATCATATAATAGTAGTTATAAAACCTATTGGAATTCCTGTTCAACAGGATAAAACAGGTGATATTGATATGCTTGCAATTATAAAAGGGTATTTAAAGGAAAAATATAATAAACCAGGAAACGTATATTTAGGATTAGTACATAGATTAGACAGAATGGTTGGAGGGGTTATGGTATTTGCTAAGACCTCTAAGGCGGCTTCTCGTATAAGTGAGTATATTAGACAAAAGAATGTAAAAAAAAGATATTATGCAATTTTGAATGGATATTTAGATGTAAGTAATGAACCTAAGTTGTTACAAAATTACGTTGTAAAAAATGAGAGAACTAATATGAGTAGAGTAGTAAATTCTAATATAAAAAATGCAAAGCTTGCAGAGCTAGAATATGTGTGTAAAAAAAATTTCGTGTTTAATAATAAGGAGTATTCTTTGGTGGATATTGATTTACATACAGGTCGCCATCATCAAATACGTGTTCAATTTGCAAATATTAATCATCCGCTATATGGTGATATAAAGTATGGACAAAAGGTAAATAAAGTAGGACAAAATTTAGGGTTGTGGTCGTATTATTTATCGTTTTATCATCCCACTAAGGATGAATATTTGGAATTTGAATACATACCTTATAAAGAAGATGTAAAACTAGATAAAATATGGGAGTGTGTTAATTAATGGATTTTGATACTTTGAAAATTCAACTAGATAATTTAAAAAATAAGCTTAATATAATTAAAGAGGCAATGAGTTTATCACAAAAAAAGGATAGAATAGTAGAATTAGAAAAAATTGTATCAGAGGAAGGATTTTGGGAGGATAGCAAAAAATCTGCTAAAGTACTTAGTGAAATGAAGATACTTAAAAGTTGTATTGAAAAAATAGATAAACTAACTATGTCTTTGGAAGAGGCTTATGGCTATCTTGAAATAGCAGAAGAATTAAATGAGATTGAAAGTTTTAAAGAGGCAGGTCTAATTGCTGATAGTTTGAATGAAAAGTTAGATAAGCTAGAAATAGACACATTATTATCAGAAGAATATGACAGTAACAATGCAATTATTACTATACATCCAGGAGCAGGCGGAACAGAATCTCAAGATTGGGCATTAATGCTATATAGAATGTATACAAAATGGTGTAATAAAAGTGAATTTGATATAGAAGTACTTGATTTACAAGATGGTGATGAGGCAGGTATAAAAAGTGTGTCTATATTGGTAAAGGGATATAACGCATATGGATATTTGAAAAGTGAAAATGGTGTACATAGATTAGTTAGAATTTCACCTTTTGATAGTAATAGTAGAAGACATACTTCATTTGCTGGAGTAGAGATTATACCTGAAATACCAGATGATGTAGAGGTAGTTATTAGAGAGGAAGATGTACATATGGACGTATATAGAGCAAGTGGAGCGGGTGGACAACATGTAAACAAAACTTCGTCAGCGGTTAGATTAAAACATATTCCAACTGGTATAGTTGTTACTTGTCAAACAGAAAGGTCACAAGTTCAAAATAGGGAGTATGCTATGAAAATGTTAAAAGCTAAGCTATATAAGATGGAGCGAGACAATTACAAGAAAAAAATGGGCGAAATAAAAGGCGAGACAACAGATAATGGTTGGGGAAGTCAAATTAGATCATATGTTTTTTGCCCATATACATTAGTAAAGGATCATAGAACAAACTTTGAAATAGGTAATGTTCAGGCAGTAATGGACGGAAGAATAGATGAGTTTATATATGCGTATTTGAAATGGTATAATAAAATATAAAGAGGCAGTAGACATTTTAAATGAAATTATACAAGGGAAATTCATGAAAAACTGCAAAAATGAAATATTTTTGTAATATTATTTTGAACGTTTTTAGTACCATCAATCAAAATATCCTGACAACTTAACCATAATTTTGTAACATTTTAAATTACCAAGAAAAGTACAATATACATATATAACTTGTAATAATATATAAAATATGGTATAAGAAGATTGGTGATAAAAAGTTGAAGGAGATAAATGATATATTTAATAACTATTTTGGATTAATAGAAGATAAAAGAAATGAAAATAAAATAAGATATACATTAGCAGATATATTAAAAATATTAATAATAGGAGTTTTGTGCGGATTAGATAAAGTAACAGAAATAGTAGATTATGCAAAAGATAAAAAAGAATTTTTGTTAAAAGAATTTGGAATAAAAAAAGTAGCCTCACATTCAACAGTAGAGAGAGTTCTATCAATGATAAATACAGAGTTTTTATCATTGATATTATATAAAATAAATAAAGAATATATAAAGAATAATTTTGAAGAAATCCACTTTGATGGAAAAGTAATAAGAGCAACAGAAATGATAACAAAATTTAATAAAGCTTTAAATATAGTAACAGCATATACAGAAACAGGAATATCACTATATCAAGAAACAGTATATGAAAAGACAAATGAAATACCAACAGTACAAAGTATGTTAGAAATAATAGATATAAAAGGGAAAATAATAACAGCAGATGCATTGCATTGTCAAAAAGAAACAGCAAGAGCAATAGTAGAAAATGGAGGAGAATATCTAATACAATTAAAAAGTAATCAAAAAAATATATATGAAGATTTTAAAATAATATATGAGGAAGAGCAACTAACGAAAAAGATTTTGAAATATATGAAACAGTAGAGAAATCACATGGAAGAATAGAGACAAGAAAATATGTAAGAGTAAAAAATAAAGAATATTATAAAGAAAAATACTTTGATAGATATTTCAAAGAATGGGAAAAATTAACAGATGTAGTAGAAGTAATAAGGATAGTAGAAGAAAATAATAAAAAAAGGAAAGAGAGAAGTTTGTATATAACAAGTATAAATGGAGAATTAAAAGAAATAGCAAAACATATAAGAAATCATTGGAGTATAGAAAGTATGCATCATATATTAGATGTAAGTTTTAGTGAAGATAAATGCTATTTAGGAAGTAAAAATGCACAAGAGAATATGAATATATTAAGAAAGTTTGCAACAATGATACATAAAAACTATAAAGAAGAAAAGGGAAAAAGTGTAAAAAGTATAAGTAATAATATGTTTAAATGTTTGATTAATGAAAAACAATTACTTGATGTTATAGAATTTGCCAAAAATAAATATATATAGAAAAAACATCAAGTAATGGTAACGTCTTAATGTTATAAAATTATGGTTAAGTTATCAAGATATTTTGGCTGATAATACTGAAAACACCCAAAATAATATTACAAAAATATTTCATTTTTGCAGTTTTTCATGAATTTCCCCTGGAAATTATATTAATACCATTGACTTTAAATTATATAGGTGTTATAATTTCCATGAAACAATTTATAGTCCAATTTTATTAAAGGAGGAAAAGCCTATGGTAGGAAATAATTTTTCATCAGTCAAAATGTATTTTGCAGAATATGTAGAAATGTTAAAAAGCGAAGGTTATACTAAAGTAATATATAATTATGGTAGTAGTGTAACAAATAGAAAGGTAAAGCTTAGTAATACAGTTACAGGCAAAAATATTATTATGTATAAACTGCGAAATACTGTTATAATTGCAAAAGAGTGCGACAATAATGAGTGGGAACTGGTATCAAGTAATACAGATTTTAATACTTTAGTAATTCCTAATTTACAGGATATTTTTGTACCATCTATTCATAGGGGAAATCTGATGTTTGCAAAAATTTCAGATGGAGATGGAACAGAATATATAAGAATTATAGATACAGAGTGTCTAGCTTATATTGATGACAATAAGTATGTTTATAATTCAGGTAGTTTATTTGATATATATTATCTTGATGCAGAATCAGAAAAGTATTTTGTACTTACTAAATTTGGAGATGATAGTACCAAAGTAATATACGATATTGAAACTAATAAAATTGCATTTGAAGCAGAGGATATTAATATTTTATATAAAAATATTTTTATTGTAAAAGATAATGGTAAGTATAATATTGTCAATATAAGAAAAGAGCGGATATTTAATACAGATGAATATGATTTTGATAGTGAAGTTCAATTTTCATATAATGGGCAGAATGGTCAAGAATATGGAAACATAGCAAAGTTTTCATCGAATGAACCAAAAATCATAAAAGGTAGTAATGGTAAATTTGTTATAATACAATTTTTTGAAAATCAGCCTGTAAATGATATTGTGCGATTTATGAAAAAGGTAAAAGATGAAGGAAGTATGAACGTAAAAACGCTTGAAATGATATGTTTAGATACGAAGACAGGAAAATTATTTGAAAGAAACGCATAATCAATATATATTATATGATTAGAGTCTATTTATTAAATAGGCTCTTTACTTTGTTGACACTAGAATAAATGACTTAAATATATGTAATAGTCATTTTTTAAAATTATCTCCGTTGAATTCAACGGAGATAAATATATAGAACTATTCCAAGAGTATATTATGAATATGTATATTCTCATAGGAAATAGTAACCAAAATTTAATGTATATATAAGTAACATAATTAGAATATATGACCTTTGTACATAAAATAGTCATATAAAATTAAGCCTTGCATTGCAAGGCTTGAAAATATAATAATGATAGTATTACATGAGAATTTTCATATCGTAAGGAACATCTGTTCTTATACTGATCTTATTAAAGGTAATGGGGTGAAAAAATGACACTACTTCACAATGCAAAGCTTGTCTATTAATATGTTGACTAATATTTTGTATTTTATATTCATTTGCATATAAATCATCACCAAGTAGTACATTTCCTTGATCTGCTAAATGTACTCGTATTTGGTGTGTTCTACCAGTATGTAAAATTGCTCTTAAAATAGTGTAATTTTTTTCGTAATTTCTGTCTATAATTAAAAATTCAGTTTTAGCATAATCGCCATTTTCATTTACCTCTCGAGTTATAATTGATCCTTCTTTTCTCGATATATTTTTTTGTACTACAAAATGTTCGTTTGATATAATACCATTTGCAATACATATATATTCTTTGCACATTTGGATTTTTTCTTTTCTTCTAATAAATAATTCTTGTATATATTCATTTTTTGCAAATATACATATACCACTAGTATTTTTATCTAGTCTTGTAACTATATGTATAGTATTAATGTTTTTTGATTTTAAATAGTAATTTACAGCGTTTGCTAGAGTAGTAGTGTAATTTTGACTACTGGGATGAACAGGCATAAATGCAGGTTTATTAACAATTAATATATATTCATCTTCATATAATATATCTAATACATAATTATATGGTTTAAACTTATCTGAAAAAGTCTTGTCATATTTTATATTATCAAAGTTTACTAAAATTATATCATTCTCATGAACTATATTATTTACCATAGCTATATTATTATTAATAAATATACAGTTGTTTGTTTTTAGTTTTGTTAAAAGTTTTGACGAAATATCTAGCTTGTTTTTTAGTATTTGTTTTATCGTACAATTACCATCATTATTAGTTTCTATAAATTTTATTATCATCGTAAAATCTCCTCTATAAAGTTTTATCTATTATATCATGAAACAGTACTCTTTAAAAGGAAAATAGTAAAAAACATATTGATATTTGTATAATTATAATGTATAATAATGCTAGGAGAAAATACATGAAATTAAAAGAAAGTGAAAAATGCGTTGATTTGGGAATATCAAATTTAAGACTTATACAAAATACTGATTATTTTTGTTTTGGAACAGATAGTGTAATGCTTGCAAATTTTATGGAGTCTAATAGTAGCAAAAATATAATTTTAGATTTATGTAGTGGTAGTGGTGTAATTCCATTTATAATATATGGTAAAAAGAAATACAAAAAAATATATGGAGTAGAGTTGCAACAGGAGATGTATGATTTATTTATCAGAAATATAGCTTTAAATAAAACTGACGAAAAAATTAAAGCATTAAATTGCAATATAAAAGATTTTAAATATATAAAGGAATATATTTTAGAGGAAAGAGTAGATATAATTACATGTAATCCACCATACAAAAAAAATGGAACAGGAATTTTGAGCGAGGGTAGAGTAAAGTATGTTGCAAAGCACGAAATTGAATGTACATTGGAAGATATTTTTGTTACATCTAGCAAGTTATTAAACAATAAAGGTAAATTATATCTTGTTCATAAACCAGAAAGAGTAGCAGATTTAATATGTCTTGCTAGAAAATATAATTTTGAACCTAAAAAGTTACAATTTGTTTTTCCAAGAATTGACTTAAAACCTAGTATTGTATTGATAGAATATGTACGAAATGGTGGAAATGAATTAAAAATTCTAGAACCTATAATAGAATATGATGAAAATAACAATTACACCAAAAAGTTTAAAGAAATATATGGAATGTAAAAAACTGGTAAAATAGATCAAAAATGTGATCGAAATTACCAGTTTTTTTGTTTAAAAATTTAAAAGCTAAAAAGGATTAATTAGTAAAAAAGATGTGAAAAAATAGCCAAAATTCAAGAGTCACTTTTTTACAGTTCATTATAATTTTTTAGGTTACATATTTATAAATGATTTATAATCTAAGTCAGATGGTAAACGTAAACTACCACGAGGTGACATGGACACAGAACCTACCTGTGGACCATCTGGTAAACAATTGCGCTTAAATTGATTTTGATAATATCTTTTTATAAATGTCTCAAAACACTTTTTAATTTCATTCTCAGAATATACTTTGTTAAATGCAATGTTTGCAAGTTCCAGTATTTTATCTTTTCCAAAACCATTACGCTGATAATGGAAAAGGAAAAAATCGTGTAGTTCATAAGAACCTAAAACACTTTCAGTTTTTTGGACAATTTCTTTACCATTACTTGGCAGTAATTCTGGTGAGATTGGTGTATCAAGTATAGAATTTAACAATTTTTCAAGTTTATGTTCCTTATTGCAAGTAGCATTTGTAATAATCCATTTAATCAGACTTTTTACTAAAGTCTTTGGAATGCTTGCATTTACACCATACATTGACATATGATCACCATTGTACGTACACCAACCAAGAGCCAGTTCAGACATATCACCTGTGCCAATTACAATTCTGCCTTCTTTATTAGCTACGTCCATAAGGATTTGCGTCCTTTCACGTGCTTGAACATTTTCGTATGTTACATCAAAATTATCTGGTTCATGTCCAATATCCTCAAAATGTTGAAGGCATGCTTTTTTTATATCAATTTCTCTCATTGTTATGCCAAGCAATTCTCCAAGTTTCAAAGAATTCTGATGTGTCATCTGGGTAGTTCCAAAACCAGGCATAGTTATTCCAATTATATCCTTTGTATCTTTACCTAATTTTTCAAAAGCTTTATGCGTCACTAGTAATGCAAGTGTAGAGTCAAGACCACCAGATATTCCAATTATAGCCTTGCAATTTAATTGGTTTATTCTTCTTGCAAGACCATCAACTTGAATGTTAAATATTGTTTCAAGCTCAGATGGATTATTAGGTATAAATGGGTGAAGATTAATGCATGCGAAAATGTTTTCCGCATTTTCAGTGCCTTTATGTGAAAACGTATAATTTGTTGATATTTTTAAAATGTCTTTATTTTCATATATCTGATGTGAGGCTGCAAACGTCATGTTTTGACTTCTTCTATTGTTTAATAGTTCTACGTCAACATCAGATATATTTAAATTACCTTTTTTAAACATTTTTTGCATGGAGCCATTTTGAGCAATATATGAAGTTCCTCCAAACACTATATCACTAGAAGATTCAGAGTTTCCCGCAGAACTGTATACATAGCCACAGATTAGTCTACCAGACTGATTTTCAATGAGTTGCTTTCGATAGCTATCTTTACCCACAAGTTCATTACTAGCACTAAGATTTAAAATTATCTGTGCACCATTGAGTGCCAGCTCTGAACTTGGCGGAATAGGTGACCATAAGTCTTCACAAATTTCTATCCCAAACTTAAAATCAAAGCCACATGTCTTAGCATTAAAAATAATTTTTCCAAAGGGTACCTTTTTATCATAAAATGGTAATTCTATATATTTATTTTCTCTTGGCATTGGAGAAAACCAGCGTCTTTCATAAAATTCTCCATAATTTGGTAAAAATGTTTTTGGGACAATACCTAATATTTTACCATTTTGACAAATATAAGCAACATTATATCTAACACCATCTAACATTAGTGGTGCACCTATTGCATAAATAGTACCACTTAAGGAATCTTCTAAAATGTCATAAATTGCATCTTCTACCATTCTGTAAAATCCAGAATTATAAAATAAATCTTGACAGCTATATCCAGTTAAACATAATTCTGGAAAAACCAATAAATCAACATTATTTCTGTTAGCCTCTTTTATACATTCGATGATATAGTTTTTATTTTTTTCAATATCACCAAGTGAAAATTTATTTGCATTTACAGTTGCACACCTTACAAATCCGTTCATAATAATTCCTCCTATAATTTATTGAAATTTTAGTTTATTAGTAACATAATATATATTTTAACATGTTTTTAACAAAATGTCAATAACAAAATAAAAATTTATTTATGCAATTATTTTTATACAAAAAGTGCCTCTTTCATTTAATGGAAAGAATTTTTATTAAAGTGGTTGAAAAATTAAAGTTTTATGATATAATATAGTAGTCGCAGATAAATTTAATTATGGAGGAATAGAAAATGAATGTAAAAGTTGAAAAACAAGAAAATTCTAAGGTAGTATTAGAATTTACTATGCAAAATGAAGAGTTTAAAAAGGAATTAAATAAAGCATTTAAGAAAAATGCTAGATATTTTAATGTTCCAGGTTTTAGAATTGGCAAAGTGCCTATGGCTATTGTAGAAAAAATGTATGGAGAAAAGGCATTATGCGAATTAGTTGTAGATGAAGTAGCTGATAATGAGTATAAAAAGGCTTTAGAAGAAAACAAGCTTGAGAGTGTATCACAACCTCATTTAGAAATAAAGGAAATTGGTAAAGATAAAGATTTAGTATATACCATAGAATTTTATGAAAGACCAGAAGCTAAAGTAAAGGCTTATAAAGGTTTGGAAATAGAAAAAATAGATGTTACAGTAACAGATGAAGATGTTGAAAAGGAAATTAATAAAGCAAGAGATAATAATGCAAGAATTGTATCTGTAGAAGATGAAAAATTAAAAGAAAATGATATCTCAACAATAGATTTTGAAGGGTTTGTAGATGGTGTAGCATTTGAAGGTGGGAAAGGTGAAAATTACGAACTTACAATTGGTAGTGGAGCTTTTATTCCTGGTTTTGAAGAACAATTAATTGGTATGAGCATTGGAGAAGAAAGAGAGATAACTGTAAAATTTCCTGATGATTATCATGCTGATAATTTAGCTGGAAAAGATGCAATGTTTAAAGTAAAATTAAATGCTATTCAAAACAAAATTTTACCTGAATTAGATGATGAATTTGTAAAAGATGTTTCAGAGTTTGATACATTAGATGATTATAAAAAAGATGTAAAAGAAAAACTTGAAATTAAAAAGCAAGAACATGCAAAACATGAAAAAGAAAGTAAAGTTATAGAAAAATTATTAGAAAATACAGAAGTTGTAATTCCAGATAGTATGATAGAAGATGAACAAGAAAATATATTAAAGGAATATGAACAAAATATGTCTGCACAAGGTTTAAATTTAGATATATATTGTAAGTATATGGGTACAACTAAAGATGCTTTTAAAGCTGATTTAAAACCTCAAGCAGAAAATAATGTAAAAATTGGACTTGCATTTGAAGCAATAAAGAAACAAGAAAATATTGAAGTAACAGATACTGAAATAGAAGCAAAAATAGATGAACTAGTTGAAGCTTATAAAAATGAGCAAGATGATGTAAGTAAATTAAAAGAAAAATATATGAAAAATGAAAATATAAAAATTTATATGAAAGAAAAAATAGAACTAGAAAAACTTTGGGACTTAGTTATTGATAGTGCAGTTGAAAAATAGAATGTAGAATAAAATGATAAAAAATAAATTGTTATTAATAGTAGGAGGTATAATATGATAAATAATAGTTTAGTACCAATGGTAATAGAACAGACTAGTAAAGGAGAAAGATCTTATGATATTTATTCTAGGCTTTTAAAAGAAAGGATAATTTTCTTAGCGGATGAGGTAAATGATGTAACTGCCTCTTTAGTAGTTGCACAATTACTATTCTTAGATGCAGAAGACCCAGGAAAGGATATATACTTATATATAAATAGTCCTGGTGGCAGTGTAAGTGCTGGTATGGGAATATATGATACTATGCAATATATAAAATCAGATGTATGTACTATTTGTGTTGGAATGGCTGCAAGTATGGGAGCTTTCTTACTTACTGCAGGTACAAAAGGTAAAAGATATGCATTACCAAATTCAACAATAATGATACATCAACCATTAGGTGGAATGCAAGGGCAAGCTAGTGATATGAAAATTCATGCAGACTTTATATTAAGAACTAAAGCAAACTTAAATAAAATACTAAGTGAAAGAACAGGCAAACCTTTAGATGTAATTGAAAGAGATACAGATAGAGATAACTTCTTATCAGCGCAAGAGGCAAAAGAATATGGACTTATAGATGATATAATGGCAAATATAGACGATATAGCTAAGGAGAAATAGGATAATATGGCAAAAAAAGGTAAAAGTAGTAGAATAGACGATATAAACGATTCAATCTTTTGTTCTTTTTGTGGAAGATATAGACAAGAGGTTAATAAATTGATTGAAGGACCTGATGGAATATTTATATGTGATGAATGTGTAGATACATGTCATAAAATTATGGTATCACAAGGAATATTATCTAATGATGAACAATTACCTCAAAATGGCGATAAAAATTTTGATGCTACTGATAAAGAATTAATAATATCAGATGAATTACTTACACCTGAAACTATAAAAACAATATTAGATGAATATATAATAGGTCAAGATATAGCCAAAAAAGTTTTAGCAGTTGCAGTATATAATCATTATAAAAGAATAAGAAATAGTGATAAAATAGATGATATTGAAATTCAAAAAAGTAATATATTATTACTTGGACCAACAGGGTGTGGAAAGACTTTACTTGCACAAACACTTGCAAAAATGTTACATGTACCCTTTGCTATTGCAGATGCAACAACACTTACAGAAGCAGGATATGTTGGAGAAGATGTAGAAAATATTTTATTAAGGCTTATACAAGCAGCTGATTTTGATATAGCAAAAGCTGAAAAAGGTATTATATATATAGATGAACTAGACAAAATATCAAGAAAATCAGAAAATCCATCAATAACAAGAGATGTTAGTGGTGAAGGAGTACAACAAGCATTACTAAAAATAATAGAGGGAACTGTTGCAAATGTGCCACCACAAGGTGGTAGAAAGCATCCTCAACAAGAATTTATAAAAATTGATACATCTAATATATTATTTATATGTGGTGGAGCTTTTGAAGGATTAGACAAAATAATACAAAGTAGATTAGAAACAAATACAATCGGATTTGGAGCAGTAGTTGAACCTAAAAAAGATAAAAATGTAAGTAAAATATTTGCACAAGTGCAACCTCATGATATAGTAAAATATGGCTTAATTCCTGAATTAGTTGGAAGATTACCTGTTATAACTACTCTAGATCAATTAACTAGAGAAGCGTTTATAGATATATTGTCTAAACCAAAGAATGCTTTAATAAAACAATATAAAAAACTATTTAAAATGGATAATATTGATTTAGTAATTGAGGATAGTGCCATTGATGAAATTGTAAGTCTGGCACTAGAAAGGAAAACTGGAGCTAGAGGTCTTAGAGCTATTATTGAAAATGTATTAATGAATGCTATGTATGAAGTACCATCTGATAAAACAATAACAAAATGTATTATAACTGGAGATGTAGTAACAAAAAAGGCAAGTCCAATATATGAACATTAGATATAAAAGTATTATGCTATAGTTAATTCTATAGCATTTTTTTGAAAATTGATTTAATATTTAGAAATTTTATAACACCGAGTTTTATATACAGATAATATATAGAATAATAAAGTATCAAAAAGGAGTGAACTATGAGTATTACAGATAAATTAAATAATGTAATAGAAAAGTATAATATAACTAGAACTAATAATATAATTTATGGAACTAATATTCCCATGCCAAATATGGTAATTCCAACTCCATGGAAAACCTATATAAGATTTGATGAATCAGAGTATTACTTTTTTTATTTTGATGAAGATGGAATAACTATTTACTCTATTAATGGTGAAAGCTATGCTAATATTTTATGGGAACAAGTAGAAGGTTTTAAAATAAGTCATGTATTTATACTAGGAAAAATGACAATTAAAACTAGTAGTGCTACATATAAATTTCAAATAAATAGATTTGTATTTGGTTGTCCATGGATAACACAAAATACCAAATATTTAGAAGATAATAATTATTTTCGTAGCAACAAAGTTATTGATATAAAAAAGTAAGTAGTTTGATAAAATATGACAAATTAAAAGAATAGGAGAGTAATAAAGTGACATATTTTACACTAAATTGTAAAAATGATACAAGCAAATATGGAGAAATATCAAGTGATGTATATATAGAAAAAAAATCAAAATTCTATTCCTATGTTTTTAATATAGAAAATAAATTACAGGCACAAGAATGTATAGAAAAATTAAAAGTAGATAATAAGGAAGCAAGACATATAGTATATATATATTCATATTTAGAAAATGGAAAAAATATTATACAATTCTCAGATGATGGAGAACCTCAGGGAACAGGAACAAAAGCTATATACGAAACTATTGTAAAAGAACAACTTTCTAATATATGTATAGTTATAGTAAGATATTTTGGTGGCATACTTCTTGGGGCGGGACCTTTGCTTAGAGCTTATTTTAATGTTGCAAAGTCTGCTATAAATAAGTGTATAAAAAATGAGATATATGAGTATATAAAATGTGAATTTGAGTGTGAGTATTCTAATTATGAAATTATTAGAAATATACTATCAAAACATACATATAACAGGTTGGTGTATTTTGATAAAATAGATTTTGATAATGTAGTCAAATTCAGTATTAGTATTGAAAAAAATAACTATAAAAATATATTTGAAAGTATAGTTTGTTATATAAAAATATAATAATTTTATATTTATAAGTGATTTGAAATTTTTTTGCGTTCTATTCTAAGAAAAAATAAGCTTTTATTATTTGTGAGAATTTTTTTGTTGAAATAAATATTTGCATGTGATATAATCTTTTTAAACAAGAAAAATTAGTTATACAATAAGGGGAAGATGTGTCATGAATGTAAAATCAAAAATATACAAATTATTTAATATGATTTTTTCAATTGTATTTGCAGTTATATTAATTGGTACAATATTTGATAATCAAAGTCAAATAAAAGCTGTAAGTGCATTACCACTAATCTTGTGTGCTTTAATAATAGGAGTAGTAGTAATTTTAATGTATACATTATGTATGTATATAGGAAAAAAGAAATTAAGTGATAATACTTATTACTGTGGTAAAATTAGTATAAAAAAAGAAATAATTATATTTTTAATATTAATATCTTGTATAATAGGTTTGGAAATTATTTGTGGAATGAAGCTTAGAGTTAGTGGTGAGAGATTTGATTTAATAAATATAATTAGTATGGCAGATAATATAGCTAATAATCGTAATGTACCAGTACAAACAGAAGAATATTATACTGTATATCCTGATACTGATTTTATAATGTACATAATGATATTTGTATATAAAATATTTTTAAAATTAAATCTTGATAAATATAATGCATTAGTTCCTGGAATAGTTTTTAATATAATTATGGTTACAGCATCAATTATTACATTTTACTTTATTATAAGGAAATTGTACAATAATACAAAAGCACTTGTAATGCTTGGTGGAATTTTTTTAATTACCCCCATATTTCTATATATACCAATATTTTATACTGATACTTTATCTATGTTTTTTGTTGTAATGATATACTATCTTTATTTACTTTTTAGAGAAAATCCTAATAATATAAAAAAAGTAATATATTTTATATTATTAAATATAGTTGCTATAATAGGGATTAAAATAAAGTCTACTGTCGCTATAATGGTAATAGCAATGTATATAGATTTAATAATTAACAGCACAAGTATACTTTTTTGTGTTTTTGCAATTACATATTCCATAGTAACATTACTTTTAGGTAATATGTTAATAAATAATTCAATGAATAATAGTGGATATTTTAATCTCTTCGGGTTTAATTCCCCGACGCTTGCGTCGTAACAAACTAGGCAAACATTACGAAGTTTTGTTTGCTGGGGCGAATACCCCGCTCTCGAAGAGAGGCAAACATCTTTTCTAGATGTTTGAGGGCTTGCCCCGGGGAAGTTTATTGTAGATATATCAAAGAGATTTTTACCATATACTCACTGGATTATGATGGGATTAAAAGAAAATATGCAATATAATTTACCAGTGTCAAAGGATAATGTTGAAGAGTATGGATATGATATTAGTAATCCATTTATTAAAAGTGTATATGGTGTATGGAATTATGAAGATTTTTACTATACAACTGATACTTCAGATTTTATGATACCAGGTTCTTCATTTCTGTCATTTTATAATTTAGTACACACAGATCTTACATATGAACAAATGAATGATAGATGTAAGAAAAGAATATCTAAAAGATTGAAAGAAAAAGGAGTTATGGGAACTATAAAATTTGAATACAAAAAGCTTATTCAAACTTGGGGGGATGGTACATATTATGTTCCAACTAAACTTAGTAGATACCCAATCGAAAATGATAATTCATTAGCAAAATTTGTTCGTTTAAATGGAATATACTTTGATAAATATAATAACTTTTCTCATGGAGTGCATGTAATAATGCTAAGCTTTATATTTATATCTACTTTAATAAATATAAAGAGTAAAAAGAATTATGATTTTAATGAAAGTAAATATAGTAATTACAAAATGAATATATTAAGAGTAGCTATATTTGGATTAATTATATTACTTGAATTATGGGAAACTAGGAGTAGATATTTAGTAAATTATATATTAGTATTACTAATACTTTGTATACCAGCGTTAGACTTTCTTAGTATTAAATTAATAAATTTCTTTAAGAATATTAGTAAAAAAACTAAATCAGTAATATATTATATAGATTGCTAAGAAAAATATTATAAATTTAATTATAAAATATTTAAATGCATATGTATTTTTAATAGTTTGTATAATTACTAAAATGCATTAAACAAGTTTTTATACTGATAATAAACTTGTAATTTTATTATTGAAATAAATATTTGTATGTGATATAATTAGTAACAAAGATTATTATGTATTTGTTACTAATCTTTTTGTTAATTGGAGTTTTTGATGAAAAAGTTTAAATTATTATTTTTTTATTGTATATATATTCTATTTTTCTCATTTGTATATATGCTAAGTTTTAGATTAGATATTTCTAGCATAACAAATATATTTACATATAAAGGGGTAACATTGTTAATTATGGTAGCAATTTTACTACTACTACTCCTGATTGTTATAAGATATATTTTGATTAAGAAAAATATAATATTTTTAGAAATAAAAGATATATTTATAACGATATTAATAAGTATATTGATAAATGCTTTTATACTTATACTAATTCCAACAACTATAGAACGCTCAATATCAGTATATATGATAAATAGACTAAATAATAGTGAAAATGGATTAAGTAAAAGCGAAATTGAACAAACGTTTATTGATGAATATGTATATGAATTTGATGCGTTTAATAAAAGGCTTAATGAACAAGTAATAACTGGTAATATTACAAAAAAAGTTATTGATAGTGAAGAAAAATATGTACTTACTAATAAGGGCAAATTTACGTATAAACTTTTTAGAATATTTAATGAGCTGTATAATATAAAAAGTATTTTATTGAATTAATATATTGACTTAAAAAGTAGGGTGTTATAATAATGACACTCTATTTAACACTTTAGATTAGAAAATTTAAAATATTTGAAATCCTTTTATATGTAGAAAAAGTGCGATAATTGTTGAAATAAATATTTGTATGTGATATAATCTCTTTAAATAATTATTATAAAAACAAATAAAAACAAGTAATTTCTTGGTAATTTATACTTTATTTATGCAAATAATATTAATATAAATAGTAAATAAAGTAGTGATTTTTATAAAAAATAAAAGGGGAGATAATTTTGAAAATTAAGGTAAGAGAATGCTTACTTAATTTATTAATATTTACAATATATTTAACTTTCACATTTATAGTTATGATTAACCATGAAGCGTGGTCAGATGAAGCTCAGGCTTGGCTTTTAGTAAGGGATTTAGACTTTTTTAGTTTATTAAAACAGCTTGCAATAGAAGGACATCCATCACTTTGGTATTTGATACTTTTTCCATTTGTAAAATTAGGTTTTCCATATATAACATTAAATGTTGTATCTTGGATTATATCCTGTATTACAGTTGCACTTATATTAAAATTTGCACCATTTAATAAACTTATAAAAATTGCATTTATAACGTGCTCATCTATGATATACTATTATCCAGTAGTCTCGCGTTCCTATGTATTAATACCACTGTTTATTGTATTAATTTGTATTTTTTGGAATGAGCGACATAGACATCCGATTATAATAGGGATATTTATTGCATTACTTGGTAATATACATTTATTAACACTGCCAATATCTGGAATACTTATACTAACTTTTTATATATATGAATTGTTTATTAAACGAGTATTAGAAAATAAAAAAAATATTATAATAGGTTTTCTCATTGCCTCTTTAGGAGTAATAATAGCAATAATCCAAATTAGTGGAGCAGTTTTTAGTAATAATTTAGTAAATAATATAAAAGTAATAAATGTATCACTAGTTAAATTAATAGAAACAATAATTTATGGTGCTAATATTATTAGATATACTAAAGATATATATATTATGAAAGTTGATATACTAACTTATTTAATAATTATAGCTATAGTTTTGATTGCAATACTTATGTATAAAAAAAGTAAAACTAGTTTTTTATTATACATTACAGTAACTGTTTCAATTTTAGTAGTGCATACATTATTTTGGATAGAAAATACTCAAAGAGTGACAATAATTTTTATGCCATTTTTATTTTTTTTATGGAATTACAAGTATAAAGAAAAAAATAAATATAATATATCTGATAAAGTTATAATATCTTGTATATTGTTTTTATTATTTATTTCAGGTTATAATGGTATATATAATGGTATAAAAGATATAAGTGGTGTATATTCTTATGGCAAAAAAACAAGTGAATTTATAACAAATACAATTCCTATTAATTCAATATTCATATGTGATACAGAAGAGAGAACAAGCTCCATAATTCCATATTTAGGGAAAAATGACTATAAATTTTTTTGTGGCTATACTAATGAATATTTTACTTTTGCTAATTGGGATAAACAGTGGACTATTGAATTTCGTATTAATGAGTTAGTTAGCAGTATAAGGCAGTTTAATAATCAAAAGAATGTATATGTTATTTTATCAAAAATCAATAAAAGAGAAAACAATGCTATAATACAAAAGATGATAAGTGATGGTGAGATTACTCTTATATACAATGGTGAAGAAAACTCTATCTGTCAAGAAAATGGAAATCTAGATAAATATAATATATATACTGTGAATGTAAAAAAGTAATAATTACAAATTTCGAAAGGCGTATAAATATGAAGTGGGATAATATATATAAATTTATGATTATGGGGATATATCTTGTAATTACTGCTGTATTTGTATATCATCATGAATCATGGTCAGATGAAGCTCAAGCTTGGCTTATAGCTAGAGATTTAAATTTTATAGAAATTTTTAAACAAATGGTATACGAAGGGCATTCATGCTTTTGGCATTTAGTGCTAGTACCTTTTGCAAAACTCAGAGTACCATATGAAATTATAAATTATGTAAGTTTTGCTTTGGTTAGTATTGGTGTTTGGTTAATAATTACAAAATCACCATTTAACAAAATTATAAAAGTGATAATTATATTTAGTGCTCCTTTTTTGTATTACCATAGTGTAATTGCTAGATGCTATGCATTAATACCAATGATATTATGTTGGATAGCAATTTATTATCCAAAAAGAGGGCAAAAACGATATATATACTGTATATTACTAGCACTCCTTGCTAATACCCACCTTATAATGATACCTGTATCTGGTATACTTATTTTAGAATACATATACGATGAAATTATACCAAACAAAGATAAAAGTGATAAAAAAAACAAAATTATAGCAATCTGTATTGCAATATTTGGAATATTGTTATATATTATTCAAGTAAGAAATGCTTTAACAACTTGTAATCTTGTTCAAAATTTAGAATATGTTAAAGAAATTTCAAGTATATCTGATATATTTAGATTAATGCTAGAATCATTTCATTATATATTTAAATATGTAATTGGTGAAAACACCAATACCATTATATTGTATATTTTTGAACTATTAGTAATAATTCCTATAATTATTGCAAGTTTTAGAAATATGAGGCAAGGAATTGTATTTTGGGCTTGGTTTGGTTTTAGTGTAATTTTGCAAGCTGTAATTTGGTTTGTATTGCCACAAAGAGCTGTTGTAATTATATTAATGATTATGTTTTTTGCTTGGAATAATTATAACGATTTATATATAAAAGGTAAAAAATTAAAATGGTATGATAAAATAATATATATACCATTAATAATATTGTGTATATGTTCTTTAGTAAATATATTAAAAATTGCATATAGAGATGTAGTAGAAAATTATTCATGTGCTAAGGAAGTGGCAAATTATATAGAAAGGTTAGTACCTAAACACTCAACTTTTATATGTCCATCTATGCAAAAAACAAACGCTGTAATACCATACCTAAAAAAAGGCGATTATAACTTTTATAGTGTTACTAGAAATGAATATTTTTCTTTCGTAATTTGGGATGAAAATTGGATAAAAGACATTAGTTTTGAAGAGATGATAAATAGTATTAATAATATAATGCAAGTTAAGGAAGATGGAACTAATATATACATTATATTATGGAAATACGATATACGATTATTAGATAAACTAAAAGCAAATGGTATTATACAGACATTTTATGAATCAGGTATAAATGATAGAATTGATTATTCAATTTATGAAGAATATTATATATATATTGTAAATGAAGATAAAGTTCGAAGTTTAAAGGGGGAATAAATATGAAAGAAAAAGTAGTAATAATTGGAGCAGGACCTGCCGGACTTACATCAGCATATGAGTTACTAGATAAATCTAAAGATAAATATGAAGTTATTATACTTGAAGCAGAAGATAAAGTTGGTGGAATATCCAAGACCGTAAAATGTGGAAATAATTTAGTTGATACAGGTATACATAGATTTTTTTCTAAAGATGATAGAGTAATAAATCTTTGGAAGAAATTATTACCTTTACAAGGAAAACCTTCATACGATGAAATAAAATTAGGTGTAGAGAAAAAGTATGAAGAAGGTGGACCTGATCCAGAAAAAACTGATGATGTAATGTTAGTAAGAGATAGAATTACTCGAATATATTATCAAAGGAAATTCTTTGATTACCCTATAAGTATGAAATTTGAAACAATTAAAAATTTAGGATTTATACAATTAGTAAAAGCTGGATTTAGTTACCTAAAAGCTTGTATTTTTAAGAAAAAAGAAGATTCACTTGAAAACTTCTATATAAATAGATTTGGAAAAGTACTATATAGTATGTTTTTTGAGAAATATACTGAGAAAGTTTGGGGTAGGGCACCATCTAAAATATCAGCTGATTGGGGTAGTCAAAGAGTAAAAGGCATATCTGTTATGGAAGTTATAAAAGATATGGTAAGAAAGCTTTTTAAAGTAAAAAATAGTAAAAATACACAGACTTCACTTATAGAAACATTTTGGTATCCTAAGATGGGTGCAGAACAAATATGGGCTGTAATGGCAAGAGAAATAGAAAATATGGGGGGAGTTATAAAAAAGAACTGTAAAGTTGAAAATATAAAAGTAAATAATGGAAATATTGCCTCTTTAACATATATAAATAATGGAAAAACTTATGAAATAAAAGGTGATTATTACATTTCTTCAATGCCACTTAAAAACTTAATTATGGGTATGGGAAAAAGAATTGTTCCAAAAGAAATTGCAAAAATTGCTAAAGGTCTACCTTATAGAGAGTTTATGACAGTAGGATTGTTAGTAAAAAAGATAAATTTAAAAAATAATACTAATACTAAAACTTTAGGAAATGTTATACCAGATTCCTGGATATATGTACAGGAACCTGATGTAAAAATAGGAAGATTACAAATATTTAATAACTGGTCACCATATCTGTTTGAAAATCCATCAGACATTGAAGAAAATGTACTTATAAATTTAGAATATTTTTGTAGTGAAAATGATAAGTATTGGAATATGAGTGATAAGGATTTTATTAACTTTGCAATAAATGAGGCTGTAAAAATAAACTTAATTAATAGACAAGATATAATTTGTTCAAATAGAGTAAAAGTAACTAAGGCTTATCCAGCATATTTTGATACATATTCTAGTATAGACAAGCTTATAAAATACTTGAATACATATGATAATCTATTTTGTATAGGTAGGAATGGACAACATAGGTATAACAATATGGATCATTCTATGGTAACAGGAATGGAAGCTGCAAATAATATAATGAATAATATAAAATCTAAAGATAATATATGGAATGTAAATGTAGACAAAGAATATCATGAGATAAAAAAATAAAAAAATTTAAATAGCTAGTAATTAGATGTAATTTTCTAATTACTAGTTATTTTTATGTTTATATCAAATACAGTATACATAACAATATCAGACATATTTTGTATTCATAAATTGTTGCCAAAATTTGATTGACACTAGTATAAATGCGTGATATAATCTGTTCGGAACGTAGCTTGTGTAGTCATTAATATTACTACAATTATGTAATTCTTAAGAAAGGAGAATAAGATATGAATGAAAAATTTAATGATAAGGTAGAATTATTTGTTCCAGGTAGAGTTTGTTTAGTTGGTGAATTAAGTGACTTGGTATCTGAATATTTGGGTGAGCATAATCCAGAACTTATTCCAGGTGAGGCCATTGCGGTAGGTATTAATAAGGGAATATATGCTACTGTGGAAAAATCTGACAGACTTGTATTTAAAATGGAAGCTAAAAATTTAAATATCGCTATGGATATTGGTCAAATTGCTAAAATTACGAGAGGAAATGAGTTTTTTTCATATGTTTGCGGTACTACTGAATATATGATGAAAAATTATAATGTTGGAGGTATACAAATTGTAGTAGATAAAATGGACTTGCCTATACAAAAGGGACTTTCTTCAAGTGCAGCTGTATGTGTACTTGTTGCTAGAGCTTTTAATATCTTGTATGATTTGAATTTGCCTGTTGAAGAAGAAATGAAAATTGCATATGAAGGTGAACATTTGACTGGTTCTGGTTGTGGTAGACTTGATCAAATATGTGCTACTGGAAAAAAGCTATCTCATATAATTTTTTATAAAGATTATGCCAAGTATACTAAAGTGAAAGTTCAGAAAAAAATATATTTGGTAATAGCTGATTTAAAGGCGAAAAAAGATACAAAGAAAATTTTATCGTCTCTTAGGAGAGGGATTGAAAATCCTACTAATGAAGATGAGTATAAAGCTCGTGTACTTGTAGGTGAAGAAAATAAAAAAATGGTAGAGGAGAGTATAAGAGCAATTGAGGCTGGTGATTTAAAAAGACTTGGTGAAATGTTTATAGTTGCTCAAAAATTGATAGATGATACCTCTAATATATGTGATGAGTTAATTGCTCCAATTTTGCATAGAACTTTAAATGATCCATATATTCAAAGTCTTACTTATGGAGGCAAAGGTATTGGGTCAAATGGAGAGGGTAGTGTCCAATTTGTTTCTAAAGATAAAGATTCTCAGCAGTTATTAATTGATTATTTAAATAACGTATTATGTATGGATGCCTTTGAATTTAATATAGAACCTACTAATTAGCCATTTTATTTTGTTAATTAAAACGATGTTATATATATGTAATTATATTTCATCGTTTTAATTTTTTGTATAATGTTAAAAAAATGTTGATTTTTGTAAGTATATAGTATATAATTTAGAAATACAAGAGGGGGTTAAATTTTATGAAATGTATTTTACTATGTGCTGGATATGCAACAAGACTTTATCCATTAACTGAAAACTATCCAAAAGCTTTAATTGAAATTGAGAAAGGAAAGCCAATTTTAGATTATATATTAAGTGAAGTAAATACTATATCTGAAATTGATAAAATATATGTAGTATCTAATGAGAAGTATTACAAAAATTTTGTTGATTGGAAAAATAATGTAAAGAGTGATAAGGAAATAGAGATAATAAATGACCATACTACTTCTAATGAAGATAGACTAGGTGCTATTGGTGATATACAATATGTTATAAAAGAAAAAAATATTAACGATGAGTTATTGGTAATAGCAGGAGATAATTTATTTGATTATAAGTTAAGAGATGTTATAGACTTTTATAATGAAAGAAAGTCTGCTACAATTTGTACAAAACGTATAGATGACGTTTCATTATTAAAAAGACTTGCTGTTGCTACAATGGATAATGATTATAAGATTATAGATTTGACAGAAAAACCAGAAGTACCAAAAAGTAATATTGGTGTGTATACTACATATGTTTATCCAAAAGAGATTATAAATCATTTAGATACATACCTTGCTGATGGTAATAACCCAGATGCACCTGGATATTTAGTAGAGTGGTTATATAAAAGGCAGCCTGTTTATTCATATTGTATAGATGGAAATTGCTTTGATGTTGGTACATTTGAAACATTAGATGAAGTAAGAAATTTATATAATAGCAATATTAGTGAATATGATAAAATTAATAAAAGATATTTATAAGGGGACTTTTACAGTTCCCCTTGTTTATTTTTATAAATTATTCAATGGATTATTTTCTAAAGCGTTCCTTATCTCATCATTATCTACATGAGTGTATATTTCAGTAGTAGACACACTTTCATGTCCTAAAATTTCTTGCAATGAACGTATGTCTACGCCACCATACTTATGAAGTAGAGTAGCAGCGGTATGTCTTAATTTGTGAGGGGAGTATTTCTTTGGGTCAAGACCTGCAAGAGTTATATATTTTTTTACTAACATTTCTACGGTTCTTTTACCTATTCTAGTCCCTCTATTACTTATAAATAAAGCTTCTCTATCCTTTACATTATCTTTGGGGCGTATTGCTATATATTCAGCTAATGCCTTTTGACAAGTCTCGTTTAAATAAATAGAACGTTCTTTATTACCTTTTCCTACAACTGTTAGTACATTATCCTTAATATCTTTCATATTAATATTAATTAATTCAGAAAGTCTTAGTCCACAATTTAAAAATAATGTTAAGATACACAAGTCTCTTTTTTCAAACTTCCCATCAACGGAATTTAGTAGTGTTACACTTTCTTCAAGTGTTAAATATTTAGGCAATCTTTTTGGAAGTTTTGGTGTTTCTAACTCAACAGCTGGATTTTTCTCTAACACTTTCTTTTTTAGAGTTAAATAGTTAAAAAAAGATTTTAGGGTAGCAACTTTTCTTGCACGTGTTCTAGGTTTGTCTAAACGCTGAGTAGTTAAATAATTAAGATATGAATGTAAATCTTCAAGTTGGATTTTCTTAAAGAATGCAATATCTAAATTTTTTATATCAGTTTGTACAATTAATTCATCATTTAAGTTCTTAAATGATATTTTATCTATAATATATAGTTTTAAAAACCTGAATACGTCGCGCAAATCATAATAGTATTCATGTACAGTATTTACAGAACGGTTTTTTATACCTATCATATAATCTATAAAATCGTTTACTAGTTCTGGTATATCATCAAACATAAATCAACCTCCTAAAAATAACATGTATAAAAATATATTGACATATATAATTATACATTATTTTATATATGTCAATATACCACAAACATTTTAACATGTCAATATCTTGTACTCCTATTTTCTTCTTTTACGAAATATCTATTTATTTCTGATAATCCATTACAAAGAGGACAAACATTATAAAAAACTAAATAAGTTACATCTGCAAATTCATCATCATCACCATAGCCACAATCACTATATACAAGTTGATTTTTTATAACTTCTACATCAGTATGTGTTTTAAATTGCTCCTTTAAGGAGTATTTTCCACATTTTGAGCATTTTATATAGTCCTTATCAACCATTTCTTTAAAATTTTTTATCATATTAGGAAGCCAAGTTCTGTGTATAGTATTTAGTGCTCTTTCTTGTTCATCAAGCTGTAAATTTTCTAAATTTTCCATTATAAAATCTTCAAAATCTTTTTCTGTCATAACTAAAGTTTCATTATAAAAATTACATTTAGGAAAATATAAATCACATAATATATTTAATATTTCTTCTTGTCTTTTTGGCGACAATTCAGTTAAGTTTTTCTTTACGAAAATTTTAAGTTCTCCTTTTGTCATAATTAAAAACCTCCCTATAATTATATAAGATTAAAAATTATATTTACATCGTATATTATATCATGCCGTTATATATATATCAATGATATGTAGAAAAATTACAGGGAAAATATTATTTAAAATAAAAATTTTATACAATTAATTATTGTAATAAAAAGTAGATACAGAGAGTGATTAGCTTGTTTCCTATGAAAAACGTGAAACTTACTTCGTTATTATATATAAAAAACGTGAAATTTATTTGACTAATAATTTAAAATATTATATAATATGTCTGGAGGTGTTAATATGGAAAGGAAAATTTACAAGGATTTAATAAATTGGAAAAATACTAATATAGAAAAACCTTTGATGGTAATAGGCGCAAGGCAAATAGGCAAAACATATATTATAGAGGAATTTTGTAAAAAAGAATTTAAAAACTATATATATATAAATTTATTGGAACATATAGAAATAATAAGGATATTTCAAGAAAATATTAATACTGCTGATAAATATAAAAGAATGAAAATTTATTTAGATAAAGATATAGATTTACAAAATACAATTATATTTTTCGATGAAATTCAAGAATCAGAAGAATTAATAAGTTCATTAAAATACTTTAATGAAAGTCCAGAGCCCTTTAAAATAATATGTGCAGGAAGTTTGTTAGGAGTTAAATTAAAAAGAATGCATTCTTCATTTCCAGTAGGAAAAGTAAAAATGATAAATATGTACCCTATGGATTTTGAAGAATTTTTGATTGCTAATAATAACCCAGCACTTATTGAAGAAATTAGAAATTGTTACAAAAATAATATATCTATGGATTCTGTATTGCACAATAAAGCTTTAGAGTTATATAAATTATACTTATGTGTTGGTGGAATGCCAGAAGCAATTAAAAATTTATTTATGCATAATAAAGATATCTTAAAATTTGATAAAAATATTATTACTGATATATACCAATCATATTTAAATGATATGAACAAATATATAGATAATAAATTTGAGGCTAGAAAAATAGAAAGTATCTATAATTCTATTCCATCACAATTAGGAAATCAAAGTAATAAATTTCAGTATGGGAAAATATCAACAAATGCTCGAAAAAGGGATTATGAAACAGCTTTAAATTGGCTTCTTTCTAGTACAATGGTTCATAAATGCCCTATACTTAATAAAGTAGAAATTCCACCGCTAGGTTTTGTTATACCTGACCATTTTAAGCTTTACTTAAGTGATGTAGGTATTTTGTTGAATATGTTACAAATTAAATATAAAGATATATTATTAGATAATCTTTTGCAGTATAAAGGAATTATAGCAGAAAATTATGTTGCTACTCAATTAATCGCAAACAATATACCATTAATATATTGGGAATCTAGTAATACAGCGGAAGTTGATTTTATTTTATATAATGATGATGGGATAATTCCCATTGAGGTTAAAGCTAATGATAATGTTGGAAGTAAAAGATTAAATATTTATATAAAAAGATATAATCCAAAATATTCTATAAGAATTTCTTCAAAGAATTCTGGATATAAAAATAATATAAAATCTATACCATTATATGCAGTATTTTGTATAAATTAATAAATTTGTATAAACAGAGATTTTCTCGAAATTATTAGATTAGCATGATATGTAGCTAATCTAATTTTATATTTAGAAATAGTAAAGTAGGGAAGAGGAGTGTGTTTTCCAAATATTAAATGTTACAAAAATAAATTAGTAAAAAATAGAATTTTAAGTAAAATTTTAAATTTTATTCAACTAAATATTTTTACTTGAATAAAATTTAATTAAAAGTACAAATGTTTGTTTATGCTTTTGCTATAAAAAATATAAACTATAAATTATATTTGTTTTTTTGTAAATTTATTTAAGTATATTTAAAATTATTCATTTTAATAAAATTTATAGTTATTAAATTTATAAATTTGTATATCCTTATAAAAACTGATTTTCTCTATAAAACTCAAAACTTACGCTTTCGAGAATTGATTTTAAAGACATTTTTATTTTAAAGTAATATAAACACAACCACCTTAAATAATAAATTATTTTGATATTGTTAATTTTATGATTTATATAGTAAATATATATTTAATTATAAAAATGTTAAAAGTCAAAAAAAATGACGCGCTAAAATCGATTTTAAAGCATTTTTATTTAAGTGGTAATATAGTTAGTAGTCTAAAAAATATTACAAATATGTGAATTTTAGTTTTTTGAAGTTTTTTTTAAAAAATCATCTAAATAAATTTATTTATAAAATTTATTTATAATATAACAAATCAATAAAATTAAATATACGAAGTGTACTAATGGATTTAATATAAAAAGCACAAAAAGGGGCTATATTATTTTAATGCTACTCCTTTATTCACAAAATTATTATTTTGCGCAATTACTGAAATATTAAAATACAGCCTCTTCCATCGGCTAATTCATTTATATATTATAATAATTGCGCACATTCTTTTGAATATAAAAATTTTATTATTTAACACCATAATCTTTTTTTTGTGACTTTAATTTAGCCACAACGTTTTTTAGTTTTCAAATAAACAAAATCTTTTTCTTTGTTAGACAATAATCCCTGCCCTTTAAAAAATATCTCATTTTCTAAATTATAGAATTTTTTATTATAATGTAACGATATTCTTTGATAAAGATTTTGAATTTCATAATAAAATCTCCTTTTTGCTAGTTTTATGTAAAATTATAAATATATAATTTACTATATAAAAGTATTTGTAATATATGCTACATAACTATAATATAAAAAGATGCCTCTACATTTCTATAGAGGCGATCATAAGAGGTTGATATATGAAAACTAAGGTTTTCCCTAGTTCGGCATGCTAATTTATTTTTTTCCAAATTCCAATAGAATTTGATTTTGCATATAATTGAGCTTCCAACAATATATCCAATAAAGATATATTTGTTCTCTCAACTTTTAATGAAGCTAATCCTTCATTAAGTAATGTTTGATTATATAATTCTGAACCAATATATATGTATGCATATATTTTTGAATCTTTCTCTTTTAACTTATCAAACGCAATTGCCACAGTCTTTCCTTTTAAGTCTTTTTCCATTTGTTCATATACACTACTTGGTGACTTTTTAAAATCAACACCAATTAATGTAATATTATAAGTTCTATAATCAATTTCAACATAAACATTACCATTTTTATCTACATTCTTTACAGTTCCCTTAGAAGATTTTTGTAATGCTCTAAGAGAAGATAATTCATTGGATAAACTGCTTACTGTTGATACATTATCATCTTTTAAACTTTCTGTATATACTAATTCTATATTATTCTCAGAAACTTCTACTTTATTTTCTATTTTTTCATCAACTTTTGTAGTATTATCAACTATATTATCCTTGTCACTGCTTTGTTTATCTTGTGTAGTTAATTCAATTTTAACTTCATTTTCAGTAGGTACATTTTTATTGTCTACACCTGCTTCAGCTACAATTTCACTTTTAGGAGCTGTGTGATTACTAGATATATATATGTATAAACCACTACCAATTAGTAAAAATGAAATTACTACAATTAAAACAGTAGGACCATATTGTCTAATATAGAAACTAGATTTATTATCATAATACATTCTTCACATCGCCTCCTTAGTATTATTAACTACATTCTTATTATAGCATACATTTTATGTAAAGTCAACACTTTTTTTCAAAAATATTACAATTTTGTTACAAATTTATGTAATACTATATATTTGCATTATGCCACACATCTTGAACATCATCATTTTCATCTAATTTGTCCAAAAATCTTTGAAATTTTTCCTCTTCCTCACTTGTTAAATCTTTCTTTACATTTGATATCATTCTAACATCATTTTCCAATATAGTTAGATCTTTTGATTCGACATAATCCCTTAATTTTGAAAAATCTTCTGGTGTACTTGTTATTTCAATATACCCACCTTCTGAAATGAAGTCTTCTGCTCCATTTTCCAAAGTTTCCATCATTAACTCATCTTCGTCTATTACTTTATCATCATTTTCTATTAATATATATCCTTTTTTTTCAAACATATAGCTAACTGAACCTGTTTGACCTAAATTACCACCTGATTTATTAAAAATAGACCTAACATCTGCAGCCGTTCTATTCTTGTTATCTGTTGTAGCGGTTACTATAACAGATATACCACATGGTCCAAATCCTTCATAAGTAAGTTCCTCGTAATTTGCAGAGTTATTATCACCAACAGCTTTTTGAATACATCTATTTATATTATCATTAGGCATATTTTGAGCCTTTGCTTTTGAAATTACATCTTTTAATTTACTGTTAATATTAGGATCTCCACTCCCACCCATTTTTACAGCAACTGTAATTTCTTTTCCTAATTTTGAAAATATATTAGCTTTTTTAGAGTCTGTTGCCTCCTTTTTTCTCTTTATATTTGCCCATTTACTATGTCCTGACATTTTAAATTCCCCCTTTACATATTTTTATTAATAGATAAGTATTATTATCTTTTATACATAGTATTCTTAAATTTTATTAATATTAATTTCTTTTTACCTTCCAATACCCATTTTTGTCTGCGCCTATTCTTTCTAATAAGTTATTTTCTTTTAATTTATTTATATTTCTTTTTACTGTTATACTAGTTATACCTAATTTTATAGCAATTTCGTTTTGAGTAATATTTGGATTTTTTAATATTGTTTCCATTATTTTCAATTCTGTTTTATTCAATTTTACAGTATCATTTACAGTATCATTTACAGTATCATTTACAGTATCATTTTTATATAATCTGCTATAAAAAGTAACCGAAAAAATGTTTTTCCCTAGAATTTCAAATTTTGGTTTTTTTACATCTACATTATAAGCATCCATTATTTTTTTAATACCACTACCACGTCTTTCCATATAATTTAATCTTGAAAAAATATCACAAATTAAAGGATTTCTTCTTGTACTAAAATGATTATTTAATAGTTCATCTAAATCATATCCAAAATCAACTCCGCCAAAAGATAGAATCTCTATTCTATCATCATACATTGCAAGTTCTATTTGTGAGCCTCTATATAAATATTGACGATGAGCCTCTGCATTTATAATAGCTTCTCTTATAGCCTCTAAATCATATTCTGAAATATTTTTTCTACTTACTTCTCCTGTCCTAGTCCAACCATTTGACATATGCTTTTTAACAAATTCCATTGAATTTTTTATTTGAGAAATTATACTACCATAATATTCTATATCATCTTTTGCATCTATCTTTTCTAGCCCATTCCACCTAGTACATGATATAAATGCACCTGTATGATTATTTTGATCAGAAAACAATATTGCAGCATTTGTCATTTTATTTTCTTTATTTATTAATTCAAATGAATTAAAATCACTATCTTTTATTATAATATTTTTTACTTCTTTAAACTCTGATTTTAAAACATTGAATGTAAAATTTTCAAATTTATTGTCGGTTATCTGTTCATCCCAGCCTTCATTTTTGCCTCTTAATATTAATTCATTTAATTCTAAACTATTTACTGGATTATCTTGATCACCCTTTCTAATATAAGCTACTTTAGTTCCCTTATTCACATAATAATATGGAGTGTGACCACCTGGTAAAACTTTTACAACAATTATTTTTTTGCTTCTATAATCCACAATATCAATAACAGGAATAATACTTGGCATTATTTTATCTTTAATTCTTTTTGTAATTTCTTCATAAGATGTCTTTATATTATTAATTCCAACTACTTCTTTTGTTTCATCTTCTATTCCAAAAATTAAAAAACCAACATCATATCCATTAGCGAATGAACTGACTGTCTTTAAATAATTTTTAGGTTCTTTAAAGTCGACTTTTTCCTTTAATTCTAGATTATATTTTTCATCAGTTAAAATTTCATCAATATTAATTTTATACACCCTCCTTTAATAAGATATACTTTAATTTTCAATTATATATATTATCATATTTTAACTATTTTTTGTAGTATTTAGAGAAATTTTTTCATTTTTAATACAAAAAAATTTTTCTACAACATATTATGTAATTTTATATACCTGATTTTAGATAAATATTTTTGTAAAATTCCATAAACTACATACGCTAACCATACTCCAACAATTCCAAGTGATGTATATGATAATATAATAGCAAGTAATATTTTTACAAAAGAACTAATAATATTTCTTTTTGCTAAAAATTTAAAATCTCTAAATCCTCTTAAAATTGAAAAATAGTAAGTAGCACTCATTGTTATATATGTACTAACTAAAAGTAATGGTAGTACTTTAAAAAATATAATTTGTAATTCTTCTGTTTTTAACGATATTTTCATTATTACTATGGATATAACAAATACTATAAGAGGAAATAAAGCAGAACATATATTTGTTATTTTTTTTGCAACAATTTTTATATTATCAATACTTTTTTTAGATTTATTACCTGAAGCAATTCCAACAGTAATTGTTATTCCATCTCCAAATCCCTGTATAAATGCTTCATAAATATTAGATAGTTGAATTAAAATAATGTGTACTGCATATTCTAAACTTCCCATTCTTGAAACAAGTATATTAAATATAAAATTGTCTATTTTTGAAGCAATTCGTTCAACAAAATTCCATTTAAATAAATTCCATATTTGCTTAAATAAATCAGTTTTAAATGAGTATTCAACATCATTTTTAGATATTATTACCAAATATATCATTAATATTGTATCAATAAATACCGTTACCCATGCTACTCCAATAATTCCATATCCTAAATTCACTGCTATAATATCCATAAATAAATTTAATATTACAGCAAAAATTCTAAGCTTTAGTATAACTCCCTGTTTTCCAATAGTTCTTTGATAACCCGATAGAACTGTAACAACTGAATTTTGTAAAAATCCAATTAATCTAATTTTAATGTAAATAACACATATTTTATCTACATCAAATAAACTTGGAAAAATAGGTTGTATTAAATATATTATAACAATTGTTATTAACGATATTAATAATGTCATAATTATTGCATTACCAATAAACATCTTTTGAGTTTTTATATTGTTTTCTCCAACAGACTTTGCAACTAAAGTGTTATTTGATACATTTATTGTTTGAATGCTCATTTGCATTAAATTTATAACTACTGACATTGCTCCTATTGCACCTAATTCTAAAATCCCAATAGTAGATATTGCAAGTGTATCAACAAGTGTCATTAATATATTTATAAGATTTTCAAACGCAATTGGAATAGATATTTTTAATTGTTTCTTTACACTTATTTCTTCCATTTCTAACTTTATCACCTAATTTGTTGTAATCATTATAGCATTTTAATATATAATATGTCAACTATATTTAAAAAGAAAAGATGATTAAAATTACATTTGTAAAATTAATCATCTAACCTTTCTATAAATTTTTTATACAGCAAAATTTACTTGTATTTTACCATCGCTTGTAATATCAAACATGAGTTCTTTTTCAGCAATTATCGTCCTACCATTTTTTTCTAAACTGTATGTTACCCATATTTTGTCATTTTCTCTAATTGAAAAATTAACATAGTCATAATAGTGGTCAAACTCCAATTTTGCAAAATGTCTTCCATCAAGTGTAAACCATAAATTTTTAGTAGGATATTCAGAAATTGCAATTACTTCATTTGGGAGTACATTAACAAATTCTACTGCCATAAAATTGTTAAGAACTATATTAGTTTTAATTAACTTATTAGAAATATTTTTAAAAAATATCTCACCTGTATTAACTACTATGTATAATATCTTTACATATTTATTTAAGTTTTTTCTATTGCTTTTTTTATTACATTTTATAACATGTGCCTCTTTAAACAAACGAAAATGACTTGTAAAACCAGTATCACAATCTTTAAAAATTTTATTTTCATTTTTCATATAATCACTTTTCCTTTCATCTATTAAGAATTAATAAGTAAATATAACCTTAGACATTATATCATGTATAACTAATTATGTCAAATAAAAAATAAGACAGCTATTTACTTAATATAAGTAAATATAACTGTCCTAAATAATTATATTTTTATTCTTCATAGTAGCTTGCAATTAATGGATTTTGAAAAATATCTATAAAATTAAACTCAAAAAATATTTTAGATAATATTGTATTAGTATCACAATAGTATAAACATATGTTATTATCTATAAATCTAATATCCACAGCTTTTTCAGTACCAACAAATTTTGAATAATCTAACTTTGAGAAATTTTCAAAATCTAATGTAAAATAACAACAATGTTTTTTTCTATTCATTAAACCTATAACTCCATTGGGAAATACAAAACTACACACATAATCAATATTTATCCTAGCTTGTGATTTTATTTTTTTTCCAATACAATTAGTATACTTTATCTTACCAGACCTTAATAAAAGCTTAGTATTACTTACAAATGCATTAATTCCAACTTTTTCTAATTTAGTTAATCCACTACTTATAGGATTTAAATATATACACTTTTTCCTAAATCGCAATAATATATTATATTTTTGTATTACCTCTATATTTCTACAATTACTATCCATATAAATCTCGCATTCTCTTTCATCACATTTATTCTTCTTAATATGTAATTTTATTGGTGAAAAATCCAAATTAAAAAAATCAAGTTCCATATAGATTGGTATAGATATTGACTTGTCATAATAATCATTTACCAAAAAAATTTCATTATCACTTATTTTTTTTATTACGTAAGAATTACTGTAATTAAAATATATATTATCTTTAAACAAATCAGTTAATTTTATTATTGAGTATATATTCTCATTTAATATTAAAATTAGTATATCATCTTTTTGGTCTACTATGCATATAATACCATTTGACGTACAATAAAAATGACAATCTAAATTTGATTGTAAAAAAACCTTTTTAACTAATGTGTCTGTAATATCTGTACATTTATTGTCTAAATGAAAAAATGCTACATTTTCGAAATTTTTATTAACAGCTATATATTTTATATAAGCATTAATAGCACACTTTTTCCTACGATCAATACATTTTCTTCCATAAAATATTCCTCCATATCCCTTTAATTCTTCATATTCTTCTACATTTAATCTAGTAATTTCAGGTAAGTCTTTCAAAGACTTTACAATCATATTATTCATATTTTCACATTTTCCTTTCTTCTTAGTTAAGAATAAATTATTTTTATTACGATAGAAAAATACCATTAAAAAAGGACAGTTAGTAAAAAGTGTAAGTAACTGTCCTTAATGTTAATATTACTATTTAAAGAAAATTAATTTTTTAATATTTTATATATTTTGCTCATAAGTTACACTTAATGAATTGTTAATTACATTGGAAAAATTGAAATTAAAGTAAAGAGCAGTATATATTTTTTCATCTGTTACTTCTGATTTTTTAGCAATACACAATACGTCATTAACATAATCCAGTTTCTCTATGCCACTAAAATCCTCATTTAATTTTGAAAAATATTCGCAATCTATAGTAAAATATAACTTATTACCATTTATTACTATTATAATAATACCATTTGATAATACATATGAATTGCATTTTTTTATTATCATATTAAATTTTGATTTTGAATACCTTACTCTATTATAACTATCTATATATATGATTTTACCATTATACTGTAATATATATATTTTCTTTATTATAGAATTAATACATACTTGGTCTGAAATATTTGTAGAATTATTTTTAGTAATTATATAAGCATTTTTAAAAAATGCAAATCTACTTATTATATCATCATATATACATAAATTTTCGTTTACAATAAATTTATCATTTTTATATATTTCATAACTTTTTTCTTCACTTACAATGCTTCTGTAATGTAACTTTATACAATTACCATTCTCGTTATAAAAGTCAAATTCCATATATATAGGAATAGAGTCATTTTTATCTTCATATCCCATTTCTTGAGAATAATTTTGCCACTTATATTCTATTAAGTCATTGCTAATAGAGGTAATGTATATAGAACTAGTTATATCTCTGTCATGTTCCTTTAAAAAGGTGTCAAAATTAACAATAGAATATATTTTATCATTTAGCATAAACAAAATATTACTTCTATCAAACACAACGCAAAGAATGCCATTTTCTGTAGTATATAATTTTAAATTGCACTTTAAAAAAATTTTTTTTAGAATATTATCATTAACTTTGATATAGTTATCAGATAAATCTCCAATATATATATTATCTTTATGCGTAATTAGAATATGCCGTATATATATATTTATTGCGTTATTTTTCCTTTCATCTATACCATCTCTTCTAATTACAGATTTAAAATATGAATCTCTCTTTTTTTTCTCAAAAAGCTTAAAGCAACGAAATTTTCTCCTTATATTCTTTAATATTTCTTTTTCTATTGATGTAGTACATATTCCTACTTCTCTTAAATTTGGAGTTGATGTTAATGTTATTTTATTATTCATAGCCTACCTACCTTTCAAATAAGAAATTAAAGTTAATATTATAATTTTCTATTAATCATTTATTCTTACATCAATCGTACTTTTATTAGCTCTTGAAAAATTAAATTCAAATTCAAGCTTTAATTTATTCTTTTTTTCACTATCAGAACTTATGTATATTTCTTCATCTTCATATATAAAATCATTGAATTCTTTTACTTCTATTTTAGTAAAATATTCAAAATCTAATGTAAAATAAATATGTGTTTTCTCAAGTACATCTGGGGTTTGAAAAACTAATGCAATTACTCCATTTGGTAACACGCAAACTGATGGCATATTAATTTCTGGAATATCGGATTGAGAACAATAATAATTATTGTTACAATCTAAATAACAAAAATGTAAATTTCCTACTTCCTTTTTACATATATACACCATTTTTATAAAAGCATTTAGGGACGTTCCATAAATAAATGTTACAATTTTTATGTAGACTTAAAATTTACCGTTAAATAAATTTTAAATTCATTTATTTAGTGGTGAATTTTGAATATGTAAAAAAGTTTATATTAAATGGCATGACAAAACAGCACATTATAATATTATTTTTCAATATTATGTAATGTACTTCGATTTACATTATATATTTTGCTCATGATTATGTGTTGATTTGCGCCTAAAAATATACAGCCAATTGCAAATTAAGATATACAGATA
>CAOKPF010000008.1 GCA_948470565.1 uncultured Clostridium sp.
ATCACACTAAATTTGACATAACACTTGACTTTTCGCTAGAAATTTGGTACAATATAAAAAGTATATGTATGAAAAATTATAACTATTAATTTTTTTAGCCTGAAAAAGGCAGAAATGGAGACGCTTATGGCAATTATAAAAGATTTTGAATGTTACACAGAAAAAAGGAAATTTCAGGAACTGAAAAAACAAAAGATCAGCACTACTATACAAAAAAGATGTGCTGGACAAAAAGTTTTTTTTAACTCTAAAATGCCTACAAAAGAGGAATTGGCAAATTACATTGCTCAACATTCAGGAAAAGAACTTACTGAGCAAGAACTGACCGAAATTATTGATTGTGCACTAAATAGTGCGAAATGTATGCAATCAATGATGAAGGGACAAAAGCTGAATGAAGGTGCAATAAACTATACATTATTTTATTTATTTGGTGATGTATTTTGCACTGACAGCTTGTTAAAAAAATGTGCTACTAACCTGCTTTTTAAGTTTTGGAAATATGGGAAGGAATTGAAAATTTACCTTAATAAATAATTCCATTTTCAAAGCTTTAAACTCACAAAACGTAATATGTTTTGTGAGTTATTTTTATCCTATATTTTCATTTTTTCCTAATCTTTTCTATAATTATCTGTACAATTTTAAAAAAAATTGCAAAACCTATTATAATTATAGCTACTTTTAAATAATCCATATTTATCTCCTATCTTTATTTAATGATTTAAAAAAATTATACATATCTTTCTTTTTATCATAGCTATTATTTTTCTGTTTTCGCCATTCATAAATCAAAATAAATACAAGCTCAAAACTTACAAAAATTATTGCAAATATGCAAAGTCTCATATAAACGCTCCTTTCTAATAAATAAATTATTATTATATCAAACAAAATATATATTGAATATTATAACTCTTTTTTATAACTATGTCAATACGCTATATTGACATAATTATAATCTTATGTTACAATATTTATGTAATTTTAAATTATCACTTATTAATATTAAGGGAGGAACATAACTATGGAAACACTTATTGTAAATAACGTAAATATTACACAAAATAAAATCTACTTTTTAGATGAAATTAATAAAAATTATAATGAATTAAAAGAAATATTAATAGAGGCAATACACTTCGTAGCAAAAGAGTTTTGCAAAGATTTAGAAAACTTACTAAAAGTTGGAATTGATAAAAATACTTTTGTTTATACGGAAAAATTCAATATAAAAACAAATAATTATGATAAAGTTTTACATGAAGACATAATTGTTTTAAATGCAATACTATCAGGGATAAAAGATTGTGATACTCTAAATGAAATGTTAGAATTTCATACATTCTTAAAAAACTATCTATACATTTGTGTAAAATATGAGAAATATTTTATACTTGAAAGATTATTTTTTGAAGTATATGAAATAATGTAATGAAAAGGACTACTAATTTTTTATTGGTAGTCCTATAATATTTTTATCATACGCTTTTACTTTTATAAGCAAGCTTTTTTAAATAATCCATACTTATTAAATTATCAATATATCTTCTTGGAATTCTTCTCATATTTACATCATAGCATGTAAGTATATCAGAAGTTTTCAAATTATATTTGTTTATCAAAATATTTACAAGCTCTACTTGAGATTCTATACTACTTTTACTAAAATCTCCATTTTCATTTTCAGGAATTAAACAAATTCCAATACTTTCCATATTAAATGATACATCTGTTGTAGAATATGCAATTTCATTTTCTGGTATAATACCTAATATTTTACCTGTACTATCAATAATATAATGATATGATAAGTAAATATCCTGTTGCCTTGATAAACTTTCAATATAGTTTCTTGCATGAATTGCGCTACTGCCATATATTTCAAGTTCACCCAATACGATTTTTTTCACACAATATAACTTTTGCCCTGATCTTGTCATCTCAGATTTTGTTAAATATCTATTTGATAAATTCATAAGATCACCACTTACATTAGTGTATGCCCAGTTTACTTTATTTGTTAATTATGTACCTATACTTTTTAATTGTTCTCCAAATTTATCAAATAATGCTCTCTTTAACACTTGATTTTCTGGAGCTTCAAGATATTTGTCATTTTCTATAGTTTTTTTTGCTGCTTCTTGTGCATTTTTTAATATATTTATGTCCTTTAATAAATTTGCAAGTTTAAATTCTGGAAGTCCTGATTGCCTTATTCCAAAGAAATCTCCTGGCCCTCGTATTTCTAGATCTCTTTGAGCAATTTCAAACCCACTATTACTTTTTTCCATTATCTTTAATCTTTCTCTTGATTTTTCAGACTTATTATTACTCTTTAATATACAGTATGATTCATACGAACCTCTTCCAACTCTCCCTCTTAATTGATGAAGGGCAGCTAGTCCAAACCTATCAGCATCTTCGATTACCATTATAGTTGCATTACCAACACTAATTCCAACTTCTATTACTGTTGTTGATATCAGTATATTTATTTTATTATCTTTAAATCTATTCATTATTTCATCTTTTTCTTTATTTTTCATTTTACCATGCAAAAATTCAACTTCAAACTCACCAAAAATTTCATTTTTATATCTATCATATAATTGCTCAACTGACTTTAAGTCTGATTTTTCACTATCTTCTACTAAAGGACATACTACATATACTTGCCTACCTTCCTTTATTTGCTTTTTTATAAATTCATTTACTCTCGTATTATAACTATCATTTACTGCAAATGTTTTTATTGGCGTTCTTCCTGGAGGCAACTCATCAATTATTGACAAGTCTAAGTCTCCATAAAGCATTATTGCAAGTGTTCTTGGTATTGGAGTTGCTGTCATTACTAATGTATCTACTGTTTTTCCTTTACTAGATAATTTTAATCTTTGTTTTACACCAAATCTATGTTGTTCATCTGTTATAACTAGACCTAGATTGCTAAATTCAATATTATCTTCAATTAATGAATGTGTACCTATTATAACATCTATCTCTTTATTTTTTAATCTCTCTACAATTTTTTCTTTATTTTTTTTTGTTGTACTAGAAGTTATTATTTCACTTTTTATACCAAGCTTTTCAAAATAACAACTTAATTCACCATAATGTTGATTTGCAAGTATAGTTGTTGGTGCCATAAGAGCAGCTTGATATCCATTTTTTACCGCCATATATATTGCACACGCAGCAACCATAGTCTTACCACTTCCAACATCTCCTTGAACAAGTCTATTCATTATTTTATCACTAATTAAATCCTGCCTTATTTCTTCTACAACATTCGTTTGTGCATTAGTTAATTTAAATGGTAATAATTCTAAAAATGGAGATAACTCTACATCCTCAAACTTATTTACTTTCTTTTCACTTAAACTGCTATTTTTTAGTGACATAAGGGCTAATTGTAACATGTATAACTCTTCAAATATAATTCTATTTCTTGCAATATCTACCATTCTAAAATCTTTAGGAAAATGAATATTTTGCATTGCATAATTTATTTCACACAAATTATATTTCTTTCTAAATTCTACACTAAATATTTCTGGTACTAAAAATTTTGTATCATATGCACTAGTCATAAGCTTAAATAAATAATTTTGTGTAATTCCAGATGTAAGTGTATATATTGGATAAATTCCCTGCACTTTTTCTAATTCTGATATATTGTATATAATTGGATTTTCTACATTATATATTCCCCTGTCTATACTAACTTTTCCATAAAACAAATATGCTGCTCCCTTTTTTATTCTATCCTTTACATATGTTTGATTGAAAAATGTAATTTTACAATTTTGGGTTTCATCATTAGCAAAAGTTGTAGATATTGTAAGATTTTTTCTTATTCTTTGTAAGTGTACATCTGCATTAACTCTAGCCATGAACAGCGCATATTCTCCAGGTACAAACTGATTTATTTTATACAGTTTGGTTCTATCTTCATAAGAACGTGGATAATATTCTATTAAATCTTTTATTTTATATATTCCCATCTTATTTAACAAATCTGATTTTGCAGGTCCTACGCCCTTCATATATTGTATACTTGTTTCTAAATAATTGTTATTTTCCATAATATCAAGTTTTTCTCGATACACCTCTCTTCCATAAAGTATTATACCAAAAAACAAACATTTATTCAAGTGATTTTTTACTAAAAATTACATTTGACTTTTTTTGCTGTTTTACTACCAAATATTTTTGTAATTTCAACATTATTTTTAATAATATAACAAAAAATACTTCTCAAACATATACATTTATCTTTTGTATATATTTAAGAAGTATTTTTCTATTAAACATTTTTACTTTCATTTTTATTTAAAATATCTATAAAACATTACTTTTTTTATCTATATTCTTATTATTTATTGTATCATATAAATGGTAATTAAATACAAATGTTACTATTGCTAGTACTAATAAACCATAAATTACATATACTAAATTTACTTTTGTTAGTGCAATTGATACACAGAAACTAAATACAGTAGCAATTACACTGCGGAAAAATTCCATGTATGAAAATATTTTTTGCTGTTCTACTTGCCTTGAATTTTTTAATATTACATCTTGTATATATATTTTAAACTGATCCCTAATTCCCAAAATTATACAAAATCCAATTGTCATTACTACAAATTTTATAACGTTTGAAAAAACAATTAAATTTCCAATACATATACAAGCAAATGCTATTACCTCCATAATAGATAATAACAAAAATATATTATCTTTTATTTTAAAATATACTTTATTGAAACAAAAATTTCCCAATACTCTTGTAATACGTGAACATACAATAATTAAACTTAATATTGTTGCAGCAGATTCTATCCCAAAACTTTCAGTAAGTCCATATTGTATAAATAATTTACTATTACTTTGCCCTATATTTATCAAAGAATAGAATAATGCATTGAAATTACTAGCCCTAGTACAAGTTTAGTGGCTTGATTTTTTCACTATTTTCTTTTAAATTTTTCTCTATTTTTCCTTTGCTATATTCCTTATCATCATTTACTTCGAATACATAAAAACTAAGTAAAAAATTAAAAAAGCAAAATATAATACATAAATACATTGGTAAATAATGATTTATATTGAATAATTTACCCGCTATTAATGCTATAATCATTGTAATTATAGAATAGACTACATTAGATTTATTCTTTAATTTTAGATATTCATTATCCTTATTTAATACAACTAAGTCATTTTTTAATGCTATACTCTCCATATTTTTAAATGAAAATGCAATTTCATACAAAAGCTTACCTATTAATACCCAAAAAAACGAATTTCCAAATGTTATAAATATGTTTGAACATAATAGGAAAAATGTTCCCAGCCTTATTGACTTAGTATTACCTATTTTATTTATTACTCTTAATATTGGTAGCTGTAATATTATTCCTATAAGTGATGGGAGCGTTACAAGTAAACTTATTTGTGAAGCTGAAAACCCTTTCACAATTGTTAAAAATAATGTATCAATTGCTACCCAAAATAGCAAATCACTAGATAATCCCATAAACCATGGAAAAATTGTATTATTTCTTTCTACTATTTTTTCTTCATTAGTTTTCCCAGTAATTTTCATATTATATATTTTTTTATCATATATTCCTCTTTTCGCTATTTTTTATTAGTTTATTAATATTTTAACATAATCAAAGAGAAAGTCAATATAAATTTATATTATGCTCTCAAACTGTCATAATATGAATTATACAAATCACTATAATATCCACCTTTTTTTAACAATTCACTATGATTGCCCTCTTCAATTATTTTTCCATTATCTAAAACAAATATTTTATCTACATTAACAATAGTAGATAATCTATGCGCTATAAAAATTGAAGTTATATCACTTGAAATTCTATCTACTGAACTTTGTATCATTTTTTCAGTATGAGTATCTATATTTGCAGTAGCTTCATCAAATATAAATACTGAAGGATTATGTGCAAATATCCTTGCAAAAGCAATAAGTTGCTTTTGACCAACTGAAAATTCTGAACCTCTTTCCCTAGCTACATATTCTTTTTTATTAGGTAGATTTTCAACAATTTCAGCTAAGTGTGCTTTATTTAAAGCGTAATCAATTCTATCATCAGTAATATTTTTGTCATTTAATCTAATATTATTACTTATACTCCCTGCAAAAATAAATGGATCTTGTAAAATTGTACCAATTTTACTACGTAAACTTGATAAACTTATATCCTTTATATTTATCCCATCTATTAAAATCTCACCTTTATCAATCTCATAAAATCTATTGATAAGATTAGTAATAGTTGTTTTTCCACTTCCCGTTTTACCAACAAGAGCAACACTTTCTTTTGGATTTATAACAAAACTTACATCTTTTAAAACATAATTTTCTTTATCATATGAAAACCAAACATTCTTAAATTCTATTTTTCCATCTATTTTTTCTACATTTCTTCCTTGTTCAAAATTTTCAACACACTCCTCTTGTGATAGTATCTCATTTATTTTATTCATAGATACAAACGCATCTTGTACAACTTCTATGTTTTCAATTATTCTAGTTATTGGATCAAATAACATTTGAACATATGTTAAAAACACATACACTTCACCAACGTTTAAACTTATTCCCCAAAATTTACTTGAACAAGCTACTACAACAATCGAAATACCAATATTTTGGATTATATATATACCTGCTGGAAGCAAACCTTCAAAAATTCCTGTTTTCTTCCTTGAATTAAAATATTCTATGGACATCTTTTCACATTCCCTTAATTTTTCCTTTTGCCTATTAAATACTTTTATAAGTTTTATTCCATATATAGCTTCTGCCAAAAAGGTATTTAGCCTAGTTCTTATACTTTTTGAATAGTTATATAGTTTATTTAATTTGGAACTTATATAACAAGAAAATATTACTATTACAGGTACTATTGTAAATGTAAGTAAACAAAGTTTTACATTAAATACAAGCATTATTGCAATTAAAGCAATAATTAAAACTACATCTTTTATAAAAGTAGTAATTACGTCTTTAAATAAATTAGAAATATCTTCTGCATCATTAGTTATCCTTACAAATATTTTTCCAGATGAAGTATTATCATGAAATTTTACATTTGCATGCTGTATAAATTCAAATAATTTCTGTCTTAAATCAAAAACTATATTTTCACCTACCAAATTAGTTTTACATCTTGAAAATAAATCAAGTAAACATTTTATAGCAACATTTGCAATATATGCTATACCTATCATTGTAATTGTAATTTTACCAATTTGGTATACATTATTACTAAGATATTCATCAATTACAACCCTTATTAAGTAAGGATTAATAATCTCTAAAATATTAATTACAAAAGATATGATTACAACTAATAATATATCCCTTTTATATGGTTTTGCAATAAGATATAGCCTCTTTAATATTCTACTGTTCACAATTACACCTCCTAATCAAGTATACTATCACTTTGCTTTATGGCTTGCTCTTTATAAAATTCATAATACAGTTTTTTTAATTCCATTAACTCACTATGAGTACCAAACTCTGCAATTTTTCCAGAATCTAATACTATAATTTTATCAGCATGCTTTATATCAGATATTCTATTTGACACAATAATACACGTTCTTCCCTTTACTAACCTTTTTATATTTTTTAACACTTTTTGCTCCGTTTTATTATCAAGTGCTGAGAAAGTATCATCAAAAATTACAATACTGCTCTTATTTAAAAATGCTCTAGATATTACTAAACGCTGCTTCTGACCACCTGATAATTCAACTCCTCTCTCCCCAATCTTAGTATCCATCTCACTTGGCATATTCATTACTTCATCATAAATCATAGCCTCAGTTATACTATTTTTTATATCCTCATCATCAAAATCTTCCTTAAAAAGACTTACATTATCCTTTATAGTAGTTGAAAACAAAAAATTATCCTGAGTTATATAACAAACATTATCTCTTATAACTTCTATTGGAATATTGTTTATATCTTCACCATCAATAAATATTTTATTATTTTTTACAGGATATAATCTTACTAATAAATTCATAAGTGTAGACTTACCACTTCCAATCTTTCCAATTATTCCTAAAGTCTCACCTTTTGCTATCTTGATATTTATATCATCTAGTACTTTATCTATATAATCTGGATAATTAAAAGTTAGATTTTTAATTACAATGTTTCCATCAAATTTTTTAATCTCACCATTAGGATTTTTATTTGAAAGTTTTAAAGTATCATATTCTTTTTCAATATCAAATATTTTTTGCAGTCTATCATATGATATTTTTCCACGTCTGTACCTTGAAAAGACTGATGGAATCCAACATATTGGATTTATAAATAGTGTTATATATGAATTAAAAGCGACAAAGTCACCAACTGAAATTACATTATTTATAACAAGAGGAGCACCAAAAAGTATTGCTAGTCCAAAACTTAGACCAAAACATATATTTATACAAAATGACAATAAAGAAGAATAAAAATTTACTTTATAATTACTATTTTTAACATCTTCACCCAGTTTTATAAAATCTTCAATTTGCTTACTTTCTCCATGATATGCTTTTGTAGTTCTTATAGCATCTGTACTTTCTTGAATATACTCAGACATCTTAGTAAAATTTTTTTGTGAGTAAATATAGCTTTTATCTATATTATATCTAATTTTTATAATTGCAATAGCTGTAAGAAACATTGGAGACATTACAATTAAAGTTAATCTAAAATCTACATTTTGTATCATTGCAAACCCTGTAAATAATACTGTAAAAATAATTCTAGTTGCAAATGAAATTAAATGATGAGCACAAATTCTAATCTCAAAAATATCTTTTGTAAAATATGACATCATTTCTCCATTTTTCATATTTTGTAATTTAGGTACTTTTATACAAAGAAGCTGTTTAAACAATCCTAGTCTTATATTTTTCTCTAAAATTCTTGGCAAATATGTATCATAATATTTCCATATTACTCTTACTATTAATAACAATATACTCATTCCAAGCAAATAAAAAATATTCGTATATATTTGTTTACTATTTTGTTCTATATTGTATAACAAGTCTATAATATTACCAATAATTTTTGATGGTATTACTAAAAGGTACATATTTAGTGCAATAAAAATACCAGTTACAAGCATTCTCCATTTATTTTGAACTATCGTATCTTTTATTATTTTTAACATTATCTCACCCCCAAAACTAATTTTTATTCCATAAGTTTAGATATATCTACAAAAATATCCTTTCCATCTTTTTTATGTACATTTATATCAGAAAATAAATATTCCTGAGAAACATCAACTTGTTTCAGTTTACTAAGTTCTAAAACTCCTAAAAAAGCAGTAGCGATTTCAGATTTTTCACAAGCCCTAGTACTAAACATATTATTAAACACCATGTTGTCATTTTCATTCAAGTAATTGACAATTTGCCTAACTTTATCTTGTATTGTAAATTTATCATATATTGCAATATTTTCAATAGCCTTTGCATTTTTGTTCACTTTGCTTGCCTTTCTCTCTAAAATAATAGTATATGTATCATATATCTCTTTTGGTGAAAAATCTTGTCCACTATACACCACTTTCTCATTATAATTTATTTTTTCAAAAGGCTTAGAAAATGAACCAAAATTTGATGTATAAATATTCTGAATTAATTCAGATACTTCTTTGTATTTTTTATACTCTATTATCCTTGAAATTATGTCCTCTTCTGTAACAACATCTTCCTCTTCATCTTTTTGCTCTATTTCAGGTAATAATCTTCTTGCCTTAATATCAAGCAGTGTTGCTGCCATTACTATAAATTCACTTGCAATATCTAAATTTTTTTCAGTCATTTCATCTAAATATTCAACATACTTATCTGTAAGCTCACTAAGGCATATATCAAATATACTCATTTTATGTTTTGTTATAAGATACAAAAGGAGGTCTAAAGGACCTTCAAAATTTTGTATAACTATATTATATTTTTCTTTATTATTAAGAATAGTATCTTGCATATTATTACTCCTCATTTTTAATTGCTAATTCTAATGCTATTTCCATCATTTCATTAAATGAATTTTGCCTACTACTAGCATCTAATCCCTCACCTCTTAAAGGTGCATCGGATACAGTAAAAATAGCTATTGCTCTTTTTTTCGCAATTTTAGCATTAGTATATAAAGCTGCAGTTTCCATTTCAACTCCAAGCACATCTTTAACTTTTAAAGCTTCCAACTTATCGTTTTTAGAATAAAAAACATCTGATGTACATATTCTACCAAATCTTATATTAAATTTATTTTTTGAATTCATCTCAACTAATCTATTTAGTAATAGTTCATCTGGTTTAAGTAAATAGTCTTGTCCCAAATTTATACTTGGATAATTAGAATCAGTAATAACATCACTTGCAACTAAAATATCTCTTAGATTTACATCTTCACTAATAGCTCCTGCACTTCCAATACGTATTATAGTATCTACATCATAACCCTCAAACAGTTCTTTTGAATATATTCCCATTGATGGTACACCCATTCCACTCCCTTGAACTGATATTTTAACACCTTTATACTCACCAGTAAACCCTAGCATTCCTCTTACTTTGTTATAACAAATTACATTTGTCAAATATTTATTTGCAATATACTCAGCTCTTAAAGGGTCACCAGGCATAAGTACAGTTTTTGCAATATCACCCATTTTTGCACTATTATGTGGTGTTGGTACTGTAATTTTCATAAATTTTCCTCCTATATAAATCCTAAAGCAATTATACAATATTTTAGCTATTTTTGCAACAATAAGTAAAAAATATATGAATAACTTATGATAAACTACATCTATAAAATTAATTTACAATAATACTTATATATAATGAATTAAAATTCTCTCAAAAAAAACTAACTAAATTTAAAAAACTTAGTTAGCTTTTATACAGATTATTATATCTGCTTAGGATTAATTTTTCTTAATTCTGATGGTTTATACTTATTTGGATATGCCGCATTTAGTGCATCATAAGTTTTATTCTTAAATATACTACAAACCATTCCATCAAGTCCATATTCAACTAGTATATTATGACTAAACCTGTTACAAACCTCTTCATCAGTCCAATTTAATTTTTCCTCTATCAACCACTTTATAGCCTCTATTGCTGTTTCCCTTGTCCAATAACCTCTTGGAGTAACTTTTAATTCCCACGGTTTATATTCATTTGGATAGGCTAAATTTAGTGCCATATAAATACTTCCATTAAACATATTATAAAGCATACTATATAAACCATATTGTTTAAATGTTTCAGTACTAAGTTGTTTTCTAACATCCTCATGCGACCAATTTAGTTTTTCTTCTATTAACCATTTTATAGCCTCTATTTCTGTTTCCCTTGTCCAATAACTTTTTGGAATAGGTTTTATTTCCCATCTTTTATACTCATCGGGATAAGTCGCATTTAATACCATATAAATACTTCCATCAAATATACTATTGAGCATACTATAAAGTTTATATTTTTTAAATATTTCTTTAGTAAGTTTGTTTTTTACATCTTCATGTGACCAATTTAGTTTTTCCTCTATTAACCACTTTATAGCATCAATTGCTGTTTCTATTGTCCAATAACCTTTTGGTATAGACTTTAACTCCCATGGTTTATATTGATTTGGATAAACTATATTTAACACTTTATATGTACTTCCGTTAAATCTTTTAATCATTCCAGCAAGTCCTGCTTCTTTAAAAGTTTTTTCACATAAATAATTACAAACATCTTCATGTGACCAATTTAACTTCTCTTCTATCAATAACTTAACTTCTCTTTTAATTCTTTTTACATTCCAATATCTTCTTGCTTCAATTAAATTATATTTTCCTGGATAAACAACTTCTAATAGGTCATTTATACTACTATTATACAAACTACAAATTATTCCACTTAACCCATTATCTATAAAATGTTCTATGGAAAGTTCCTGTTCTATATCTTCTTCAGTAAAATGTAGTACTTGTTCTATCATATATTTTGTGATTACTTGCACTCTATATTCATTTATGCCATTACCCTTTTTAAAATAATTATTTGGAAAAGCTTTCCGTTTCCCGCTTAGTATTAACTTATACACTTCTATTGGTGACATATCTTCGCAATAATTTTTAAGCTTACAATTTTTATATTTACCAGGATAAACAACTTCTAGTAATTTATTTATATTTCTATTAAACATACTATTTAACATTGCATCCAATTTATTGTCTTGAAAATCTTTCCTACTCAATTTTGTAGGTATATCATCAGGTGGAATACACAAAATATTTTCAATCATATATTTAGTTACAGATCTTACCGTAAATACATTTATTTTACCATCTAATGTAAAAAAATTATTTGGAAATACTTTTATATCATTCGACAATAACAACTTATATATTTCGACAGGTGACATATATTCTAAATAACTTTGATAACCTTTAAATTCACCAATTCTATATTCGTTAGGATATACTTTCATAATTAAATCTATTATATTCTCATCAAATTGCTTTTTTAACATCTTGTACAGTCTATATTTTTGAAAATGCTTTTTGCTTAAATTTCTACATACATTTATATGAGAAAATTTTAATATATCTTCAATCATATACTTTGTTACAGCTCGTATGGTATAAATATTTAATTTTCCATCTAATTCAAAATAATCTTTTGGAAATTCATTTATTTCTTTACTTAATACCAATTTATACACTTCCACTGGTTTCATTTCAAGAAGTTTCCCTCTGCTATATTTGTTCATAATCTCTCCTCCTAAATATATTAATATTTGAATTGACAATTTTCCAAACTATTATACCATTAATTTTAAATTATGTCAATTTTGTGCATGTTCAAAGTCACAACAAATACAATAAAACAAAAAATATAGGAGATTTAATCCCCTACATAATACTTAAAACCTCGCCTATATAAATATTGCCTTATTTTCATGTCTTCCATATCTTTTAATTTAAATTCAAGTAACCTTTCTACAACATCTTTTTCATAGTTTTCCTCATGTAGAATAGATAGCTTTTCATCTATTAATTCTTTATCTATCCCCTTATGAATTAATTTTTGAGATATTTCAAATATAGAATATTTTTGTAAACGCATACACTGTCTAATATATGCGTCTACATAATCGCTATCGTTAATATACTCTAAATCTTTTAAATAACAAATAACATTTTGTATTATATCTTCTGAAACACCGATATTTTTAAGTTTTGTTACTACTTCATATTCAGTCTTCTTCGATATTCCAATATATTTTATAGCTTTCTCCTTTGCAATTTCAAAATTCATATTTATTCCTCAATATCAGTATCTTCAATAGCTTCGTCCTCTTTTTCAACTTCCTCAGTCATATCTCCCATACTTTTCTCAAAAGCCGTATTAAAGTTTTCCCTAACTTTTTTGTCTATTTCTTGCATAATATCTGGATGTTCTTTAAAATATATTTTCACATTTTCTCTACCTTGACCAATTTTTTGACCATTATATGAAAACCAAGCCCCACTCTTGTTTACTATATCCATATCCACGGCTAAATCTAAAACACAACCTTCATTAGAAATTCCTTCACCATAAACAATATCAAAAATTGCCTCTCTAAATGGTGGTGCAACTTTATTTTTTACTACTTTTACTTTAGTCTTACTTCCAACCATCTCACCATTTATTTTTATAACTTCCTGTTTTCTTACATCAAGCCTTACAGTTGAATAAAATTTTAATGCTCTACCTCCAGGTGTAGTTTCTGGATTTCCAAACATAACTCCCACCTTTTCACGCAACTGATTTATAAATATTGCAACTGTTTTTGACTTATTAAGTACACCTGTAATTTTTCTTAATGCCTGTGACATAAGTCTAGCTTGTAAACCTACATGAGAATCACCCATTTCACCATCAATTTCAGCCTTTGGCACTAATGCTGCAACTGAATCTATAGTGATAATGTCAACAGCTCCACTTCGTATAAGTTGTTCCGCAATTTCTAATGCTTGCTCACCAGTATCTGGTTGTGAAACTATTAAGTTATCTATATCCACACCTATTTTTCTAGCATATACAGGATCTAAGGCATGTTCTGCATCAATAAATGCTGCAATTCCTCCTTGTTTTTGAGCTTCAGCAATTGCATGCAATGCAACTGTTGTCTTTCCAGAAGATTCTGGTCCAAATATTTCAATAATTCTACCTCTAGGAAATCCGCCAATTCCTAATGCAATATCCAAACTAAGTGCACCACTTGGGATTGAATCTACATTAACATTTGCAACTTCACCAAGTTTCATAACAGAACCCTTTCCAAAATTTTTTTCAATTTGAGCCATTGCTATATCTAATGCTTTTTTTCTTTCTTCTGATATCATAATTTCCTCCTAACACATCAAACATTCGTTCAATCACATTATATACTTATTTTATCAATTTGTCAATACACAAATAACAAATTTTTTAAAAACCTGTTTTGGGCAGTTCTTTTATGTATTCCATACTCTTATTTCTTATTTCCAAATTAACTATATTTTGATTTTCAGATATATTTATCTCATAATCAGTATCTGTTATATAATAAAATTTAGGTGCTTTTACCTCTTTTATATAATAAATTCCCTCATATAGTTCATCACTTACTGCTATTCCATTTTCATCTGTAACTAAATGTCCAACTATATTACCAATTTTATCATATATGTCAAATTCAGTTCCTTTTAGTGGGGAATTTGCTTCTAACTCATTATACTTGTTATAATCCAAACTTAATTTTAGTATATTTATTTTACCTTTTACTTTTCTCATACTTTCATTTTTTACATCTAACTCAATAACTTTATTCATTTCATCTATATTAATTTCAAAAGTACTATCAGTTATATTATAATGTTGTGGTGATTTTACTTCTTTTACATAATACTTTCCTTTATACAAATCCTGACTTATCGCTACACCTAATTTATCAGTAACTAAATGCTCTACCATATTTCCATTTTCATCATATATCTCAAACTCTGCTCCTTCTAATAATGCTCCTGCCTCTTTATCGTTATACTCGTTATAATCACTGCCAGTCTTAATTATCTTTATTTTACCTTTTATTTTTTCATTTTCAAATATTTCTTCATAACTATTTCCTTGAACAATATGTATATTTTTACTTGAATTTGACGTATCTATATAATACTTGTTTGGAACTTCTATCTCTTCAATTTTTAAGTTAACATCACCATATATACCAAAATCTTTAACAATATCAATATATATTTTTCCATCATTATCAGTTATATACTCACCCATAACTTTATTAGTATCTACATTAATTATCTTAAACTTAGTATTAGGTATTACACTTCCATCTTCCTTATCTATTTTTTTTATAACTAAACTTGTTGGCACATTTTTTACTTTAAAACTTTTAACAATATTTTCTAAATATATTGGTTTTACTGTCAAAGCTACATTTTGTGCATCAGATATACTAGATCTAGCAAAGGCAAGTGCAGTTTGCTTAGCAGTTATATTAAAATCTAGTGATATTGTATTCATATTATCTACACTATCTCTTGGAACTAGTACCTTTATTTTATCATAAGTCATGTTACCTACAACTTGATTATTATTCATATCTGTAACAATAATTCCATTTGCCCCTCTACAATTTAATAATATACTCTCTACATTAGAATTTCTATAAATGCTATAAGTTTTAGAATAATACCTATTATCAATATTATCTATAACTCCAAATTCTCCATCTGTTACAATATTTACACCATTTCCAGACTCGTAACCACCCCTTATACCATTATCATATATATTTCTAATAGCATTAATTACTCTTTGATATTCTGGCAATAATGGCAAAATCTGATTAAAATTTAAATTACTTACATGCATCCATACCGCAAATTGTGTAGCAAATTTTGCTTCACTTCTACTAGCTAATCCTAACTCTCCTACACTTTTATACGGATAGCCATTTAATATAATATTATTTATTACTCTATCATTTAAACTAGTATCTACTGACACTTCATATCCATTTGCATAATCTTCAGCTCCTTTCATTCCTAAATTTATACAGTATGCATCTCTTTTTTCATTATTTTCATCTATATAAAAATAGTCAAATACTTTCTGTGGTCTTCCCTCATAACTAACATATTTATTAGCATCATGATCACAATATATATTGGTATTTTGTATAGCAAATATATTTTGAAATATATTACTAAACATTAAATTTAACATTAAAATTGCTATTACTTTTCTTTTTGTCATTTTCCCTCCTTACTACATTTAGCTTGTACACATAATCTTTCTTTAGGTCTATTGTCAACACACGTAATAAGTGTAATTTTATTCTCATTTGTTGGCTCTAAATACTCCCAATCATAACTACTTATATATTCTTTTAAATTAACAAAATATTGAAATTTTTCTCCATCAATACTATATTCTATTAAATCCCCATTTTCTAATTTATGGATATTAGCAAAATAATTAACATTATAACCTCTATTATGTGCAGCAAGCCCTATATTGCCATTTTTTAAACTGGTACTTTCAAAATGCCCTATTGAACTATCAAGTACTTTTTCACTTACTCCCTCAACAATATCTATATTATATAGCCCTAGCTTTGGAATAGATATACTTGCTATAACTTTAGTTTTTTGAAAAAAATTATCTTTTTCAAAATTTCTTTTTGAAATGTATCTTGAATAAAACTTAACATCTTTATCTTTGTTGTTATTATTTTTGCTTTTATAAGCATTATATAAATCCATAGTAAAAAATTTGAAATAACAAATATTATTTGATTTAAAACTAATATTAAAAAATATTATAGATATAATTGTTACAGTAAATATAAAAGAAAAACTTAGAACTAATAAAATTACATATTTTTTATTTTGTTTATTATTTATGTGTATATCTCCTTTCAGGTAAATTGTAAACTGTTTACATATATATTTTAATACCAAAATATTATTGTGTCAAGAAAAATCGATCGCAAATTACGACAAAAATAATACAGGGAACCTCCCCTGTATTTTATATAATAGATATAGCGCCTGCTACTGCTGTTACTCTTTTTCCGAAAAAGTCAACAGTTTCAAAATCAACTTGTACGCCATCTCCAACTTTTAATTGATTAAGTTCTATTCTTTTATTATCCTTTAATGTTATAACAGAACCTGGAAGTGTTACATCTACTTCATCATAATAAGAATAAGGAATATTAGATTTTATAGTTAATGTATACACTCCATCCAAATCAATAGCTACTTTTTCTATTACTCCCAACATCTTCTTAGGATCCCTTAACCATTGATTAACTTTAAGTACGTTATATTTTAAGAATATAGTACCTGATTCAACGCCCTCATACCAACCTTCAACAGATTGATATACTATAATTTTATATCCAAGTCCTGTATAAGCTATAGTTCCACCCTCTGGTATAGCTTCAGTACTAAAACAAAATGTTGGAGCTTTACCTCCTCTTACATTTTTTAAGTCATGGCTATACATAAACATTATAACCAAAATTAAAATTAATATTACAATAAAATCTACTAATACTTTTTTCATATTCAACCTCTATACTAAAAAGTCATATAAAATTACTACATTTATATGACTTCTATATTTACTACTATATTAATTCAATGATTGCCATATCAGCGCCATCACCTTTTCTGCTAACAAGTCTTACAATTCTTGTATATCCTCCTTTAGCTTCATATTTAGGTGCAATTTCATTAAATAATTTTTCTGTTAAATCCACAGTATTTCCATCTACATCTCTTAATTTATTTAGACTTTTAAACATTTTTCTTCTTGCTGCAAGTTTTGATGGCTTATCTACCTTAACTGTTTCTTTTACTACTTCTCTTACTACAACTTCATATTTATTTCCATTCTTTGAAGTTTTTTCTTCTTTAACTATTTTTCCGTTTTTATCTCTTTTTGCTCTTGATACAGTTTTTTCTTTTTCTTCAAAGTTATCCTTCTCTTTTATAGCTAAATCAATTAGACTATCCATAATTGGCTTTACTTCCTTAGCACGTGCTAAAGTAGTTTCTATTTTTCCATTTATAACTAAAGATGAAACTAAGTTGTTAAGCATTGACATTCTATGAGAAGTTGTTCTTGAAAGTTTTCTTGTTCCTGGCATTTGTATTTCCTCCTTATATTCTAGTCTTCTTTATTCTTAAACTCAAGACCCAGTTCTGCTACTTTGTTTATAACCTCATCTAAAGATTTCTTTCCTAGATTTCTTACTTTTATCATATCTTGTTCAGATTTATTAACAATATCTGCAACTGTATGAATACCAGCTCTTTTCAAGCAATTGTATGATCTTACTGAAAGTTCCAAATCCTCTATTGGTGTTTCTAGTAGTTTGTCTTTCATAGACATTTCTTTCTTAGACATTATAGACATTGTTTTTGCAATCTCTGATAAGTCAACAAACATTTCTAAATGCTCATTTAAAATTTTTGCTGCCATACTTAATGCCTGATAAGGTTCAATAACACCGTTTGTCCAAATTTCCATTACTAAGCTATCATAGTCCGCATTTTGACCAACTCTGGTTTTTCCTACTTCGAAATTAACCTTCTTTACAGGTGTAAAAATTGAATCTATAGGTAAAACATCTTCTGGTATATTTGAATCTTTTGCTCTTTCACCTGGTATATACCCTCTACCTTTTATTACTGTCATTTCAATATTAAGTGATGAACCCTCCTCAACATAAGCAATGTGTAAATCTTCATTTACAACACTTATAGTTCCATCAGTTTGAATATCTTTTGCAGTAACTTCACAAGGTCCAACAGCCTTAATTGAGATACTCTTATCATCCATATCATCTGATTTTAAGCATACTTCTTTAAGATTTAATATTATATCTGTTACATCTTCTGTTACACCACTAACTGAAGAAAATTCATGATTTACACCCTCAATTTTCACAGTATTTATAGCATAACCTGGCAATGAAGAAAGTAATATTCTTCTAAGTGAATTACCAAGTGTAATTCCAAAACCTCTTTCTAAAGGTTCTACTTCAAATCTTGCATAATATGTGTCTACATCTACTTCGACACATCTTATCTCTGGTCTTTGCATTTCGATCATTTTTTAACCCCCTTAATACGCTCTGATTACACGTATTATCTTTTACTAAATGACTTCAATTAATTCTTAGAGTATAACTCAACTATTAGACTTTCTTGTACTTCAAGATCTACATCTTCTCTAGTTGGTTTTCTTAGCACTTTTGCTTCTAATTTTTCTTTGTCCATCTCTAACCAAGATGGTACTGCTTTTAATTTATTTTCTTCTACAACTAATGTTATTGCTTTATTAGCTTTTTTGGCATCTCTTACTTTTATAACATCACCAACTTTGCATATATATGATGGTATATTAACTTTTTTTCCATTAACTTCTATCATCTCATATCCAACCAATTGTCTTGATTGTGCTCTTGAAGAACCTATTCCCATTCTATATGCAACATTGTCTAATCTTAATTCTAATTGTTCAAATAACATATCTGAAGTTACTCCTTCTCTCCTGAAGGCTTCATTATAATATTTTCTAAATTGAGATTCAGAAACTCTATAATATGTTTTAGCTCTTTGTTTTGCTCTTAGTTGTAATCCATATTCTGATAATTTAACTCTATTTTTACCATGTTGACCTGGTGCAAACGCTCTTCTATCTATTGCACATTTGTTTGAATTACATCTAGTGCCTTTTAAGAAAAGTTTTATACCTTCTCTTCTACATTTTTTACATACTGCTTCTGTATATCTTGCCATTTATCCTTTCCTCCCCACTATACTCTTCTTCTCTTTGGTGGTCTACAACCATTATGTGGTATTGGAGTTACATCTTTTATCATGTTTATTTCCAATCCAGCTGCTTGTAGTGATCTTATAGCTGCTTCTCTACCTGAACCTGGTCCCTTTACAAAAACTTCTACACTTTTTAAACCATGTTCCATTGCAGCCTTAGCTGCTGTTTCAGCTGCTTGACTTGCTGCATAAGGAGTATTTTTTCTTGAACCTTTAAAACCAAGTCCACCAGCACTTGCCCAAGATAATACATTACCTTGTGTATCAGTCATTGTAACAATTGTATTGTTAAATGATGATTGAATATGAGCAGCACCTGTTGATACATTCTTTTTAACTTTTTTCTTTGTTACTGATTTTTTCTTTACTGCCATAATACTATACTCCCTTCTTTCCTGCTATTGGTCTTGCTGGACCTTTTCTTGTTCTAGCATTTGTCTTTGTTCTTTGTCCACGAACTGGTAATCTTCTTTTATGTCTTTGACCTCTATAACAATTAATTTCCATTAATCTTTTTATATTTAATGCTACTTCTTTACGAAGATCTCCTTCTACTGTATAATCTCTTTCGATTATTTCTCTTATTTTTGCCTCTTCTTCTTCAGTAAAATCTTTCACTCTTTTAGTGATCTCTACACCTGCTTCTGCAAGTATTTTTCTTGATGCAGAACGACCTATTCCATATATTGATGTTAGTCCTATTTCTGCTACCTTATTTTTTGGTAAATCCACTCCTGCTATACGTGCCATTTAATTCTACACCCCCATATTAACCTTGTCTTTGTTTGTGCTTTGGATTCTCACAAATAACTCTTAGAGTTCCTTTTCTTCTAATAATCTTGCACTTTTCACAAATTTTTTTTACAGATGGTCTTACTTTCATTTTCTTTATCCTCCTTAAAAAAGTTTTTGTTAATAATTAACAAAAGTAAGTGTATATAATAAACATTAAATTAAGAATAGGAAAAAAAGGCTTTTCCTACAGCCGCTCTAATTTAGTGCTTATTTCTAATTTAATAAAATAATAGGATTACTTTGCTCTCCAAGTAATTCTTCCCTTAGTTAAGTCATAAGTTGACAGTTCTAATTTTACTTTATCTCCTGGTAATATTTTTATATAATGCATTCTAAGTTTACCAGAAATATGAGCTAATACCTCATGTCCATTTTCAAGTTTTACTTTAAAATTCGCATTTGGTAACGCTTCAACAACAATGCCTTCAACTTCTATAACATCGTCTTTTGCCATGTTTCTTCCTCCTATTACATAATCTTAAATGTAAAAATTACATTTAACGTATATATTATACTTTATTTTACTCAATATGTCAACTATTTTAAAGGAAATTTTTAAGGAATTTGCTTGCTTATATAGAAAAATTATAAAATAAATTAATATTCTTCCAAATAATTATCTACATAATTTTTTTATCTAAAATTAAAAGCCTTTCTCTATTTTAGTTTTTCTAAAAAACTATATTGGATAGATACATTTTATTTCACAGTCTATAATAATTTTTTATGTCTTTTTATTTTCATTATTCTTTTTATTATCAACATTTTTCCTTATATCTCTTTCAAGTTCAAACCAAAAGTCAGAACCTACATTTATTTCACTTTTAACGCCATAATTAGCATCATGCTTATCTAGAATATTTTTTACAATAGAAAGCCCAAGCCCAGTACCATTATCTGCTCTTTTATAAGTCTTATCCACCCTATAATATCTAGTCCATATATGTTTTAAGTTTTCTTTAGAAATTCCAGGACCATTATCAATAACATCAAAACGAACTCTTCTTCCAAATCCTTTTAATTTTATTTCAATTTGCTTATTATCTAAACTATGACTAATAGCATTATTTACCAAGTTATAAATAACTTGTTCAATTTTTACTTTATCTGCAACTACAAAAATATTTTCCTGAATCTCTATTTTAAAATTACACATTTCATTTTCCTTTAAAATTTGAAATCCATTAACTATATTTTTAGTTATCTCGCTTAAATTAATTCTTTCTTTATTTAAACGTATTACACCACTTTCAATTTTAGACAAATCCATCATATCATTTACAAGTCTACTAAGTCTATCTGTCTCATCAATTATTACTTGCAAATGTTCTTCTCTTTTTTCTTTGTTATCTCCAGATAGATCTCTAATCATTTCTGAATATGCTTTAATCATAGTAAGAGGGGTCTTTAAATCATGTGATACATTAGCCATAAGTTCTTTTCTGATTTTATCAGTTTTTTCTAACTCTTGTGTAGTAAAATTTAAAGTATCTGCCAGATCATCTATTTCAGTATAGCCTGCTTTTTCAAACTTTATATTGTAATTTCCAGTAGCAAGTTTTCTTGCAGTTTCATTTATCTTTCTTATAGGACTAGAAAGTTTTTTTGATATAAATACTGAAATTATAGATGAAAATAAAAGTGAAATAATTGTAACATACAAAAGTTGCACTTTTAATACACTAATAGTCGAATCTATCGGATCAATTGAGGCTACCATAATTATACAATTATCTGTATTATTTATTTGTTTTCCATATATAAATATTTCAGATTTTATCTTCTCTAATTTTGATGTATAACTTATTCTATTATTAGCACTATTTTTTATCTCATCTATTATACTTGAAAAATCAATACTAATTATCTTTGATGTCCCAGGAATAGTTTTATACGGATCTCCATTAGAAGAATAAACAATCTCCTTATTTAAACTTACAATATATATTCCTAAGGCATTTTTATACGCAATATTATCGATATATTCTTCTATTCCATCACTATTATATAATTCCTCAATTTGATAAGCAAGTTTTATAACTTCACTTTTTTTCATTGAACTATAATAACCTTGCAAAAAGATAATTTGCATGAACCATAGTACTATAAGTATCATCGTTGCAAACATAACAAAATATACCCAAATTTTATATGTAAGTGTTTCCGTAGTCTTTGCCTTAAATTTTATACTAGCAACTTTGTGCGATTTATTAAGAATTCTATTTTTTAATAGTAGTAACTTATACTGTATAGTTCTAAACAGATCTAATAATTTACTCTTCAAATTTATATCCCATTCCTCTCACAGTTATAATATTATCTCTATATTTTCCAATACTATTTCTAAGCATTTTTACATGCGTATCTACAGTTCTATCCTCTCCATAAAAGTCATAACCCCATACTTCATTTAATATTTTTTCTCTAGACAAAGCAATATTTTTGTTAACAATTAAATATACTAACAATTCATACTCTTTAGGGGTAAGTTCTACCTTATTAGAATCAACATAAACATTTCTTGCAAGCATATCAATTTCGAGTCCCTTATATTTATATTTTTCTTTTATTTCCTCTTCTTTGTTTACTCTATTTAAAATTGCATTTATTCTTGCCATTACTTCTTTTGGACTAAATGGCTTTACTACATAATCATCTATTCCAATTTCAAATCCAAATAGTTTATCGTACTCTTCACCTCTAGCAGATAACATTAGTACTGGTATATCTTTTTTTTTCTTAATTTCCTTTATTGTTGAAAATCCATCAAGCTTTGGCATCATAACATCCATAACTATTATATCATAAGTTTCATTTGAGCATTTATCGATCGCATCAAGTCCATCAACTGCCTCATTTACTTCATATCCTTCAAATTCAGCATACTCACGTATTACTTTTCTAATTTTCTCTTCATCATCTACTATTAATATCTTCATAATATCCTCCTAAGCTTTTCATTAAATTATATACTAAAATTGTGATAGTTTTATGAAATTTATGTTAATTAATTGCATATATATAAATACCACGTAAAATATTACACAATTTACATGGTATTTTTATTACTATATTTTTACATTTGTGGATAATACTTCTACAAATTTGTTATTTTTGTATTCAAGTATATCATATTTTACCTCAAATTCCTTTGTTTCTTGGATAATAATTTCATTTGTTCCATCATTATTTATATCTGTTACAAAACAAAAAGAATAAATAGGCCAACTTTCTGATTTCTCCTTATCTGATACATAATTATATTTTACTAAACTAGCCTTTCCTTGTGGATTTACATATACTATAGCACTATATACTCCAAAAGATTTTCCCTGTTCATTTGTAACACATAAAATCCTACCATATCCACTATTTTCTATTACCAAGTTATATGCCTCCGTAATTTTTATAGATGTATTAAATAATCTATATATTCCCAATGCTTTTTTTACACTTGAAATATCTTGCTCTGTAACATTTAAATCTTTTGTTGCAGGATTTGACATTATGTTATTATCACCACTTGCTACTGCAATATATTCATCTACGATATTCGTATTAGTAGTAGCTGTATATACTGAAGTGCCATTTCCTTTAGAAATTGATTTTAGAGTATAAGTTCCAGCCTTTCCTCTTGAATTATACACATTAATTGATACTTCTGATGTATTTTTGCTATTAAAATAGTATCTTTCAGTACTTACCCACGTATTATTATACAAAGCACCTATTAATAAATTATTTATTATTATAGGTGTAGAATTAATAGCAACATCATCAGAAACAAGACTTGCACTATTATCTAATTTTTCATAAGTTATATTATTTTTTAGTTTTATATATATAACGAATGAAACGGTAATAGCTAGAATTAATATTAAAAAAACTATTAATAGTCTTAAATACCTCCTAGATTTTAACACATTTTTTGAATAATTATCCATTAATACCTCCCCTTTATCATTAAAACAGCTATCTTACTAACTGTATTTTTGTATATTTATCATTAATTTCTAATTTTTTAAATTTCTGTACACTAAATTATTTTCCCTTGCACAAAACATTCATAGATATAACTTGGATTTTCATAATACATACTACTATTATAATTATCTATTTTCTCTATAATCCATGAAGAGAGTACTTTTATCAATGTATTAATATATTCCTCTTCATTCTCATTAATCATTATTATTAGTCTTTCATATACTCTTCCTAACTCCCAAAAACTTGGGATATTATTATTACATCTTAATATTACATCATAATCTCCCATTTCTATTTTATGCTTTTGAATAAGCTCGTCCGAAATCTTTTCCATGTTTTCTGAGTGATATATTTCTGCTAAATCGTATACTTTTTTTATACTTTCTCTTCCTAACTTTTCTACTATATACTTCTTTGTATTTTTAGTTTTTCTTGCAATATATTCAATTAAACTACATATAAAAAATAAATCGTTTTTCTTTTGAGATTCTCCCATATATTATTTTATCTCCTTTACTCCTACAAATACTATACATTTTAAAGACTTTTCTGTACAAAATGCAATTTGATGTGTTGGATGTCTAAATTTTGCAAGTTCCCAAAATGCTTCTCTTGTAATAACTCCATCTATTAAATCAGTAATATAGTTATATACTTGATCGTCAGCCATAGCTCCAATAACTATATCATAATTATGTGTTTTTCCTCTTCTTGAATTTATTATAAAATCTAACCATTCTTCTGTCATAACTGTAAAATTTTTTATTTTCAATGTATTATCTTCATTATATTCATACATATTAATAATTGGGGTATCATATTTTCTTGCCCATTTTTCTGCTTGCTCTGATAATATTGTACAATAAAATCCTTTGCCAAAATCCTTAGTATATTTTCCCTCAACAATTTTGGGTTCTTCAACCTTACAATAACTACCATGATAAATTATTTGCATAATTGTTCTCCTCTCTTATTCTTTAAAATTCTTAATATTAATAGCCTAATAGTATTTTTTCACTATTTCTAATGGAAAAATGAATTTATGTTTTTTCTATCTAACTTCATTAAGATTTAGTCTAAATCATTATACAATTTTTATTTTCACTTATATTTCCTTTAATTTCTTTACTTTAACGTTAACTATTTTGAATAAATCTTTATTACCACAAATTTATGTCTTTATTTTGTCATAATTACATTTTAAAATCTTTTCATATCTTAATTCTATAATTTTCTTATAAAATTCTTTTCTTATATCCGAAATATATGGAGTATCATCAATAATTTTACATATTTTATTCATATCTATTTTTGGAAACATTCTTAAAAGTGCTTGATTACACTCATCTTTTTTTAAAGAATTTATAAAATCAAAATAATTTATCTTTTTATCATCTATTTTTAATGCAGATGTTGGAAATACACGTACACGTGCTTCCATTTCTTCTTCATTATTTATAATCTCTTCAATTTTTTCATCAGTCAATTGTGGATACAAGCATGATGCACAATCATAAATTGGTGCTATTTCAACCTTTTTTAAATTCTCATTTATTAAAAATCCCCAATTCCCATTATGTCTGTCAAAATTTCCTATTAAACTATCTGCAATAAACATATCCCAAAAAAACTTTTTTAACTCTCTTGTATCATATACTAGCTGCTTATCTATTGTTTCAACGACTTCACTTAGTTCTGTTCCATATCCATTTTTAGATATTTGAATTTGACTGTTTTTTAGTTCTGCAAATTGCTTTAAAACAGTTCCTATTGATGTAAAGTCTTTACAGGCAACAACAATTTTTTCTACTCCATTTAATTTATAAGTTCCTAATAATGTCTTTTGTACTTTTAACCCTATACTTCCAATTATCCTGCATGATATATCTTCTGAAATACAACTGTTAAAATATCCATTCTCTTTTATTCCTTCATTTATTCCAGGAAATTTTAACATATAGTCTTCTGAATTATATTTGATACAAATTTTTCCTCCATTTTTTCCACCATAATATTTAAAATTATTTACTTGACAATTTGTAAAGTCAACCATATTATTTCTCCATTCTTATATATTTGTTGTATAAATAGTCACATTGTTTTTCAGTTGTATTTTGGTCTGTACAAACTGAATTTATAGCTCCCTGAACTTGATTTATTAAACAATCAATATAATTTACATAATTTTTTATTCCTTATTTAAAATATTTGGCTACATATTTCTGATAAACTTCCTTTTTTAATTTATATATTGAATTTCATCTCGATTTCCATTTTTATGCAATCTTAAATCTAAATTTAAAACTGTTCTACACAATCTTCTTCGTTATGTATCCCTATTAGCTTTATTTACAATTTCTTTGTCATTTTTGGAGTACAAGACTCGACATTTTCTCTGCACCAAAACATTAAGATCACAAAATTATTTGTCGTTATTTTCTTCTATTATATTCGTAATTTCTTTCAATTTCTTTTCCAATAATTTCTTATCTATCAATTTTAATGTATATTGGGATACCATTGTTGGCGACATCGTTCTACTAATTTATCTACAATTTTATCTCCACAATTAGAATCATTTACTTTTTCACTTATATATTTTCCAAAATCCTAATACAAAGAAATAAGTTCTTCATTAACTTTTCTATATGTATTATTTCTTCTAGTTTCTTTCATATTAATAATTTCGTTAAAATTCAATTCTAGACTCTCCAAATATTTTTCTCCTTTCAATAATTTTATTTTTCGCAATTTTTATTTTATACAATACAACCAATTGTTATTATATCGCTTATCTCCCCACCAATTAGGTAATACTTCTGATAATTTAATAGTAGTTCTTGTTTCATAATCAGTCAATATTTCCATGTCCTTTTATTTCTATTTAATTGCATTAAAAATTCTCTACAAGCTCCACAAGGCATTCCTCCATTATGCGGTGGATTATCTCTAAAGGCTATTAGCTTTTTAATTTTTGTTTTTCCTGTATTGATATACATATTTAATGCTGCAACTCTTTCTGCACATAAATTCATAACACCACTAGCACTTTCAATACAAAAACCTGTAAAAATTTTACCATCTTCACTTTCAACTGCAGCTACAACATGGTGTGCTAATATAAAAGGAGATACATATTCTCTATGATATTCTTTCTTAGCTTTATTATACATTTCTTCCCATTTATCCATTTATAATCACTCCTTATATAAATTTCTTACTTATACTTCATTATTTTCTTTAAATTTTTGAATAATAGTACATATCTGTGCAATGTAAATCACTATCCCATTTTTCTTCTTTATAATTATAAGTAAAGTAATTTTTTATTGTTTTCTCATATTTATAAAATCCTTGCTTTAAATAGAATGGAATATTGTTCTCCGATGTTCCAACTAACATTTTATTATATTTCTGTTTATAATTACCACATAATGATTTTAATAACTTTTTAGCATAACCTTTATTTCTGTATTCTTTCTTTGTAACTAGATTTTTTAATTCTAATTCATTTTTAGAAATGTGCAAAATTACTGCGACCGAAACTATTTTCTCATCAACTTTTAATCCATACATATCAGAATCGCTTAAATACTTGTAAATCATGTCTTTTGAAGGAGCTGTTTCTAATAATAGGTCTATATAATCTTCTTTGTTATCTATCTTTTTTACTTGTATATTCGTTCTACTAGATAGCTCGTAACCTATTGGTAATTCTGGTTTTACTGAATTGTGACAATTATATCTACTTTCCTCTGCGACAAAGCATTATGACCACATTTTTATCTTTCATTTTTCTTGTATAGTTGTTTTCATTTCCAGTTTCTAAAATATTTATCATATATATTTTTCTGACATTGTCATAGCATGCATATTTAAGGCATTAATTTCTGCTACATCTAAATAAGCAGATACCATTCTATTTAATAAATCTAATTCTTTTTCTGATAAATAATTCTTTGCAATTTCTGTTTCTGCTCTTGTAGGACTATTTCCTTTAAAATTAGTTAATCCAATATTTTCTTTTTCGCTGTCTACTCTATTAAATATTACTTCTGATGCAGTATTTCCTTGAACTGCATAGTGCATCTTATTTTGAACTGTTTTAAAAAATTCTTTTGTTTTTTCATCTCTTACATCATAGTCTACACTTGTAGCATAGATATCTAAAATTTTTCTCCAAAATACTTTTTCAGATGAGCGAATATCTCTAATTTTTTCTAGTACTTCTTCAAAATATACTCCACCACCATTATTTTTAAATCTATCAACATTCAAGTTATATCCTTTTATTAGATATTCTTTTATTAATTTATTGGTCCATATCCTAAAATGAGTACCACGAATTGACTTTACTCTATATCCTACTGCTATTATTAGGTCTAAATTATAAAATTTTGTTTTATAGTTTTTTCCATCTAAAGCAGTTGTCAAGTTTTCCTTGACAACTGAATTTTCATCTAGTTCTTTTTCTTGAAAAATATTTTTTATATGTAAACTTATATTTTGCTTTGGTGTATCAAATAATTCTGCCATAGCATTTTGTGTCATCCAAACATTTTCATCTTCAAGTCGAACTTCTATTTTAACTTGTCCATCATCAGTTGTATATATTATAATTTCATCATTCTTTTATAGTAATTTATCAATCAAATTTTTTCTCCTCTTTTTAATATTTTCCCCATATAATTTGTATGTATCTAATTTGTTTATTTATACTTATTTAGTATATTCTCTAAATCATATGTATAAAATACTTCTGGATATCCTACACCAAATTTAACAAAATCTTTTTCATATTTTGATAATTTGCCACCCCATAATTCATATAATTTTCTAGCCTTCATATTATCTTTTAAAACTCCAATTACATATTTTAAAGCACCATTTTCTATTGCCCATTGTTCAAATATTTTTTTTAATGAACTTCCAATTCCACAACCTTGAAATTTTGAATCAACATAAAGTCCAATTAAATCAGCATATTCAGAATTAAAATATTCATATGATGAATTAATACTTCCACACATTATTCCTATTATTTCATCATTGTATTCAGCAACATATGCTATATTTTTGTTGTCATTTTTTATATTATCAGTAAATGTTTTAGACTTCTCATCTACTTTATTGTCTTTTTCTATGAATACTTCTTCTGGGAATATATGATGATATGCCTCTCTCCATACTTTGTTTACTAAAATAAACCAATGCTTAGCATCTTCTGGTTTTACTTTTCTTATCTTTAATAAATTTTTATCCATATTTTATCTTCCTTTATCTTCATTAAATCTTTTAAATAATATATTAAATCATTAGATTATCATTCCATTTTTTGCTTTTTCCAAGTCTTTTTTAGTGTAGCAATTATATCTACTTTCCTCCGAAAATATACACCCACAATATTTTTGCATATACAGTCCATAATCTCTTGCCATTTTGTGTCCCTCTCTAAAATGCTCTTTGTAATCATTATATACGAATTCAATACCATATTCATCTTGCAATTTTTCACCTGCTTTTTTTATTAACTCATGATTTTGATATGGACTTATTGTAAGAGTTGTAGAAACCAAGTCAAAATTATTTTCTTTTGCATATTCAAAAACTTTCTTTAATCTCATATAGTAACAGTATTCACATCTAACTGAATATTTTTTACCATCTCCAACATTTTCCACAACATATTTTACATATGAACTTAAGTCATAATGATCAATTACAACATTTTGACACATAACAATATCATTACAAAACGTTATAAAAGATTCCTTTCTTTTTTCATATTCAATGCTAGGATGAATATTAGGATTATAGAAACAAGCTGTATAATCAACTTTTTCTAACTCACCAGTATTATTTATTATGCCATTTTCTCGTAAATCTTTTTCTATATACACAAAACAAGGTGCACAGCAAGCGTGCATTAGTAACTTTCTCATTCTCCCATCTCCAATCCTAAATGATCATATGCAAGTTTTGTAACCATTCTACCTCTAGATCCTCTTGTAAGGTAACCAATTTGCATTAAATACGGTTCATATACATCTTCTATTGTATCTTTATCTTCACCAATTGAAGCTGCAAGTGTATCTAATCCCACTGGTCCACCACCAAATTTTTCTATAACTGTAAGTAACATTTGCCTATCTGTCTGGTCTAGACCTAATTCATCTATTTCAAGCTTGTCTAATGCTTTTCTTGCAATATCTAGCTTTATTGTATCAAGTAATTCATATTCTGCAAAATCTCTAACTCTTTTTAACAATCTATTAGCAATTCTAGGTGTCCCCCTACATCTAGATCCAATTTCTAAGGCTGCCTCTTTATCAATAGGTATTCCTAAAATCTCTGCACTTCTAATAATTATTTGTGATAATTCTTCCTCATTATATAGTTCTAATCTATTTATTATTCCAAATCTATCTCTAAGTGGCGATGAAAGAGAACCCGCCTTAGTTGTTGCACCCACTAATGTAAATTTAGGTAAATCTAATCTAATGGATTTTGCTGATGGTCCTTTCCCTATAATAATATCTAAATTATAGTCTTCCATAGCAGGATATAGCACTTCCTCAACAGACTTATTAAGTCTGTGAATTTCATCAATAAACAAAACATCATTTTCCTGTAAATTAGTAAGAATAGCTGCTAAATCCCCTGCTTTATCAATTGCTGGACCAGAAGTAATTTTTATATTACTACCCATTTCACTTGCTATTATTTGAGAAAGCGTAGTTTTTCCAAGTCCAGGTGGCCCATATAACAATACATGATCTAATGCTTCACCCCTTTTTAATGCAGAAGATATATATATTTTTAAATTATCTTTTACTTTATCTTGACCCACATATTCATCAAATGTATGTGGTCTTAAAGAAACCTCTTCTGTTTCAGTTTCATCATATACATATTCTGGTGACACTACTCTATCTTCTATCATAATTATTCTCCGTTCTATACTTTTCAACAATATTATATCAAACAGCTGTTTCACTGTCAATAACTTTTAAATTTATTAACAAATATATTACAAAATTACAGAAAAAAGGTGGCTATTTCTAGTCACCTAATCCATATTCTACTCCTTCTCTTGGATTTAATGTTATTTCCTTTATAACATCATCTCTAAATCTTTGAATTATATCCTCCAAGTTTATATTATACTCAATAATAAAATCAAAATCATCATTTGTAAAAGTATATGTATAATCATTTACTACTTGGTTACAAATATTTAGTACTAGATTATACAGTTTTGCTTTCAAAATTGCTTCTAGAGGAGAATCTTTTTCTACTCTATATCCAATTACTTCATCATACATTTGGTCTGACTTTATCTTTACACTTTGGTAATAATTGTATTTTTCTCTTTTCTTCTCTAATCTTTTTTTAAAAAACATAGCAATCACCAACAATATTATAGCAAATTATGTCAATTTTTTCAAGTATTTCGACAAAATTAGACATTTTTTTACTCATTTTAATTATGATTATTCTTTATATTATTTTAAATTCTCCAAAAAATACTATCATTTTCAAAGCTAACTATTTTTTTTAATTTCCTCAAATCTTTTTATCTTCATTGTAGTAGTCTTAATAAATTCATCTTTTTTTATTTCAACTTTTTTTATTGCCTTATACGATACTAAAGTTCTATTTATCTTTTTTACCTCTTCCCACACTAGCTCGTGTAACTTTTCATCACTAGGTCTATTAGCTCCATATTTTTCATCAATATATTCATTATCTAATGTTACTTTGCAACAAACTAATAACTCATTTTTATTATCATTACTAGATTTACCATATACCATAGATTCATTAACTAAAGGAATTTTATTTACAAGGAACTCCAATTCTTCTGGATATATATTCTTTCCATTAGACGTTACTATTACATTTTTACTCCTACCTGTTACAATTAAATTTCCATGCAAATCAAAATATCCCATATCTCCAGTATAAAACCATCCTTTTCTTATTGCCTTATTAGTTTCTTCCTCATTTTCATAATAACCAATCATTATATTATCACCTTTTGCAATAATTTCACCTATATTACTATTTTCATCTTCATTTGCACTTAAATCAATTCTAACCTCTACTCCCTCTACTGCTTTTCCAACTGTACCTGCTATTCTATTATCATAACTTGTACCAGCAATTAAAGGAGAGGCCTCAGTTATGCCATATCCTTGATAAAAAATAAATCCATAACCCTCCATTTTTTGTATAACATCTTTGTCTAGAGGAGCAGCTCCACAAAATACGTATTTTAATTTTCCACCAAAACTTTCATGTATTTTCTTAAAAATTTTTCTTCTAAAATCTAATCCAATTTTACTCAAACCATTAGCAATTCCACCTATTGTGCTTATTGTTTTTTCCTTACCTGTTTCCTTTATTGCTTTTTCTATTTTTGCATTTATTTTTTCTATAAGTGCAGGCACTGCAAATAATACATCAGGTTTTATTTCTTTTAAATCTTTCATTATATATTTTAGACCTTGGCATATACCAATAGTTGAGCCCATACTTGTACCATATATATACACTAACGAAAATTCATATGTATGGTGTATCGGTAACACTGACAAATATGTATATTCTCCCATTTTAGGTACCAAATAATAACACGCATTAGTATTAGCACATATATTTTTATGACTTAACATAACCCCTTTAGGATTTCCTGTTGTACCTGAAGTAAACAATAATATTTTAAATTCTTCTCTATCAATTTTTATATCTTGATAAAATGTATCTCCAGTATCAATAATCTCTTTTCCCTCTGCAATTAGTTCATCAAATGAATAACTTATATCATCACTATTTTCCTTATTCATTTCTATATATACCATATCTTCTGGTAACTTATCCTTAATACTTTCTACTATATCCTTTTTTCTAGTTGAATAGCAAATAGCACTTGTACCTGCTCTTTTTAATAAATTTAATATTTCATTTGCTGGTAATTCCTTATCTAAAGGTACAATAATACCGACTCCACATACAACTGCCATATATGTAACGTACCATCTATAACTATTCTCACCTATAACAGCAATTTTTTTCCCCTCTAAGCCAAGTTTTTTTATCATAATTGTTCCTAAAGAATTTACATCATCTTTTACTTTAGAATATTTTATTTTCTGAAATTCTGTATGTGCCACATCTTTTTCTATAAATGCCACTTTATCACTAAATCTATCACATCTTATATTTATTATATCCTTTAACGAGTCCATTACCTCCACTTTTCCCATAACATACCCCCACTAATACAACATTATTATATATTCAAATTGTTAAAATGTCAATATAGATTTACATAGTAAGAACAAATTAAATCCCATTATGTAAAATTACATATGTTATTCACTATAAATTTACTAAACAGGCTATAAAAAAGTAATATCATATAAATTATAACAGTAAAAATCATTGAAAATACAATTGTAAATTCAATGATTTTTAATTTTAACAATTTTACTTTAAAATTTGCAAAATTATAATACAATAAATTACACCATTTTTTGTATTTGTACGCCTGTATAATAATGCTGTAATATCTGTTTGTAATTTTTTCCAGCTTTTGCCATACCATTAGCACCATATTGACTCATACCACAACCATGACCATATCCCTTAGTTTTAAATGTAATATTATTACCACTTTGTGATACTTCAAAATCAGCAGAACGTAATCCTAGTAAAGTTCTTACTTTAACTCCAGTAAACTCTTTTCCTCCAATCAAAACACTTTGTACTCTATCTCCAATCGTTTTACTCTGTATAACAATATCGTCTACTGATGAAATATTAACTCCTAATTTTTGACAAATATCAGCTATTGAAAATGTTTTTGAACTATTAAAAGTTGAAGCTCCTGTATCCCAAGGACTCTCAACACTTTTCATATAGTCATATGGTGTCCCAAAAACAACCCCAGGATCCTCAGTTCTACCATTACTAGTAGAAAAATATAACGCATCTATATATTTTCCATTATAGGTAATACATTCTCCAGAAGTAGCCTCAACTGCCCCCTTAACTTTGTTATAATAAGTTGAATAAGATGAACCCCATTTTGCCTTTAATTCATCATTGTTTTTATACACTTGATCTGCAGTTGTTCCTGTAAGAACTTTTCCTTTTTCTTCACTTTTTAGTGCATAAGTCCTAGCTGCAACTGCTTGAGCTTTAAGTGCCTCAACATCAAATGAAGCAGGCATTTCAGCCGATACTACACCTATTATATATTCTTCTAATTCTATTTGAACAACTGCACCATTATTACGTTTTAAATTGATCATTTTTTTGTTTGAAACTGCTGGTGTACTAGGCGTGTTATTAGTACTTGGGGCTGGAGCAGTTTGATTTGGAATACTTGGAGCAGGTGTACTTGGGGCTGGTGTGTTTTGTGCTGGTGGACTTTGTACAGGAGTTTTATTTACACTAGGTTTTGTTGTATTAGGCTTTTTACTAGCAGTTGTTGTAGTTTTATTCGTTTGCGTTTTTACAGGCTCAATTGGTGCTTGACTATCATTATTTACAGAGGTTTGTGACTGCTCCACATTTTGTACTGCCTCTTCTACTTTAGGCACTTCCTGTTCATACTGCTCCTTTGTATCTGAGTTATTCACATTACTAACTTGTTCCTCTAATACTTTAGATTCTGTTTTGTCACCATCATTTACTTCACTATTTACATCATAACTTTGTTCTATCTGTGTACTTGCATTAACATAGTTGTTTTTATGTACTGCTACTCCTGATAGTAACAGTGTACCTATAACAACACCATTTAATACTAATAGTGCTGTATCATTAGATACACTACCAATATTTTTTAGTGCATATTCACGAATTTTATCTGATACACTTTTTACTTTTTCTTTTATGGCATTAAAATCTAATCCAAATTCGTATTCATCTGGATAATAAGCATAAATTACAATAGTACTTTTTCCATTAATAACTTCTTGTTTATGGTATATATTCATAAAATCACCTAAACATATACTTTGCAAATTTGGTAATATTATACAAATTAATACAGATTAAATATAATATTATGTATAAAATGTAAATTTACATAAAAATTACATATCTTATTGTAAATTTAATATTATTATGATAAAATAACAAAAAAGGAGAATATATATGTTACAAAGAATTATAGGACAAGCAAGAAGGGCAATAGATGATTTTAATATGATAGATGAAGGAGATAAAATTGCAGTGGGATTATCTGGCGGAAAAGATAGTATAACACTTTTACATGCACTATATTATTTGAAAAAATTCTATCCTAAAAAATTTGATATAATAGCAATTACTATACATCCAGGAACAGAAAAATTTAAAACAGATAAGCTAGAAACAATGTGTGATGAATTAGGAATTGAATATATAGTATATAACTCTAATATAGCAGAAGTAGTGTTTGAAATAAGAAAAGAAAAAAGTCCATGCTCTTTATGCGCAAATATGAGACGTGGTATGTTAAATAGTATAGCTATCGAAAATGGTTGTTCAAAAATTGCATTAGGTCATAATTTAGATGATGTTGTAGAAACATTTTTAATGAGTATATTCTTAAATGGTAATATTCATACATTTTCACCTGTAACATACCTTAGCAGGAGTAATGTAAAAACAATTAGACCACTTATATATGTTGAAGAAAAGCAAATTAGAGCTGTGGCAAAACAAAAAGATTTTCCAGTTGTAGACAAAAGTTGTCCAATGGATGGATATACCAAAAGAGAATATACAAAAGAGTTATTAATAAAATTAAGAAAAGATATACCAAAAATAAAATCTAATATATTTGGTGCTATTAAAAGATCAGATATAAAAGGTTGGAATATAGACAACAACCAATAAAAATAATCCATAAAAACTCTATTATCACATCAAAATTAGCAAAAATCATTGAAAATACATATGTAAATTCAATGATTTTTTAAATCCATTTTTTTGCATTTTCTATCCTTTTAGTAATTGCAACATCTTTAGATCAAGTATTATTTCATAATCGATCTTTTTTTCTTTTTGCATATTTTCTAAATCCAATTCTAAAACATTAAATTTTGAATATTTATATACATTTTTTAGTTCGTTTTTTACAAATTCCTCCCATTCATTATACACAATTTCTATATTTTTTTTCCCTAAGTCTAAAAGAAATTCTTCTTTTAACTCATCATATACTATGTCACTTCTAAGAAAAAATCCAATTTCATCAATTAAAAGTTTGTCAGATTTTATTAGATACTCAGATATTTTTTCCTGATACTCTAACTCAATATCAAAATCATATTGAGCTAAAATTGCTGCAAGATAAGTATTAGAAGATGACACAGTATTGAGCTGATAGGCAAACATTGGAATTTTCTTATTATCAATATAATTAGTAAAGATTTCATGTAACATTTTATCTACTACAACTTTACTTAGTTCCTGATAATGTTCTATCATAAGAAATACTATCGCATCTGCCAAAAAACGTTTTTTGCAATCATTATCCTTAGTAATCCTTAAAGCTTCTAATTGCAAATCTTCAGATTTGCATACTCTTTTCCAAACAACTTCTTGTACTGAATTTAAATCAGTATCATCTGTTTGAGAGTTTAGAGCTTCAATTAACATTTTATTTAGAGATTTTATTTGCTTCATATACTCCCTCCATCTACAAAACTATTTAGTTTTTAGTTCTTCAATTGACAATTATCAAAAGTTTTTTTCTACTTAAAAAATTATATCACTAAATAAATGATTTGTAAATAGCAAGACTATATTTCTACATAATATAACTTTTATATAATTTTTTCTACTCTTATAATCAATTTATAATCTTAGAATTTTCTTTCCATTTCATCATAAGCAATATTATTACTATACAATTAAGCTTATAATCATTATAATTTTATCAGATGAAATCTTTGTATATTAGTAACATACATACTAGTACCCTATACACCATAAAAACTATTACTTAAAAATCTATTCGACTTATCAAAAATTCGCCCTCTTTATCAAACATTATATTTATTTTAACATTTATCTCTACTATATTTTTATACAAGGTCAAATTTATACTCCACCATTTAATCGAGTAGAGAAAACTTTTCACTGAATAGTGAATACTTTTCCCTCTCACACCA
>CAOKPF010000009.1 GCA_948470565.1 uncultured Clostridium sp.
ACATAGAAATTTTTTTAGTATTCTATTTTTCACACTATATTTTTAGCTATTTTTCCATTACATTTCTGTAATATTTTTATTTCATTTTTATTACATATATTTTTTACTACCCGTGAATGGTAACTACTTATGAACTGTAAAATAAATTATTTTTAATTTTTTGTAGGAATTTGTTTGCAAGAAATTAAATTATATGTTATTATATTATATATAATTAGAACAAAGGAGAAAATATGATATATAATATTTTATGTATAGCGATAGGCTTTGCAGCACTAATCGTTGGAGCTGATTTGCTTGTTAAGGGGTCAAGTGGAATTGCTAAGAAATTTTATATACCAGAAATTATAATAGGACTTACAATAGTATGTGTTGGAACGTCCTTACCTGAACTTATGATAACGGTAAATTCAGCAATTAAAGGACATACGGATCTTATTATATCAAATGCAATAGGAAGTAATATTTGTAATATATTATTAATCTTAGGATTTGTCAGTATAATTAATCCAATGAAAATTGAAGAAGATGTAAAAAACATACATATACCTATATCTATAATAGCAACACTTCTAGTATTACTTATGGGAAATGGACTTTTTGGTTATTCACAACAAAATATAGAAAGAAAAGAAGGAATATTTTTACTTTGTTGTTTTGCAATTTATTTTACCTATCCATTAGTAATAGCAATAAGAGATATTGTAAAAAGTAAAGATGTAAAAAAGGACTTGAAAAAAAGGAAAAAAATTAGCATCGTAACATGTGTAATTTTAATTATAATAGGTGCAGTTTTATTAAAATTTGGTGGAGATTTAGTAGTTGATTATAGTGTGATAATTGCTAGTACTTTTGGAATTTCTGAATCAATTATAGGGCTTACAATAGTAGCAGTTGGTACAGCATTACCAGAACTTGTTACATCAATTGTTGCTACAATGACAAAAGATACAGATATTGCAATAGGAAATTTAGTAGGTTCTAGTATATTAAATATATGTTTAATTTTAGGTTTAGGTGCAACAATAAGTCCATTACCATTTTCAAGTAATATTAATGATATATTTATTGTTTCAACATTATCATTATTTTTGTTATGGACATTTTGTCATACAGGAAAAGATAAAAATTGTATTTCAAGAGTAGAAGGAATTATAATGTTTTCACTCTATATACTATATACAATAAAATTATTTGTATAATTTAGTTTTGCAGCAAAAAGGGGATTAAAAATAAAAAAATCATTGAATTTACATATGTATTTTCAATGATTTTGTAGTTATAGGTTAAAATAATATCACTTTTTCTATCACTTTATTAGACTGTACCTTTTAAATCATTATTTGAGTTATTCAAATAACCGCCTAATGAATAGTAAAAACTAGATATACATCTTTCTATCTCATTACTAAGAATATCGATATTTGCTTTACCATATTTTATAAAATCAGGTATAAGAGTTTCACATTTTAACATAGTTTCATTAAATTCTATAAGTGATGTAGAAAGATATGAATTTACCAAATTTAATTTTCCCTCATCATATTCAGATAAATATTTTGCAGCTATTATTAATACATGAAGTCTAAACGAATTTGAATCCATTTTCCCTTGTTTAAATTCATCTATATAATTTACTAGTTCTGTAATGCATTCTATAAATATATCTTTTATTTTTATTTCATAAGTAAATCTTTCCATAATACTCTCCTTTACATAAATTAGTAACAGTATTATATCACATTATGTAAAGCTATGTCAATTAAAAATATAAAATTATGTAAAATTTACTACTGCTTTTAGTAATTAGATATATCATCTATATTTAAATACACTTTTCCATTTATATCTATTACCCAAATATTTTTGTTTGATATATAATATTTTGTGTCTAACTTATCAAAATTTATTTTATAATATTTTATATTGCCATCATTTATAGCTATTATATCTTTTAAATTTGATGGATAATATTTTATATCTTCTGATGATTTATAAATTGTTAGTTTGTCTTTCGTAGTAAGATTTGTGGCTTGCTTTTTTGCTGATTGAGTTGCAATATAAAATTTTATAACATTTTGTAGTGATGACTGCTCTTGAATAAGTTTAGCAGTTTTTACAGTTTTAAGAGATGCAGAAATGTCTAATGCTTCAGCAAAAAAAACTTTGATTGATGTATATATACCCGATATTATTGTTGTTGTTATAATTATTGTTAATACAGAAATAGCAAATTTCTTTTTATAATCAATTTGCCATGCTTTTACTGTTGAATATATTGTAAGTATTAATAAAATAATATTTAATACTAATCCCCATATTGGAATAAAACTTGTAAAAATTGATATAAGGGATAAAATGAATAAAACTGTTAGCATATTACCACCTCATGTAAAGCAGTATATCATAATTTATAAAAATAATCAAATAAAATAAACTAGTTTCTAAAATTTATTTATAAAAATATAATGTAATGGGTGGTGATAAATTGAGAAAATCAAAATGTAACCAAAATCATGTAGCACAGACAACAGTGCAAAATAAAACTACTTTTAGAAAAATTTTAGAATTGGAGAGGATTTCGAATGAAATTGCATTTTTAAGGAGGAGGAGATAATATGATAATTTCAAGTGCAACTACTAAATTTAAGCCATATGAAACTAATAGAAATACAAATATTGAAATAGCAAGTAATAAAATAAATGGTGTGATTTTAAAACCAGGAGAAACATTTTCATTTAATAAAATTGTTGGTGAAAGAACTGAAAAAAATGGATTTAAAGAGGCAACATCTATTGATAACAAAAAATTAGTAAAAAGTATTGGTGGAGGTATATGTCAAGTATCTACAACACTTAATATGGCAGTAAAAAAAGCAGGACTTGATATTATTGAAGTTCATATTCATTCAATTCCAGTACATTATGCCAAAAGAGAAGATGAAGCATCTGTTTCTTGGGGAGAAAAAGATTATATATTTAAAAATAATAAGACTTATCCAATTAAAATTAATTCCAAAATAAATAAAACTAATAGTAGTATAACAGTAAGCTTAGAAAAGGTATAGAAGGTTAAGTATATTTTTTTATAAATTTAGCTACTAAAAATATTTTAGTAGCTAAATATGTAATTTTTTAAGTTATATTTATTATTTCTTGAACGATATCAATATTATCATTTATTGTTTTTATAAAGTTATCTGTAAGATTTGTATCAAATTGTGTCCCCCTATTTCTATTGATTTCATTTAAAGCATATTCAATAGATGATTTTTCTTTGTAAGGTCTTTTTGCTGTAATAGCATCAAAGCAATCGCATAATGCAAGAATTTTTGCAAGATATGGGATTTCATTACCATTTAGTTTTTCAGGATAGCCTTTTCCATCTATTCTTTCATGATGATATAAAATTATAGGGATAATATCATTAAACATTTGAGATACACTCAAAATATTTGCTCCTGTAACAGGGTGAGACTTTATAACTTCATATTCTTCATTTGTAAGCACAGTTGTTTTTAATAAAATGCTATCTGGTATACCAATTTTTCCAATATCATGAAAATAACCAGCATTTTTTAAAAGTTCAACATCTTCTTCTGGTAAATTCAAACTCTCTCCAAAAAGTTTAGCATATTTAGATACTCTTATAGAATGACCTTCGGTATAGTGATCTTTTGCACCAACAGTATTTAGCAAAACTTTTGCAAAATCTATTACATATTGTTCTAATCTTAATCCCATACTTTTTATTCTATTTAATTGCTCTATATATTTTATACCACTTTGAATTAGTAAAACAAGTTGTTCAAAGTGCGAGTTTTTTTCAAAATATGCTTGTATATCTAAATTTTGCATAATTTCTATTGAAGGAGTTAAGTCTTTGTGCATGGACATAAGAATAATATATATTTCTTTATCAAATTCGCGTACTAGTTTAACTATTCTATCTCCTTGTACAGGTGACATTAAGTAATTTACTAATAATATATCATATTTTTCAGATTTCATAGCTTCAATTGCAGAAACTGGTTCTGTAAAGGGATAAACTGTATGTCCATATTTACTTAGGATAATGCTTAGCATATCCATAAGATTTACATCATCATCAATTATTAATATTTTAGCATTAGTATTCTTTTTTGTTTCATCCATAATAATCACCAATAATAGTATATCAAACAAATAGATAAAATTCAATGGAAATAAAAAAATCAATGAAAAATTATCTATATATTATTAATACAATTTTAATTTTTAATCGTAAATAAAATTAATATAGGTTGGTATTATTTTAGATTATTTTTATATAAATTTGTTCTTAAATTATATATTTTTTATATATTTTTGATTGACTTATCAGTAGTATATGATATATAATATATTTGTAAAAATATAACAATTAAAATATCTGCAAAAATTTATTAAATATTAACCATAAGGAGGGATGCTTATTAATACGATTTTTGATAGATCATTGGAAATATTAGATAATGAACATATAAAATATGATAAAAGTAAACTTAGTGAAATTGCAAAGTATTGTTCAGAAAAATATACTAATCAAAAAAAAGGTGCAATAACAGTTCAAGATTATGTACTAGAGGTTGCAAATGAAGTGTCAAAATTAAGATTAGATGATATTTCTGTATATGCATCACTTTTACATGGAATTAATTTTTGTAGTAAAGAAAATGAAAAAAATATAAGTAATAAATTTGGCAAAGAACTTGCATCAATTGTGGATACAGTGGATAAATTATCTGACTTTAATTCAAAGAGTGATAAAAATAATGAAGGAATTCGAAATATGTTTATGGCAATTGCAAAAGATATAAGAACAGTAATTATAAGGCTTGCAGATATATTAGTAGATATGAGGCATATTTCTTCGATAGAAGATGAAAAAACAAGGTATATGATGGCAAAAGAAGTTCTTAGTATTTATGCACCAATTGCCCATAGACTTGGAATGTCTCAATTAAAATCGGAGTTAGAAGACATATCATTTAAAGTAATTTTGCCAGAAGAATATCATAATATAAAAATTCAGATTGATAACAAGAAGAAAGAAAGAGAAGAATATATTGAAAATAGAATTAATGACATTAAAATTACATTGTCAGAGCAGGGGATAAATGCACATATTTATGGGCGACCAAAACACTTTTATAGTATATACAAAAAAATGAAAGAGAAAAACTATAAAATAGATGATTTATTTGATTTGCTTGCAATACGTATTATTGTAAATTCTATAAAAGATTGCTATAATGTTCTGGGAATTGTTCATGATATGTATAAACCAATGCCAGGACGTTTTAAAGATTATATAGCAGTTCCTAAAACTAATGGTTATCAATCGCTTCATACGACTGTTTTTGGAGAAAATAGTAAACCATTTGAGATACAAATTAGAACTTGGGATATGCATAAAGTTGCAGAAAATGGTGTCGCTGCTCATTTTTCTTACAAAGAAAAGAATAGTCAAATAAGTGAGTCTGATAAAAAAATAGTTTGGCTAAAAAAAGCGCTTGAACTGCAAAAAGAACTTGGAAGTAATAATGAAGAACTATTTAATTTAAATGGTGAAATTTTTGGTGAAGAAGTTTATGTGTTTACGCCAAACGGAGATATAAAAGCATTCCCTAAGGGAGCTACAGTAATTGATTTTGCATATTCAATACATCAAAAAGTTGCAGAAAAAATGTCAGGAGCAAAAATTAATTACAAAATTGTACCAATTAATACTAAACTTCAAAATAGTGATGTAATTGAGATTATTACATCTAGTAAGTCATCAGGACCTAGCGTTGATTGGTTAAAAAATGTGAAAACAACTAGCGCTAGAAATAAAATTACAAGTTATTTAAAAAAGCAGGGGAAAGTAGAAAATATTTCTAAAGGAAAAGAAATATTTGAAAGGTATCTAAAAAAACAAAAAACTCCAAAAGAGATATTACTAAAAGATAAATATATTAATTATATGTTAAAAAAGAGTAACTTTAACACTTTAGATGAATGTTATGAAAATATAGGTTTTGGTTCTATTTCTGTGTTAAAGATAATGAGTAGATTAAATGAGGCAGTAAGACAAGATACTAAGAATTTAGAATGTAATTTAATTGATAAAAATATAGAAAAAAAGAAAAAGTTAGATAATAGTAACTTAGTAATTGTTGATAAAATAGAAAATTGTAAAGTTCAGTTTGCAAAATGTTGTACACCAATACCAGGTGATGAAATTATAGGATATATAACTCATTCAAACGGTGTTTCAGTACATGAAAAAAATTGTTGTAATTTAAAAAATTTAGATGGAAATAGAATAATAAATGTTAGTTGGGTGGAAAAAGAAGGAGTATCATTTATCGCTAAATTGTATGTTAAGGCAAATAATAGAAATGGTATTATAGCAGATATTATAAATTGTTTAAAGGAAAATAAAGTTAGTATTCAGGAGATGAATAATAAAATTACATTAGATAGAGAATGTATAACATATATAGTCTTGAATATTGAAAATTCAGAAAATTTACAACGTATAATAAGAAATTTAAAAAAAATAGATAGTGTTTTTGAAGTAAAAAGAGTAAAATAGGGGGAATTATGGAAGAAAATAATATTAAGGAACAAAAATTATTTGAACAAACAGAAAATGGAAAGAATATATTATGTCAAATTATGCTTGGGGGAATTATATATTATATAGATGAAGATCAAACTATATATACAAAAGATGAAAAAGGTTTTCATGAGGTTAAAAATGAAAGTATAAAGTCTGATATAATTGATATTATATGTCCAAAAAGTATGGATAATATTAGATAGAGAGAGGATATAAATGAATAATAAATTTAAAGAATATGATTACTTAGATTATAGTGAACGTTGGCAAGTAAAAGGATATCCAAAGGAATATTACAATATGTTAAATGAATATTTTTCTAGAAAAAAGTATGACTTGGATTTAAGAATGAGAGATATTTCGACTCAAGTAAATCGTTTAATAGCAAATATAGACAGAATAGAATATGTAAATTTTGATAAAGAATATCCAAAGTATAAAAATACATTAGGATTGTGCCTATTTGAAGGTAAAAAGATTTGCCTTAATAAAAAATATTTAAATATGAATAAGAAAATAAATCTTTTTAGTGTACTAGCTCATGAAATAGATTACGCAGTTATGTATGAACCACAGTATGGAATATTAGGTATGCATTTAGATTCAGAAAATGAGGGAACTATGCTTGATGAAATAGTGGCAGAATTAAAAGCAAATAGATTAACTAATAATAATAGATGGATAGATAAAAATAAATTTATAGTAAATGCTTGTCAATATTATGATACAGTATTTATGGGAACAGCACTTGCTAGTGCTGTTGGAATGACTGAAAAAGAATTTTTAAGCATAGCAGATAGTGGAAGATATGAATTTGATGAAATTATGTCACAAAAATTTGTAGATAAAAATGAATATTATAATTTAATGGAAGTTTTTATTAGAAATTCTGATATAATTCATTCTTGCTGGTATGGAAATTTAGATAAAAATATTGCTGTAAGATTAACTAAAGATGATAGAAGTTATAATATAAATGGTGCATATAAAAATATAAAGACTGTAATGTATAGAATGTTAGATTTAAGGATACAAAAAGATATATTAAGTAATCTTAAAATATCACAATCAAGAATGGTAGATTATGTAAAAAAAGTAAAATATGATTATGAAAAATTAGAAGCAAATTTAAAGTTTGGTGTAAAAGCTTTAGGAATAAAGTTAAAAGATGAAATTTGTTATCCTGAAGCGAATTTGAAAGATAGATTAAAATTTATAAATTTAATTGCAAATAGTATGAATAAACTAAAAAATAAAGAAAAATTAATGCAGTATGCAAGTTCTGATAATTTAACATTATATGATTATGAAACTAGAGAAAATACACAAAATGATCAACTAATTAATTTGTTTAAAGAATTAGAACCAGAAATTAATATTGAACAAGATGACTTTTTTAAGTCAAAATCAGTTCCATCTTATATACAAAAAGAGTTCCTTGATACTGAGGGAATTGATAGTTGGAATAATTCAAATTTACAAAATGATATAAATAGCATATATCGTAGTAATACAAATATATCATTTGATAAGAGTGTAGCAAAAATAAAAGAGAAGTTTATAAAGTCATAAAAGTGAATTACTTAAGATCTTAAAAACTGTCGAATATAAAATTACAAGTAATTACTTTGTAATTTTAATCTTTTTTGAAAAGAGGTAGAATATGGAAGAGCAGTATAAACAATATAAATATTTAAATTATAATAAATATTGGAAACAAAAGGGCTATCCGAAAAAGTTTTATAACATGTTAAATGAGTATTTTTCTAGAAAAGCTTATGATTTAGATATGAGTTTGGAGGAAATAGGTAGGGAAGTAGGATTATTTTTAAATAATGTTGATGAAATAGAATTTGGCAATTTTGAAGAATTATATACTGGTGAAGAAGCATATAGGGCAAGCCTGGGAGGCTTTTTTAGTAAAGATGAGAAAAAAATTTCTTTAAATAGTATGTTTTATAATTCTAATAGTGATAGAAATTTTTTTGATTCTTTTGCTCATGAAGTGTCTCATGCAGTTGCATATGATCCTGAAAACAATATAAGGGGTATGTATAAAAGTGCTACTGAAAAAGATTTTGAGGGATATTTTTTAGAAGAAATTGTAACTGAGATGAAAGCTAGTAGGCTTGCTAGTAATGATAGATATTCAAGTGATGGAATGTCTCTTAATTTAAAAGAAGGATATAATAAAACAGCATTTATTGCAACAGCACTTGCAAGTGCTTTAGGAGTATCAGAAAAAGAGTTTTTGCAAATAGCTAATAAGGGGAGACAATATTTTGATGAAACATTTTCTGCGAGGTTTCCATCAGGTAATTATTACAATTCTGTTATGAAAAACTTTTTATATAATGCTTCTGTGTATAACTCTTGTTTATATGGACAACAATTGAAAATGAGTAAACAAGATAGAGCCATAAATACAGCAAATTCGTATTATAAGATAAGGGATGCATTAAATTTAATACAAGATTTAAGACTTCAAAAGGAAATAGCTAGTAATCCTAATATGTCACAAGAACAAATTTTTGCTTTGACAAATAAGTACAAAAATGATTATGGGAAGGTAGTTATAAATCTTGAATATGGCGCTAAAGGGGTTAATTTTACTCCGAAGGAGGGAACGACCCCAGGAGTTTGTTGGAGATTAATGTTTCTAGATAATATTGGAATGTATAGAGATTATATAAAAGATAGTGACAAGTTAATGGATTTGGCAGGAAAACCGTATGAGGCAAGTGAATTAATGTTTGCACTAGAAAAGCAAAATCCTAATATAAGTTTTGACTTTAATGACCATTTTGATAGAGATATTAGTATAAGAGCAAATCAGATGAAGCATTCTATTGAAGAGGGAAATTTGGTATGGAAAGATCCAAAATTAAATAAAGATGTAGAAAAAATATATAATTCTAAGCTTAGTACTAAAGAAAAGATTATGAAAAAAGTTGACAGTGTAAAAGAAATTTTTAAAAATTTTAAAACAAGAATAGCAGCAAAAAATATAAATAAAACATTACCGGAAGCAAGATACGCAGGAATTGGAACAGTAAATCCTAGTGAATTTGATAATTTTAAACAAGAATTATCGAAAAAATGTTATTCAAATGCACAGATAAGTAATAATTATTATAACGATCAAGAAATTGAAATACCAAAGGATTTAGATAAGACTATGAGAGGGGAAGAAATTGAGGTACCAAAAGATTTAGACAAAACTATGAGAGAATAGTAACGATTTAATAATATATAAAAAATGAGGATTTTTATGAAGAGAGAATATAGAAAATATGAGTATTTAAGATTTAATAGATATTGGCATAATGCAGGATATCCAGAAGAATTTTTTCATATATTAAATGAGTATTTTTCAAGAAAAATGTATGATCTAAATTTAAGTTATGATAAAATACGAAATCAGGTTAATCTGTTTTTAGATAATGTTCCTGAAATAAGATATTATGAATTTGATGAAGAAGATAAAAATGTTATGGGATATTATGATGAAAAAGGAATAAGCTTAAATAAAAGAATGATTAATAAAAAAAGTCAAACCTCTTTAGTAGGGACATTTTTTCATGAAGCAGGTCATTCAGTATTAGATGATAAAAAAAATGGAATTTTTGGAATGTATCGTATTTTAAAGACAAAAGATGGAGAGTTTAAAATAAATGAAAAAGATACAATATTTGATGAAATAGTAAATGAATTAAAGATTAGTAGGTTATGCAGTGATAATAGATCTTTAGATGGTAATATTACTTTTAATTCAGAAGGTTATAGCAATATGTTATTTTTGGGGACAGCACTTGCAAGTTCACTTGGAATGTCAGAAACAGAATTCTTAGCACTTACAGAAAATGGAAGAGCGTATTTTGATAGAGTTGTTTCTAGAAAATTTGCAAATAAAAAAGAGTATGAGAATCTTATAGATGAATTTTGCTATAATTCATCAATTCTGTATAATTCAATAGATAAAAAGGAAAAAGATATGACATTAGAAGAAAGAGAAATAAATATGGAACAGGCACTTAAATCCTTAAGAACTACATTTATGAATATACAAGATTTAAGGATTCAAAAAACTATTGCAAGTAATCCAAATATGCCATCAATACAAATACAAGATTGGGTTGATAGAGAAAAGTATAATTTAGAAAAAACAAATATTAATTTAAGAAAGGGTGCGTATGAACTTGATATTTATGATAGAATAGTTACATCATTCAATGAACCAGAGTATATATTAAAACAAAGACTTTCTTGCATATTCAATATATCTTTAATACATGATAGTGCAAGTAATAGATTAAAGCTAATGAAATATATTGCAAACAATTATGATACCAGTTTATTACTAGGAAATTTAAAAGAAAGAACAGGTTTGCTATTTGAACATAGAACCATGAATTTTAATACTCCAAAGGGAATGGCCTATGTAGAAAAAGTACTAAATTCTGAAACAGATGGGAAATGTTGGGAAGATCCAGAACTACAAGAATATGTAAATGATATTTATAAAAAAAGTGCCATAGATGGCATAAAACAGAAGATAAATAATTTATTTTTTGGATTTTCAAAGGAACAAAGTACAGAGAAAACTGTAACTACGCGTGTAGCATCTGATATTTCAGTAAATGCTCTAAGAGAATCATTGGCAAGAGCTTGTTATACACAAGATGAAATAAAAAATAATTATACTAAAAATGGTGCTTATGAAGATAAAAAAAGAGAGGAATTAGTAGACAATGATAAAAGTAGAAAGTATTGAAGTTAATGTAGCTAATAAAGGTCATATAACTAATTGTTATATTGTATATGATGATACAAGTAAAGAGGCAATAGTAATAGATCCTGGGTATGATTTTGAGAGTATAAAATTATCAATAGAATTTTTAAAAGTTAATGTAAAATATATATGTATAACACATGCTCATGGTGATCATATAGGTGCATTAGAGAAATTACAAAATTATACAAAAGCCAAAATTGCAATAAGTAGTGAGGATTATTGTATATTATCTGATATGGATAAAAATTGTTCTAATATAGTAAATGTTGAATTACAGCATATAGATGAGGACAATATAATAATTGTAAAAGATAAAGATATTCTTGAAGTTGGAGATTTAAAATTTGAAATAATTTCAACGCCAGGTCATACAAAAGGCTCAATTTGTATATATGTGATAAATTCATCAATTTTATTCACAGGTGATACTATGTTTTCTGATTGCTATGGTAGATGTGATTTATATTCAGGTAACTTTGAAGATATGGTAGGATCTATAAAAAAATTATTTGATAGATTTAAAAATGTACAAATATATCCGGGACATGGTGAAATTTGTAGTATTGAGAATAGTAAGAAATATATAAGAATGTTGATGGGAATAAAAAATATACAAATTTAGTAGAAGGGGAGAGTTATGAATTATTTTAAAGATATAATAGAGGAGGAAAGTAAAAAAGAGTACTATCAAAAGTTACATAGCTTTATTGAAAATGAATATGAAACGAAAACTATATATCCGCCAAAAGAAAACATTTTCTTTGCATTAAAGAATACACCTTATGAATATGTAAAAGTAGTAATAATAGGTCAGGATCCATATCATGGTGAAGGAGAGGCACATGGAATGGCATTTTCCGTTAATCCAGGAATAAAAGTACCACCATCTTTGCAAAATATATACAAAGAAATTAATAGAGATCTAGGACTAAAAATCCCAAATAATGGATATTTATTAAAATGGGCAAGACAGGGAGTACTAATGTTAAATTCAGTGCTTACCGTAGAAAAGGACAAACCTGCATCACATCAAGGAAAAGGCTGGGAAATATTTACAGATAGAATAATACAAGAAATAAATAAAAAAGAAACTCCAGTAGTTTTTCTATTATGGGGAAATTTTGCAAAACAAAAAGCTTCTTTTATAACCAATCCTATTCATTTAGTACTTACATCATCACATCCTAGTCCATTTGCAGTAAAGTATGGTTTTGATGGATGTTCACATTTTTCAAAAACAAACGGATTTTTAAGTTCAAAAGGAATTGCACCTATTGATTGGCAAATTGATGATATATAATAAAAATATATAGATTAGATAAGACAGTAACTTATCTAGTCTTTTTTTAAATTAATTTCATAAATAAATTAAAAATTAATATAATGTATTAAAAAAAGAGGTGTAATTTATGAAAAAATTAAAAACATATGTAATAAGTTTAATAATATCATTTGTAATATCTGTAATTTTTTTATGTGTAGCAGCTTCAATATTTGCATATACTAACATTAATGATAGATATTTGGATTCTTGTGTATTTGGAATTGTGACAGTATCAGTTCTTATTGGTTCATTAATAATTGGTAAGAAAATAAAAGAAAAAGGACTTATTTATGGTGCTCTTTACGGACTTATATTTTGTGGTATTATATATTTTTTTAATATAATAGCATTACAAGGTTTTTTTGTTACTAATACATTATTTATGTATTTATCTATTTGTACACTTTCAGGAATTGTTGGAGGAGTAGTAGGAGTAAATATATAACTTAGGTGGGAATATGTTAAAAAAAGTTTTTTACAAAATAAAAAAGAAAATAAGCTTTATTGATAAAAAGCAAATTATTATGTCTATGTTTTGTATATCACTTCTAGTATTTGCATATTGTTTTATAAATTATAGGCAATTAGTGGCAGTGTATAATCTTCAATCTGATGTAGCTGAAAAATCTAAGAATATGCAAATTGTACTTGGTGGTGAGGCAGTTGGAATTAAATTACTTGCTTCAGGTGTTTTGGTTATGGGAGTTGATAGGGAAGATACCAGTTTAGAAATAGGCGATGTAATTTTGGAAGCAAATGGGCAAAAAATACAATCGAATACTGAGCTAGAAGATATTGTAAAAAAATCTGAAGGACAATGTTTAAATTTAAAAATTAGCAGAAAAGATGAAGAAATGTATACATCTATATTGCCTATTATAGAAAGTATAAGTGGCGAGTATAAACTTGGATTGTGGGTAAAAGATAGTAGCGCAGGTGTTGGTACTGTGACATTTTATGATAAAGTAACTGGTAAATTTGCTTCCCTTGGTCATGGTGTTACTGAAACAAAAGAAAATTATATATTGCCAATAACAGCTGGCGGTATAACTAGTACTAATATATATGGTATAACTAAAGGTGAGAGTAAAAGTGCTGGTGAATTAAAGGGAATAGTTAGTAATAATATAATTGGAGATATATCAGGAAATACTGACAAGGGAGTATTTGGAACATTTATAGAAAAAAGTTATTATGAAAATAAAGAGCCAATACAGATTGTTAACAAATCAAAGATAAAAGAAGGAGAAGCAAAAATATACTGTACGCTAGATGATAATAAAATAAATGAGTATAATATAAAAATTGAAAAAGTTTTGTTAACATCTGAAGGTAATAAAAATATGATTATAAAGGTTACAGATGAAAAATTAATTGAAAAGACAGGTGGAATTGTACAAGGAATGAGTGGTAGTCCAATAGTTCAAGATGGTAAATTAGTTGGTTGTGTTACTCATGTATTTTTAAATGATCCAACTCGTGGGTATGGAGTTTTTATTGAAAATATGATAGAGGATATGTGTAGTATAGAATAACACATATCTTTTTTTCTGATATAAACTTCAATGTATTAGTAATATGTTGATTTATGAATATGAAGTATAAAGTGTATTTATAAAAAAATATAAATACATATAAATTGCATTTTATATGAAAAAAGATAATATAAACTATAAGTTTTTTCATAATTTTGAAAAAAATTGACTATAATAATAAAAAATGGTATAATGAATATAGTTGGAGGGAAATTTATGGAGAGAATAAAAAGGAAAGATTATTTATCTATACTAAAAAACTTCAAAGATCAACAAATTATAAAAGTAATTACAGGAATTAGGAGATGTGGTAAATCTACTTTATTAGAATTATTTCAAGACTATTTAAAAGAAAGTGGAGTAGAAGATAACCAGATTATATCGATTAATTTTGAAAATGCAGATTACGAAGAGTTACAAGATAGAAAAAAATTATATGAATATTTAAAATCAAAATTGATAAAAGATAAAAAAATATATATTTTTTTAGATGAAATTCAAAAAGTTGCAGAATTTGAAAAAACAGTAGATAGTCTTTTTATTAATAAAAATGTGGATATTTATATAACTGGTTCAAATGCTTGGCTGTTATCATCAGAACTAGCAACATTACTTACAGGAAGATATATAGAAATTAAAATGTTACCATTGTCATTTAAGGAATACTTATCGGCTTTTGAGGATAAAACAGATTTGTCAAGAAAATTTAGAAATTATTTACGATATAGTTCATTTCCACAATCAATTGAATTATTTAAAATTAACTCAGAAAATATTAATTTGTTTTTAGATGGAATATATAATACAATTTTATTTAAGGATGTAATGCAAAGAAAAGGAATAACGGATAAAAATACATTGGAAAGAGTAACTAAGTATTTGTATGATAATATAGGAAATAGAACAAGTATGAAAAATGTAAGTGATAATATTGAAGGCTTGGAGAAAAATAATTCATATAATACTGTTTCAACTTATGTTCAAGCACTTATTGACAGCTATATTGTGTATAAATCAAGTAGATATGATATAAAAGGAAAGGAATTCTTAAAAACACAAGAAAAATATTATGCAGTAGATATAGGACTTAGATATTATATGTTAGGGCAAGGTTCTGGAAAAGATATGGGACATATATTAGAAAATGTAGTTTATCTTGAATTATTAAGGCGTGGATATAAAGTGTATATTGGAAAATATGATGATTTAGAAGTTGATTTTGTAGCAAAAAATTCAGAAAATACAATTTATTATCAAGTAGCACTAACTACAAGAGAGTCTACTGATAGTAATAGTGGAATATTAGAAAAAAAGTTAGCACCACTTAGGAAGATAAACGATAATTACCCCAAATATATATTAACATTAGATGATGATTTAGATACTGATTTCGATGGAATAAAGAAAATAAATGTATTAGACTGGTTAATAAAATATTAAATATATAAAAGAGAAGCAATTCATATTGTAGAATTTAGAAAAAGTAATATTGCTAAAAGTTTAATTGTGTTCTATCTTAGATAAATTATGTACTTTCTACTAGATTATAATATAAAAAATGAAAAGTTTTATTGACATCAGAAGGTAATAAAAATATGATTATAAAGGTTACAGATGAAAAATTAATTGAAAAGACAGGTGGAATTGTACAAGGAATGAGTGGTAGTCCAATAGTTCAAGATGGTAAATTAGTTGGTTGTGTTAATCATGTATTTTTTGTTTGAAATAGGATAATTTTTTCTAAATTATAAAAGTAAGCAAAAAGTTAATATATTGGTTAATGAATTGGAGGGAGAATAATATGGCAATATTAGAGTTTATATTAAATAATAAAGAGTATTTAGAAGATTTTACCACAAGAAGTACTTATCATTCAAATGCAATTGAGGGAAGTACACTTACGTATACTGAAACTTACGCTATCCTATATAATGATAATAGTTTCAAAATTGAAGGAAAAGAGCCAAGAGAAATATATGAAGCTATTAATCATAAAGAGGCTTTAGAATTAGTTTTTAAAATCATACAAGAAAATGAAATTTTTGATGAGAGATTTATAAAAAAAATAAATAAAACTATAACCTCAAATATTAAAGATACTGATGGATATAGAACAGTGCAAGTATTTATTAAAGGTAGTGAGCATATTTCACCAGCACCAGAAAAATTACCGAATTTAATGAATTATTATGTATATAATTATATACACGATGAACAAGATATTTTTAATAAAATTGCTAGGTATCATATTGAATTTGAAAAGATACATCCCTTTGAGGATGGTAATGGACGAACAGGTAGATTGCTTTTAAATTATGAATTAATAAAAAATAATAATCCACCTGTAATTATATCAAAAGATGAAAAAGTAAAATACTTTGAACTGTTAAGAAATAATGATGTTATAGGTTTTTCTAAAAGTTTAAAAGAATTATCTTATAAAGAAGAAGAAAGAATGAAAAAGTTTGGATATAATGGATAAATATAATTTTATAGTCTTATTCTATGAGCTTGTCAAGTTAAATGTGTGTAAATTTATAATTGTTTTTATTTGCATAATATGGCTTGCAAATATGATATAATATAGTAGAAATAAAAATTTAAATTTAAATTAATTATTATATTAGGAGGTTAGTATAAAAAATAATTGTTTATGATAAAATAAAAGTATAGAAAAAAGTGGTTAGATAAATTAATACTAATCACTTTTTCCTTTAGTATAAGTAAAAAATAACACTATTTACCATAATTTATTTTTATATAAATTTTTTCTTGACAACATTATTATAAAGTGATATACTATTAATGTCAAAGAAAGTCAAAATCAAAAGGTGGTGAATATGAAATTATCTGATCTAATAGAAGAATACATTAGAGAAGTTATTGCTGAAAATGATATTGTAGAATTTAGAAGGAGTGATATTGCTACAAAATTTAATTGTGTTCCATCTCAGATAAATTATGTACTTTCTACAAGATTTATACCTGAATTAGGATTTTATGTTGAAAGCAGAAGGGGTGGAGGAGGATATATAAAAATTAGTAGGATAGACTTATCTAAAAAAGAGTATTTAAGCCAAATACTTGACAAGATTGGTAGCAAACTGTCACAAAGTGTCGTGGATGTTTACTTAAAAGAATTAACGAGTTATAATATATTAGACGAAAGGGAAGCAAGATTAGTAAAGATAGCTGTATCAGACAAGAGTTTGATAAAAGTTGATAATGTTCAAAGGGATTATATAAGAGCTGATATATTTAAAAATTTGTTGATTAATATAGTATAAGGAGTGATATTTATGAAATGTGAAAATTGTGGAAAGAGAGAGGCAACAGTAAGGTATATGGAAAATATTAATGGAGAAAAGAGAGAAATGCATCTTTGTAGTAATTGTGCTAGTAATTTAGGGTTTATGGATTTTTCTTCGATGTTTTCACCTATTTTTTCTTCAATTCCTTCAAGTTTTTTTAGCGATGAAAAATTACAAGAATGTCCAACCTGTGGATATACAATAGAGGATTATTCAAAGACTGGATTATTTGGTTGTCCTGATTGCTATAAAACTTTTGAAGATGAGTTAGATAGACTATTTGTAAAAATACATGGAAAAAATAGACATGTAAGGTTAGAGGAAAGCAAAAATAGTAATAAGAATAAGGAAGTAAATTCTAATAAAAATGAATTAGAAGAACTTAAAGAAAAGATACAAGTTTGTATAAAAAATGAAGAATATGAGGAGGCTGCTAAGATACGCGATCAAATAAGAAAAATAGAAGGAAAGTAGGTATTGTGTATGTGGTTTAAAAAGTTATCAAATGATTCAGATGTTGTAATTTCTACTAGAGTTAGGTATGGTAGAAATATATCAGGCTATAAATTTGTACATATGTTAGATGAAGAAAAATTGAATAATGTTATTGATATTGTTGGTAATGCGATAGATAAAAAAGAATATCAGTTACTTAAAATGAAAGATATAGATGAAATTAATAGAGGTAGTTTAGTAGAACAACATTTTATATCTAAAGAGTTTGAGAAAAATAAGTATGGAGCAATTATTACTAATAAAGATAGTACAATTGTTGCAATGGTAAATGAGGAGGATATGTTAAGAATACAATCATTTGAAAGTGGATTTAATATAGATAGTGCATATAATAGGCTAAAAGAATTTACAGATGAGTTATCTGAAAAGATAAAATTTGCTAAGAATGATAAATATGGATATATAACTTCATGTCCTACCAATGTAGGGAGTGCTATGAGGGTATCGGTAATGCTTCATTTACCAGGACTTGCAGGTATTGGACTATTAAATAAATTAATTGATCAAGCAATTAGTATTGGTATCTCAGTACGTGGATATTATGGTGAAAATACTAATAGTAGTGGATATATTTATCAAATATCTAATCAAAAAACATTGGGACTTTCAGATGAAGAAATAATTACAAATGTAAAACTAGTAGTTACAAGTATAATTGAACAAGAAAGAAAAGCTAGAGAAATGTTAAAAAATACTAGTATTTATTTAGAAGATAGCATATATAGAGCTTATGGAATTTTAAAGTATTCAAGAAATATATCAGAGGAGGAAGCTGTAAAATTATTATCACAAGCAAGGCTTGGATGTGATAATGGTATACTTACAGAAACTACATTAGAAAAAATTCAAGAATTGATGGTAAATATTAGAGTTAATTCACTAAAATTAATATTAAAAGAAGATTTTTCAAAAGATAAAGAAGATATAAAAAGGGCAGAATATATAAGAAGGGAGTTATAAAATATGTATGAATTTACAGGTAGAGCACAAAAGGTATTAGAAATAGCCAGAAACTTTTCATTAGAACATAATTACTCATTTATTGGTACAGAACATATATTATATGGACTTATAGCAGAAGGTGAAGGGCTTGCATGTAATATACTTTCTAATCAAGGTCTTACACAGGAATATGTTGAACAAGAAATATTAAAAATAGATGGGATTATGAATACAGTTGCATCTGAAGTTGAATTTACACCTAGAGCCAAAAGAATAATTGAAAATAGTACAAAAGAGTCAAAAAGATTAGGGCAAAATTATGTAGGAACAGAGCATATATTATTGTCTTTAATGAGAGAAATTGACAGTATCGCTGTTAGGATATTAATAGATGGAAATATAGATCCACAAAAAATATTTGCTGATATTTTAAGGCTTCTTAGCGAAGAGTCACCTATTGGAAATCATATAGATGATAAAAATTTTCAAGGAAGTTCAAGTACACCTACACTTAATCAATATGGAAAGGATTTGACTAAGCAGGCAAGTGAAAGTAAACTTGATCCTGTAATTGGTAGAGATCAAGAAATTCAAAGAATAATAGAAATACTAAGTAGAAGAACTAAAAATAACCCTATACTTATAGGGGAACCTGGTGTTGGAAAAACTGCTGTCGTTGAGGGATTAGCGCAGATGATAAGTGATGCAAAAGTTCCAGAGGTACTTAAAAATAAAAAGGTTGTATCTCTTGATATGTCAGCTATGATAGCAGGTGCAAAATATAGAGGAGATTTTGAAGAAAGATTAAAAAAATCATTACAAGAAATTAAAAAGTGTGGAAATGTAATTTTATTTATAGATGAAATGCATACAATAATAGGTGCTGGAGCTGCTGAAGGTGCAATGGATGCTGCAAATATTTTAAAGCCACTTTTATCTAGAGGGGAGGTTCAAATAATTGGAGCGACTACACTTAACGAGTATAGGAAGTATATTGAAAAAGATGCAGCACTTGAGAGAAGATTTCAAACTGTTATGATAGATGAACCTACAACTGATGATACAATAAAAATTTTGAAGGGACTTAAAGATAAATATGAAGCTCATCATAAAGTAAAAATTACAGATGAAGCAATAAATAATGCTGTAATGTTGGCAGAAAGATATATAAATGATAGATTTTTGCCAGATAAAGCAATTGATTTGATTGATGAGGCTTGTTCTAAAGTAAAACTAAAAAGTGTAACTCAGCCACAAGATATTACAAAATTAGAGAAAAAAATGGAGAATTTATCAAAGGAAAAGGAAGAGGCTATTATTAGTCAATCGTTTGAAAAGGCAGCAAAGCTTAGAGATGAAGAAAAGGAGTTAAAAGAAAAAATTGCATTAAAAAAAGATAAATGGACTAAGTCTGAAAATAGTAAAGATATAAGTATTGGTGTAGATGAAATATGTCAAGTAGTCGCTGCATGGACTAAAATACCAGTAGCAAAACTTAATGAAACTGAAACTGAAAAATTACGTAATCTAGATAAAAATTTAAAAGAAAGAGTAATAGGTCAGGACGAAGCAGTAGAATCTCTTGCGAGAGCAATTAAAAGAGCTAGAGTAGGATTAAAAGATGAAAAAAGACCAATTGGAAGCTTTATGCTACTTGGACCTACTGGAGTTGGAAAAACTGAACTTACAAAAACTCTTGCAAAAAATTTATTTGGTAATGAAAATGCTATGATTAGATTTGATATGTCAGAATTTATGGAGTCACATAGTGTTTCAAAACTTATAGGTTCACCTCCTGGATATGTTGGATTTGATGATGGTGGTCAGTTGACTGAACAGGTTAGAAGAAAGCCATATAGTATTGTTTTATTTGATGAAATTGAAAAAGCACATCCTGATGTATTTAATATATTATTGCAAATATTAGAAGATGGAAGACTTACAGATTCAAATGGTAGAACAGTGAGTTTTAAAAATACAGTAATTATTATGACTTCTAATGCAGGTGCTAGAAATATTGTCGAAACTAAATCTATGGGGTTTGTGAATAAAGAGGATAAATTAAGAGATTATGAAAGAACAAAAGAAGAGGTTATGTCAGAGCTTAAGAAAATGTTTAGACCTGAATTTTTGAATAGATTAGATGAAATAATTGTATTTAAAAAATTAAGTAATGAATCTATAGAAAAGATAACAAAACTTATGCTAGATGAGTTTATTCAAAGAGCCAATACTCGTGATATAAAAGTTGAAATTACAGATAATGTAATAAAATATATTGCAAAAGTTGGTTTTGATGAAACTTATGGAGCAAGACCTCTTAGACGTGCTATTCAAAGCAAAATTGAAGATAAATTTGCTGAAGCAATTTTAGATAAAGTAGTTCAAGATGGAAATAAAGTATTAGTTGATTTAGAAAATGAGAAAATTGTTATAAAGAAAAAATAGACTTAATAATACGGTAACTAGATTAATAGGTTATCGTATTATTTTTAAATTTAGTATTAGAAGTATTTTTTAATTTATTTATTTTCAAATCTCTACAATATTATTACAATTACAATAGACTTTTCTATAAATATATCGTCAAAACTTTGCGTTACTAGAAATTCTCCATATACGTAAAACTTATTACTTAAACTAAGAAATAGAGAATATATTTTTTATAATTTTTTTGATAATATATTCCTACTTTCTTATTAAAATTTTATTTCATTTCTTGATTGTTACATTGCTACTAATATCCATTCAAGAAAAATTAAATTTATATATATACATTAGTTTATAAACATATACATATTTTTCGTTTTTAGTGCTGTAAAATCAAATTTACTATAAGATATTTTTCATTTTATCATATGACCACATTCCTTTGCCCACTTTCCTTTTATAACTATATTATACAACCTCATAATTTACAATGAGTGGTTAATAAAATTTTAGTGTATTATATTATTTTATATTTTTACTTTTTTGTTATAATGTACAATTTTTATATTTTAATTTTATAGCTATAATTTTATTATTGATATTTTGCTTTATTTATGCTAAAATTATATTAAAAATCTAGGAGAAAGTATGAAAAAAATAGTAAATGTAATAGGAGCAGGATTAGCAGGTTGTGAGTGTGCATATATACTTGCAAAAAATGGAATAAAGGTAAAATTATATGAAATGAAACCTGAATATAAATCACAAGCACATAAATCTAATAATTTTGCAGAATTAGTATGTAGTAACTCTTTAAAATCTGACAGCATAACAAATGCCTGTGGATTACTAAAAAAAGAAATGCAAATTTTAGATAGTATGTTTGTATATGTAGCTCATAAGACACAAGTACCAGCAGGTCAAGCTCTTGCAGTAGACAGAGAGAAATTTTCGAAGATGATTACAGATATAATAAAATCAGAAAAAAATATAGAAGTTATAAGTAAAAAAATTGATAGAATTGATGAGCTTGATGGAATTAAGGTGATAGCGACAGGACCTCTTACAGATAGTAATTTGTTAGATGATATTTCTAAACTTATTGGTGCAGATAGTTTATACTTTTATGATGCAGCAGCCCCTATTGTTGAAGCAGATAGTATAGATATGAAAATTGCATATACAATGGATAGATATGGTTCAGGAAATTATGGTGATTATTTAAACTTACCTATGAATAAAGAACAATATTATACTTTTTATAACGCACTTGTTAATGCTGAAGTCGCACCACGTCATGATTTTGACAAATTAGTTCTATTTGAAGGGTGTATGCCAATAGAAGAAATGGCAAAGAGAGGGGAAAAAACACTAGCGTTTGGTCCGTTAAAACCAGTAGGGCTTGACAATCCAAATACAGGTGAAAAAAATTACGCAGTAGTTCAGCTGAGGGCAGAAAATTCATCAAAAACATTGTATAATTTAGTTGGATTTCAAACTAGTCTAAAATTTGGTGAACAAAAAAGAGTGTTTAGTATGATACCAGGACTAGAAAATGCAGTATTTGCTAGATATGGTGTTATGCATAAAAATTCGTATATAAATGCAAGTAAAGTATTAGATAATAATTTTTGTATGAAAAATATAGATGATGTATATTTTGCAGGTCAGATATCTGGTGTTGAGGGATATGTTGAATCAGCAGCCTCAGGCTTAATTGTAGCATATAGCATTATAGCAAAATTAAATGCAAAAAAAATAGAATTTCCTGTTAATACAATGCTTGGAAGTTTAGCAAAACATGTATCTACTGAAAATAAAAATTATCAGCCAATGAATGCTAATTTTGGTATATTACAGCCACTTGAATTTAAAATTAAAGATAAAAAAGAAAAATATACTATACTTTCAGATAGGGCAATTGATAGTATAATAAATTTTAGAAAAGAAATGGAAAGTAATTTAAAAGCTAATTAAATGTAATTTTAAAAATACAAAAATTATTGAATATAGGTGAGAATATGGGGAAAATATATATGTTTTATGGTGCAGAAAAGTATGATTTAAACCAGAATGTAGAAAAAATAAAGAAACAATACTCAAATTTAGAACTAGGAGTTAATTTATTTTATATAAGTTCTGAAAATATAGATAGTTTATCAAGTTATGTTGAATCAGTAACCTTTTTTGGTACAGAAAAACTTATAATAATAAAAGATACCAAATTAAAATTTGATATATCATGTTTAGAAAATTTGGATAATGGTGTAAATGTAATAATAATAGAAGATAGCGTAGATAAAAGAACTTCTGATTATAAAAAAATTACAAAAATTGCAGAATGTGTAGAATTTAAATCATTAGACGAAAAAAAGATGAGAGAATATATAACGCAGATGTTAAAGAAATATAATATAAATATAACTAGTGAAGTTGCCACATATATGCAAGGAATTATAGGTGAGGATAAATCTAATTGTATAAATGAGTTAAATAAAATTGTATCATATTTAAACAGTGGTGATACAGTAACTAAAGAATTAGTAGATCAAATATGTTCAAAAACACTAAATGCAAAAATATTTGATGTATTAGCTGCAATTATTAATAAAAATAAGGTTAATGCAATTGAACAATTAGATGAAATTTTAAAACAAAAAGAGCCAATTGTAAAAATATATATTATGTTATATAAACAGATTAAGCAGATGTATATGATTAAGTACATGAAGGAAAAAGGTGAAAGTGATATTGCAGCAAAATTAGAAATTCACCCGTTTGTATATAAAAATCTTAGCATGTCTTGTACAAAATATAGTTTAGATGAGTTGAAAGATTTAATTTACAGCTTTGATGAATATGACGAAAAAACGAAGATTGGTGAAATGGATTTTGAAATAGGGTTAAAAAAAATAATTTGTTCTATGTAAGTATTGTAATAAACTAAAAAAATCAAGGATTAGTATTCCATTGATTTTTTTGTTTATTTATTATCTTTAGTATTAGAATTATCATTTTGATTAGTATCGTTATTACAATTATTAGATAAAGTTTCTTCACAGTCACTAATAGCAGCTGCCATAGATGTAAGATTTTGTCCAATTGTTTGTAAATAGTTACCAAGCATATCTAATTCAGAATTACTAAGCCCTTTTCCTAATGCTACTGAAACAAAAGCTGCTGAAAGAACTAAATTGTTACCAGCGTTTTTACAATAATTATTCATGGTGATATAATATTTCCACCAATTTTTATAATGTGCTTAGTACAGTTACTAGCTGGTAAACAGATACTCATAGGATAGCTTGTAAATATATTTCTAATAATAATTTGAGTACCGTTTTGTATAAGTATTGTAAAAAAGGTTTCACTAACTCTTACTATATTTATAACAAAATTGTCACAAAGCATAATTTGTTGTGATGTGTTTGTAACAGTAACTTCTCTTTCCGATGTATTTTTGCAACAACAATTATCTATTATACATTCACAAATATTAACTACAACATTAAAATCTTCCATATTGTCCTCCTATATTGTACAACACACAACTGTTTCAGCGCAGTCTATACTTGTAGCACCTACAAATATTCTTAAAGTACCATTATCAGTAGGAAGATCAAAAATTTTATGTCCTCCGCTAGGAATAAAAAATATTAGATTTGGTATTTTATCTGGATTAGATATTTGTACCTGAGCGTTATTTGTAGAGCCAGTTATAAATGTAAGAGTATAACCAAAACTTAATGGAATTACAGCATTTGGAGTGATATTAGTATAAACATTATCAATTCTTCTTGAAATTCCATTTTGACAAATCCTTTGTCTAACTGCAAGAGTAAAACATATTGTATTCATAAACTACACCTCATTGTTATATATAATATATTATGATTGTAAGCTTGGACGTGTTAAAATAATGTATAAGTTTTGCAATTATTTATAAGTGATTAGTACTTTATTTATAATATAGTTAATTATTTTAATGTAAAAGTAGTAGTTTGTGATTACTACTAATAGTAACTTATTTTTATAAATTATGACACATATATGGTTTATTAACTGGGAGGTCTACAATTTGCATATTGCAAAATAAATGCATATATTATTGACTAATTCATATAATAGTAGTATAATTAATAATAACTTGCAATATTATTGCAAATTAAAAAGGAGAAGTATATGTTATTGGAATTTAAAATGAAAAATTTTAAGTCTTTTAAAGAAGAAATGGTATTTAAAATGGTTTCAAGTCAAATAAAGGACTTAGAGCATAGTTTGATAAGCAAAAATGTAAATGGAAAGAGATTTAAAATTTTATCTTCTGCTATTATATATGGTCCAAACTCTTCTGGAAAAACAAATATAATGTGTGGAATGGAAGTATTACGTTCTATTATTTTAACTGGAAATATACAAAATAAGGAAAATAATTCTAGTTTAAACACAGCAGTAGAAGTTTTGGAATTAATTCCTAATATAGAAAATGATGAAAAAGAACCCGTGTATTTTTATATAAAGTTTTTGGCAGAAGATATGATAATAGAGTATAAATTATTGCTTGAATTGGGCTCATTTCTTGATATGAATTATGATAGGAAGATACTTAATGAAGAATTACACATAAATAATAGTTTAATATATAAAAGAGACACTAATTTAAAAATAGGCAAAATTGAAATAATAAAGGAATATCTTATAGAAAATTTTTCAAAGGAAACTGCTGAAAAAATAGCTAAAACTAATTTAGATGATAAAGAATTATTTCTTAATGGGATGTTTAAAACTTTATATAGCAAAAGGTTATTTGATATAATCTATAACTGGTTTAGATTAAGTTTTAGAATTGTCTATCATTCAGATAAATTACATATTTATCCAATTACCGATGAAAATGAAAAAGAAAAAAAGCTTTATGTAGATAAAACTTTAAATGAAGCAGTAAGAGATTTTGGACTAACATCTGAAAAAATAGCTTATCCTATAAATACTGATGAGAAAGTAATAGAACCAGTATCTGTAATAGAAAAAAAGGCATCAAAGGAGAGAATTGTATTACCAGCAGAGGTATTTGAATCTTTTGGTACAATAAGATTTTTAAATATATTTCCTTTAGTAGTAAGTGCAATAGAGAATGGTATAACTTTAGTTATTGATGAATTTGACGCTTCAATTCATCCAATGGCAATTATGAATATTATTAATATTTTTCATAATGATGAGATAAATACAAAAGGAGCACAGCTAATTTTTAATACTCATAATCCTATATTTTTAAATAATTCTTTATTACGAAGAGATGAAATAAAATTTGTTGAAAAGGAAGAAAATGGAAGTATTCATTATTCACTGTCAGACTTCGGAACTAATGGTAAAAATGGAGTTAGGAACAAAGAAGATTATATGAAGAACTATTTTGTGAGTAAATATGGTGCTATTAAAGATATTGATTTTACAGAAATATTTATTAAAAAACAAAGAAAGGATGAATAAATGAAAATATGTAATAAATACTACTTGTCTGTAGAAGGTGAAACTGAAAAATGGTATTTTGAACATTTGCAAAATTTAATAAACAATAATCATGATATATTACGAAGAGTAAAGTTTGATATAAAGATAAATAAGTCAATAAAAAATAGAGCTAAATCAATAGCTGCCATATATAAAACTAAGGCATTTCATATATGTGATTATGAAAGTAATAATGATATACATATTAAACAATTTGATCAGGTTCTAGATGATTTAAAAAATGTACCAAAAATAAATAAAAATATTGAATATAAACTAGGTTATAGTAATTTTTCATTTGACTTGTGGATTATATTACACAAAAAACAACAATTGGGTGGAATATCACATAGAAAGCAATATGTAAATGGAATTAATAAAGTATATAATGAAAAGTTTCAGTTTATTGATGATTACAAAGAAGAAAAAAACTTTAAAAGAATATTATCCAAAATAAAATTAGAAGATGTAATTAATGCTATAAATAATGGAAACGAAATTAGAAAAATAAATGATGAAAGGTGTAATAATAAAAAGAAATATGGAAATTTTATATATTACACAGAAAATCCTGATATGACAATAAACCAATGTATCGAACAGATATTAAAAGAGTGTGGTGTGATAAAAAAATAAATAAGAATGTAGAATATATATAAATAGACATACGCAAAATGTATGTCTATTTTTCAGCTATTTTTAGCATTTTTATTGATTTGTTTCCTAATATTTGATACAATATCGTAAAGAAAATAAATTAGTTTGGTAGGTGTAGTATGGAAAATAACAAGTATGAATTAACATATCCACAAAAAAATATTTGGTTAGTTGAAAAACTAAATGAAAATACAGCAATAAATGCAATAACGGGAATTATAAATATTAAAGAAAACTTTGATGCCAATATATGTAATTTAGTAATAAATCAAGTAATAAAAGAAAATGATGCACTAAGAATTAGAATAAAAAATAATATAGGAAAAGTATCTCAGAATGTATCTGATTATATGGTAGAAGATTTTGAAATTGTAGATATGTCTAGTAAGATAAAGTCAAATATAGATGTTTATTTAGATGAGTATGCTAGACAAAGTTTATCAACTAAGAATGAAAATTTATATGAATTTAAAATATTAAAGTATAGCCACAATCAAGGTGCAATACTTATGAAAATACACCATATAATATCTGATGCGTGGAGTTGTAGTCTAATTGGTACAAAGCTTATTTCATTATACGATAATTATATAGAAAAACAAAAAAGTGATGAAAAACTGCCACCAAGTTATATAGATTATATAAAATCAGAACAAGAATATATTAATTCTGAAAAAATGATACAAGACGAAAAATTCTGGAAAGAATATTTAAGTGGTGCTAAAAGTAATGTTGGTTTAAAAAGTAATTCACTAAGTAGCAATGTACTTGCTAAAAGATATACTGCTGATTTGGAAGAGGAGTTTAACGCAAAATTACTTACATTTTGCAAAGATAACAAAATATCTGTATATGCATTATTTATTGCAATATTGTCAGTATATATTTACAGGATAAAAGATGAAAGAGACTTTTTAATAGGAACTCCAATATTAAATAGAGCAAATTTTAAAGAAAAGCAAATAATTGGTATGTTTGTGTCAACTATACTTGTTAGAATTAAAATTGATGAACAAATTAAAGTTCTAGAACTTGCAAAAAACATATCAATTGATAACTTAAAACTATTTAGACATCAAAAATATCCATATTCAAAAATAGAACAGATAATGAAAAATGATAGAAATAATGGTCAAAAATTATATAACATAATGGTATCATATCAAAATGCTAGAACTAAGTTAGATAATACAAAATATTCAACTGATTGGAAATTTTCAGGTTGTATTCAAGATGAAATTGACATTCACATAATGGACATGGATGATACGGGAATTTTAAAAATTAATTATGATTATTTAACAGATGTATTTTCTGAAAAAGAAATACGATACCTTCATACAAGGCTTATTGCAATTTTGTCAAACTTAATTAATAATCCTGATATAAATGTTGAAGAAATTGACATAATGAGTAAAGAGGAAAAAGATAAAATTTTGTTTGAATTTAATAATACCAAAACTGACTATCCTAGAGATAAAACCGTTATAGAGTTGTTTGAAGAACAGGTAGAAAAAACGCCAAATAGTATTGCTATTGTATTTGAAGATGAAAAAATTACATATAAAAATTTAAACGAAATGTCTAATAAACTTGCAAATTATTTACGAGAAGAGAAAAAAATAGGTGTAAATGATATTGTAGGTATTATGATGGATAAATCATCAAGATTAATTGTTACAATTCTTGCGTGTTTAAAATTGCAAGCCTGCTATATACCAATAGATAATTCATATCCTAAAGATAGAAAAATATATATGATAGAAAATTCTGGTTGCAAAATTGTTATAACTGATGAAAATGGGGATACTTTAGCTAGTGATAAAGAAATACTTAATTTAAAATATAATGAAATAAATAATTATTCAAATTGTAATTTGCAAATTAATGATAGTTTATATAATGATAATGTATACATAATGTATACTTCCGGAACAACAGGAAATCCAAAAGGTGTAATAGTTGAAAATAAAAATATTGTAAGATTAGTAAAAAATACAAACTATATAGAGTTTTTGCCAACTGATAAGATAATACAAACAGGTTCGATAGTATTTGACGCATCTACATTTGAATATTGGGGGGCTTTACTAAATGGGTTACCATTATATTTGATAAAAAAGCAAGAATTACTTGAACCTAGTAGATTAAAGCAATATGTAAGTGATAACGGTATAACAATTATGTGGCTTACATCTGCACTGTTTAACCAGATGATTGGTGCAGATATAGAGATATTTGAGAATATAAGAGTATTATTGGTGGGTGGAGATATTTTATCACCTAAACATATAAACAAAGTAAAAGAAAAATATTCAAATATAAAAGTAATAAATGGATATGGGCCAACTGAAAATACAACTTTTTCTTGTTGCTATGAAATAAATGATACTTTTGAGGATAATATACCTATTGGAAAACCAATTGCCAATAGTAAATGTTATATAGTAGATAAAAAACAAAGGCTACTACCTATATTTGTTGAAGGTGAACTATTAGTTAGTGGAGATGGTGTTGCAAAAGGCTACTTAAATAATGAAGAGTTAACAAACAAAAAATTTATTGCAGATCCATTTAATACTGATAATATTGCATATAAAACAGGAGATATAGCATATTTCTTAGATGATGGAAATGTATCGTTTGTCGGTAGAACAGATAATCAAGTAAAAATTAGGGGAGTTAGGATTGAATTAGATGAGTTAAAAAATGCAATTTTACAAATAGATGGAATTGATGATTGTGTTGTATTAGCTGATAAAGCGAAAAATAGCTTAACCGTATTTTATACAAGTACTAAAACTATTTCAAACGACACTATATATAATTATTTACATGAAAAATTACCAATGTATTATTTACCAAATAGACTTGTAAATATACCATATATTCCGTTAAATAACAATGGCAAAGTTGATATGAAAAGGCTTAATGAATTTTGTAAAGTTAAAAGAAATAATTCATTTAACAATGATAATACGAAATTACAAAGTGAGATAATAGATATAATTTGTAATATAAGCGGTTCAAATTTAAATGACATTTCAAAAAATATATATGAATTTGGTATAGACTCACTTAGTGCAATAAAACTTTCATTAAAACTTAATGAGAAATACCATACTAATTTATCGCCAAAAAACATATTTGAATTAAATACAATTGATATGATTGCAAGTTATATTCAAAATAACAGTAGTAGTATTAACTTAAAATTAGGAGCTAAACAGGATAAATATCCACTTACAGTATCACAAAGTGGGATTTTTTCTGAATATTCAATAGAACCAAATAGTTCTAGGTACAATATAGTGTTTGAAGTAAGATTTAGTAAAAAACTTGATTTGGAAAAATTAAAAAGCTCAATTAAAGAGGCCGTGTTATCACAAGATACACTGTTTACTAAGTTTAAAATTGAAGATGGACAAGTTTACCAATTTGTTGATAACGTGGATAACTTTGATATAAGTGTGGAAAATGTAGATGAAAAAGAGTATATTGAGAGAAAAGATAAGAATATAAAAGTTTTTGATTTGTTACAAGATAGGTTATTTTGTATAAAAATGTATGTAACAGAAAGCAATATATATGTAATTTTTAATTTTCATCACATTATATTTGATGGAACATCTATATACATTTTGCTAAATACAATAAAAGAGAACTATTGTGGTCAAGTGAAAAAATTCAAAAGTGACATATGTTTAGGACAAGTTGCAATTTTTGAACAGGAGCAAAAGAAAAGTAATAAATATAATCAGGCTAGGGAATATTTTCTAAATATGTTTGATGGTGAGTTACCAAACAATGAACTACCACTAGATATTCCACGAAAGATAAATAAAACATTTAATGGCAATAATATGCAGTTTAAATTAGACAAAAATATTGTAAACAAATTAAAAGAATTTGCAATAAATAATGGAGTTACTTTAAACAGTGTACTTTTTGCAATGTTTAACTTCTTACTTGCAAAATATATGTATAATGAGGATATAATTGTTGGTATTGCAAAAGATGATAGGTGTTTAAAGGAAGAGGAAAATATCATAGGAATGTTTGTAAAGACAATCCCATTTAGAACTAAGATAGACTATCATAAAACAATAATAGATTTTGTAAAAGAAGTACATATTTCTCAAATTGAAATGTTTGATAATGCTGTATATCCATATGAAGAATTAATAAATGAGCTAGATATAAAAAGAAATACAAATCAAAATCCCTTATTTGACATAATGTTTGTTTATCAAAATTTTGGTATGCCTGAAATTTTAATTGATAATACAGATATTAAAATTAATACTTTAACAAATAATACATCAAAATTTGATTTAACTTGTGAAATAATGCCAAATGGTAATGAAATTGATATAAATTTAGAGTATAATTGTGATTTATTGTATGAAGATACTATACGAAATTTTGGTATTCATTACATTAATATTTTAAATTATATGTTAGATAATACTACTGCAAGACTGTATGATATTGATATGTTATCACAAACTGAAAAAGATGTAATTTTAAATACTTTTAATGCTACTAAAGTTGATTATCCAAAGGATAGTTCTTTAGTAGAAATATTTGAAGAGTTTGCAAAAAATCAACCAGACAAAGTTGCAGTTGTATTTGAAGATAAAAAAATTACATATGATGAACTAAACAAAAAAGCAAATAAACTGGCTAGATATTTACTTTCTAAAAATATACAATGTGGTGATTTTGTAAGTGTTATGATAGATAAATCTATTGAATACATGATAAGTATTATAGCAATACTTAAATGTAGAGCTGCATATATTTCACTGACAAAAGAGTTACCAGATGAGAGAATGAAGTATATGATAGAAAATGCAGGTTCCAAATTGATACTTACAACTAAAGAATATTATAGGAATGTGACAGATATAGAGATTGTAGATATAACTAAGGAAGAAATTTTTAACAGTGATAAATTTTTAGATGAAAATTTGGAAATTACATATAATGCAAAAGATATAGTTCATATTATATATACTTCTGGTACGACTGGTAATCCTAAGGGAAATATGATAATTAATAGGGGAATAGTAAGATTAGTAAAGAATACCAATTATTTGGAGTATACTTCTGATGATGTAATGTTAAGTACTAGTACACTTACATTTGATACGTCAACTTTTGAAATATGGGGGGCAATTTTAAATGGAATGACATTACATTTATTAGGTAAAGAGAAGGTATTAGAGCCTAGATATTATAGTAAGTATTTAGCTCAAAATAAAATTACGACTACACTTATTCCAACACCTATTTTTAATCAGTTAGTTGAAGTAGACGTAAATATGTTTTCTAATATGAGAGCTATATATGTGGGTGGAGATGTAATGCTTTCTAAATACGCAAATAAAGTATATGAGAATTGTAAAAATGTAAAATTATATAACGTATATGGTCCTGCTGAAAATACAGTTATATGTACAGCTAACCTAATTGATAAAAAATATGAGGGAAGTATTCCTATTGGAGCAGTTGTATCAAATAATGTATGTTATGTTGTTGATAAATGCGAAAAATTATGTCCTGTAAAAGTTCGAGGTGATTTGTTTGTAGGTGGAGATGGTCTGGGACTTGGATACATTAATATGGAAGAGATGACTAAAGATAAATTTGTAAATGTTGATTTTACAGATGAAAAACTATATAAAACAGGTGACCTTACATACTGGGATACAGATGGTAAGCTTAATTATTTATCAAGAATAGATATGCAGTTAAAGATTAGGGGACAAAGAATTGAAGTATTAGAAATTCAAAATAGATTACTTGAGTTAGATAATATAAGTGAGGCAGTTATAACTGTACATGAAAAAAATGACAAAAAGTACTTGATTGCGTATTATACTACAAATTCTGAAATAACTGAAATTGATATAAAATTGTATTTACAAAAATATTTACCTAAATATATGATACCATATAAATTTGTAAAGCTAGAAAAAATGCCATTAAATCAAAATGGTAAGATTGATAAAAAGGCTTTACCTAAAGTAAAAGTTGTGGATAGTGTGAATATCGTATTGCCTAAAAATAAGGAGCAAGAAAAATTACTTAATATATTTAAAAATGTACTAAGTAATGATGACATTGGTATAAATAGTGATTTTTTTGAATGTGGTGGAGACTCACTTTTAGTTGTAAGTTTAGCATCAAAGTTAATGTCTAGTGGTTATGATATTAGATATGCAGACGTGTACAAATATAGTACAGTAGAGGAAATATATAATCTTTTATACAAAAATGAAAGTAAATCTTCTATTTCAAAAGGAATTGAAAATTACAATTATAGAGATATAGAAAAAATAATGGCTTGTAATGATGTAAAAAACATAGATGAAATAAAAATAAAAGAAAATTTAGGCAATGTACTTCTTACTGGAGTAACAGGTTTTCTTGGAGTTCATGTACTTGAAAGCTTAATTAATAATGGTGTGGAAAAAGTATATTGTTTAATTAGAGAAAAAGATGGTAAAGGCATAGAAACAAGGATAAAAGAGAAACTTAACTTTTTCTTTGATAAAAAAACGTCAGAACATATATATAGTAAAATAAAATTAATAAATGGTGATTTAACTTTAACAGGTGTATTTAGTGATAGTAAAGGGGCTATAACAGAGATGATAAATGATATAAGTCTAGTAATTAACTGTGCTGCTTCTGTAAAGCATTTTGGCAGTGTTAGTAGATTTATGGATATAAATGTTAAAGGTGTGCAAAATTTGACTGAATTTTGTGTAAAATACAAAAAAGAACTAATACAAATATCTACACTTAGTGTATCAGGAAATATATTAGAGGGCGGACAAATAATTCAGAAAAATATAGTACAAGGACAGGAATTTAGTGAAACTAATTTATATATAGGTCAGGATTTGGATAATATTTATGCTTATACTAAATTTTTAGGTGAAAAAGTGGTATATGAAGCTATGATAAATAGTGGGTTGAAAGCTAAAGTTATAAGAATGGGAAATCTTACAGGAAGATATAGAGATGGTAAGTTTCAACCAAATGTGGAGGAAAATGCTTTTTCTAATAGGATAAAAACCTTAGTAGATATGAAAATTATCCCACAAAGTATATATGATTTATACATTGAAATGACACCAATAGATTATGCAGCAGAGGCAATAGTAAAACTTGCCTTTTTAGATGGAGAATTTAATACATTTCATTTATTTAATGATAATCATGTAATAATGCCTAAACTATTACAAGTTTTAAAAGAATATGGTGTGGACATTAATATTTTATCTGATGAAGAGGTAAAAAATGTTATAAATGAATTTAAGAAAAATGACGATTTAAAGAAAATAGAGGGAATTTTAAATGATATTGGAATTGATGGTAGTATAAAGTACAATGATAATATAAAAGTAAAATCTGATTTTACAAAGGATATATTAAAGAAGTTTGGATTTATTTGGCCTAATGCTGAAAATGAATATCTAAGACTTTATATAAATTATTTAATAGATATTAAATTTATAGAAATATAAAATTACATATATGTAATTTTAATAAGGGGATAGATTATGGTAAATTTAATTTATATGTTAGTAGCGTTTTGTATAATATTTGGAATGCAGATTAGACTGTTAAAGAATAAGGAAAAAAATATACTGTGTAAAGAATTTATTGTTCTGTGTGGAAGTTTGGAAGTGCATGTTTTTGGATTGATTTTACAGATTATGTTTCAAAATACAAGTATTCCACCTGTATATTTTGATTATATATCATATATTGGAGCATTTTTTACACCTGTATGTTTCTTTTATATAGCACTTACATTTAGGAATAGAAATATAAAAATAAAGGATTATATTTGGTTGCTTGTAATACCTATATTGTCACTTTTGATATTATGGACAAATGACCTTCACCATTGGTTTTATAAAGTGTATTCTATAAACATACATGAGGTTAGTATGGGATTTGCTTTTTATATATATTCAATATATTCGTATACATTAATATTTGTAGCAATGGCAATGCTCATATCTACTTCAATGAAAAAGTCTGGATTTTTCTCAGCCCAGACCGCCTTTATAATTATTGGTGGCTTAGTGCCAATTGTAGTAAATATTTTAGGTACACTTAATATAATTAATATGACAATATATATAACTCCAATATTATTTATTGTAACATCAATTTGCTTTTCGTTTGCAATATTTAAGTATAAAGCATTAAATATTACACCAATTGCCTTTAAAACTGTTATTAATACTATGTCAGATGCATATATAGTTATTTCAGATGATGGAACAATAGTTGATACTAATAAGACATTTAGGGATAAGTTTGAAAGTATTTTTAAATTTGATAAAGATGAAAACTTTTTTAGAGCAATAGAAGAAAGTAAGATAATTAATTTGAAAGAATTAAAAAGTAACATAAAAGAAACTAGAAAAAGTGGTAGTATAGTTACAAAAGAGTATAATTTTGTAAAAGATGAGTTTAATAAGTATTTTGAAATAGATATTCACCCAATTAAGGCAACTAAGACTACTACTGAATATGTTGGTACATTACTGTTATTTAAGGATATAACTCAACATAAGGAGGATATTGCTATAATTCAAGAAAAGCAAGAGGTTATTGTAAAGCAACAACAACTTGTATCTATTGGTGAACTTGCAGGTGGAGTAGCACATGATATTAATACACCAATATCGGCTATAAAGACAGGGATTATGATGTTAAATGAGATGAATGGGCAAAGATCAGATGGTGAAAAAGAAATATTGGATAGAATGGATAGTTGTGCTACCAAAATAGTTAATATAGTAAATAGTATGAGAAATCAAATTAGAAATCTTGGTGGAGATACTAATGTAAAATTTAAGATTAGTAGTGTTGTAAATGATATAAAGGTAATAACGTATCATGAGGTTGCTAAAAATAATTCAGAGGTTATAGTAGATATACAAGATGATTTATCAGTTAAAGGAGATCCTACTAAATTAGGTCAAGTGCTTACTAATTTGGTTGTAAATGCAGTACAAGCTTATGGAGATAATGGAGGTAAAATTGAAATTACTGTAAAAAAATCAGAAAATGAAATGGCATCTATTACTGTTGCGGATAATGCAGGCGGATTAGATGAGGGGATTGAGAAATATATTTTTAAAAATATACTTACGACAAAAGGTACTAATGGCACAGGTTTAGGATTATACTTGTCATATTCTGTTATAAAGGGTAATTTTGATGGAGAACTTACATTTAAAACTAAAAAAGGTGTTGGAACTACCTTTAATATATTAATACCATATGTATAAATGGTATGTTGATTAGAAAGTTAATAAATTTTAAAATAAATAATAAAAATATATAATTTTTGAGTAAGTATATTAGTAAAAGATGTACTTACTTTTTATTATGATTTTTAAGTATTTTACTAAATTTTTTCTTTCAAGTTAATCTTAAATTAATTTATAATATAAAATGTTATGATATAGTAAGATTATGAAATATGTATGGTAAAAAATAATATTAAAATTTATTTATAAAATATATTTAATAAATTTAGTTAAAAATTGTAAATGTCAAGTAAAAAGTTAATAAAAAGTGGAAAATAAAAAAGTCAT
>CAOKPF010000010.1 GCA_948470565.1 uncultured Clostridium sp.
AACAATTATACCACATGACAATTAAATTGTCTCCTAGTTCTAAAGAATTTCTGCAATTAAGGTGCAGGGCTTCATACCAAGGACTAGCAAAGTGAAAAAAAAGCAAATAAATTACAATATTTTTCTTTACAAATGTTTTTTACGAACATTTGTATTGTATCATATATAAATATAATAATCAATCTTTTTATGAAAATTACAGGGAATTTTAATCAAATTTATTGTTTTGTAACACAAATGAAATATTATAAAAAAATGTAAAATATACATTGAGTTTGCAGAATACTAGGAAATTTTTGAGTTTTATTACATTATAACAGTCTATTTATAAAAGTAGAGGTATACATAATTTATATTATAGTGAGACAAATTTAATAGTATAATACGTATAGTTTATCCATACTTATGTAAATAATTTTGGTAACATCTTTATTTTATGTAAATCATACTTATGTAAATTCCTAATAGATGTTTCTTACATGTTTATCTGAATTTATGTAATATATGTTATTAAAATATATTTTTTTATTAATATATATAATTAAAAAAATCATATTTTTATATTATTTCATTTGTGTTACAATCTGCACAATTTGTTAAATTCCCCTGTGAAAATTAGGGTGCAATTTTTTTCGTTGGCAAAAACAACACCGCTAAAGGGGAAAGATACTAAGCAACAGTAGTATGCTCCTTTAAATAATCTTCTTCTATTTTATTATATATTATAGGCATTACATCGTTCTATCTCTTACTTTCTGCTTTTGATCTCAACGATACTATAGTTTGTGATTTTTCAACACTCCATCTTATTCCCGCCTGTTTTAATCTTCTTTGAACTAATACTTTATTTGCTGATTCCATTGCACCTGAACCAATATAATATCCTTTTTTATGTACCCTGGATAATCTATATTGTCATAGTTATTTTTTATATAGTTCTTTATATTCACTATTCCTGTTGGTAATTTTTCTTCTGGCTCTTTTATCTTTTTTAAGACCTTATCTTTTTTCCATGTTCTATATAATTTATCAGTGTCTCTGCATATTTTGTATACTCTCTTTGAACTGGATATAGATATTTAGCATACGAATATACATTTTCTTTTAAATGAAATAAATCTAATATTTGTAATGCATCTGGAAATATCTCATTACATATATTTCTTATCCATGTAGCTCCATCTGATAATATTACTGTTTTTCCTACTGTTTCATATCCATTAAGAATAACTATCATTAGCAAGTTTTTCTTTAATTCTTCTGCCTTACAAACTATTGATATGCATTCTTTCTTTAAGATAATACTACTTCTATCTTTTCTTTTTAGTGTATCCTTATTTGTAAATGCTATTGCACTCTTACATTCTCTCCATGTTGAACCATTTTCATCTTCTACTCTAGTATTTATTACCGCACCATCTACCATTACATATAGTTTACATCTTCTCTTTGTCTCTTTATATTTAAATTTACTATATCATCGTATTTCTTATCTGCTTCCATTGTATCTGTTTTATATATTGCTTTTCCCACATATTCTGTGACTTTCCTTACATTACTTGCACTTATTTCTATTCCCAATAATTTCTCCAATAGCTCGCTTGATGCTCTAAAAGATATTTTATTTTGCCCTATAAATGAAACTTGTTCTATTGCTTGTACTGTCATTTTATATGGCAATTCATGTATCTCTAAATATTCATCTTTTGTTATTACTGTTACCTTTTTTTCCTCGTCGTATAACTTTATCCTTTTTATTTCGAGACTTCCATTTAATGTAACTATTTTTCTTTTTGAACTATTATTATGCTTATACAAGGTTATTCCTTTTTCTTCAAATTCTCTTTTTTTATTAATTTCTAATTGCTCATCTATTTCATTTACTATTCCTTCTGTTAAGTTATGTATTATTATTTTGATATCTTCTATTAATTCTCCCCACATTGTTTCTATCTGACTAATTGATATACATCTTTATTTGATTCCTTATCCATTTTTACATATATTCATTTACTCTTTTTGCGAACTCTTCTATCACCATTTGTTTTAATTCTTCCTTTTTGTTTTCATTTATCATTTTTTCACTTCCTGCCTCAATTATATCATATTTTTTCCATCTTGCCACTATTCCAACAAAAAAAAATTACACCCTGAAAATTATCTAAATTTTATAATTTCATTTATAACATCTGATTCAATTATGTTCCCTGCAATTATGCTTATTATTTCCTTGTTTCTTTTATACTTGATATATAATAATTCTATGTTGTTTTTACCTTACTATGCCCAAGTAAATCTGCAACATCTCTAATTCCAACGCAACTTTGCATTATTTTAGTTGTATAAGTTACTCTTAAATCATAAAATCTACAATTTTTTAATCCAATCTCATTATGAATTATCTTAAATGGATATCTTATACTTCTGTCCCAGAATACTTCCATATCTATTAGTAAAAACTTATTTTATTAGCTAATCTTTTGTTACCTTTAACTTCAATTATTCTATATTCTATTATTTTTCCATATTTATTTTTTACTTCTTCTAAACAATAACTATAATATTCCTTTTTATATTGCTTCTTTTTATAACTCTTCAATGATTTTAATAATGTATCGTAAATATAAACTTGTCTTTCTCCTGTTTCTGTTTTTATATCTCCTATAAACCATTTGCCCTTATCATCTTTATTTTTAGCATATACATTATGCTTCACACTTATTATTTTATTTACAAAATCTATATAATCCCATGTTAATGCAAATATCTCTCTAGCCCTAAGTTCTATATAACAAGCTGTTATAAAAGCATATGTAAAAACATCATTTTTCTTGAACCTTGTTAAAATTTTGTCTATTTCTTGTTGAGTATATAAATGCTTTCTTATTAGATTTTTTTACATATTTATTTGGCACTTTTAAAGTTAATGTCGGATTAAGTTTATAAAACCTTATAAATCTGTTGCATCTCTAAAAGTAACATTTAATACTTTTAAGATATTTTTTATATAATCTCTTGAATAATTATATTTATTGCATATCTGAATTATAAAATTATTTAATTGGTAACTTGTTAAACTAGATAATCTATATTGATCCAAATTTGGTTTTAAATATTTCACCATTATACTTTTGTATGTTCTTATTGTGTTATAATTTGTATTTTACTTATAGTTTTCAATCAATAAATCTAAATAATCACTATAAGATATTTTATCATTATTTGTATTGCAATTCATAGTAAAATAATTATTATACTCTATAATTCCTGCTTACAGTGCTTCCTTTTTCGTTTTAAAACCTGATTTACTTTTTCTTTATCCATCAACCTTTGCTATTTCAAATAAGTATTAATATACTTCTCCCCTTTTCTTAATGCTTACCATACATCTATCTCCTTCTATATAATAGTATAATTAAAGAATCAGTACATATTAGTGAGTACTAACTCTTTAATTCTTTTATAATACAATTTTCAAGGTTGAAAATTCGTTGACAAAATATAAAATATAATCATTTGAAAAATCTTGTAATTGCTTATTTTACTCATTTTTACCACAGCATTGCTTATATTTCTTCCCACTTCCACAAGGACAAGGCTCATTTCTACCAATTTTTTTATCAGTTCTTACAGGCTCTCTTTTAACACTACCATCTCCGCCAGAACTAGCCCTAATATTTGAAATATTAGATTTATTTTCCATTCTTTGAATAGCTTGAATATCTTTACTATTTGCAGGACGTATAGCAAATACAGCCTTTGTAGCTTCTTCCTGTATATTGCTTACCAATTCTTCAAACATGTTATAACTCTCTATTTTATATGCCTCAAGTGGATTTGTTTGTCCATATGCTCTAAGTCCAATTCCATCCTTTAACTGTGAAATAGCATCAATATGATCCATCCATTTTTCATTTACAACATTTAAAATTAGATATCTTTCTAATCCATCAAGTACATTTTCTGAATTAAGCTCTTTTGCCTCTTTATGATGTCCCTCATAAATACTTGCAACTTTTCCTTCAATAATTCTATTTATTTCTTCTACTTCCATAACTTCAATTTCATCTTTAGTTATAATATTTTCTTTACTAAATAAATTAAACAACACTGCATTTAAAGAATTAAAATCAACAGAATCTATTGATTCAGCGTTTGCAAAATATGAAACCACAATATTATTTATCTTAGCTTTAGCTAACTTCATAACAATATCTGAAATATTATCTGAATTTAGAACTTCTCTTCTTTGCTCATAAATAATTTCTCTTTGCTTATTCATAACATCATCATATTCAAGTACATTTTTTCTTATAGTATAGTTTACGCCCTCAACTTTCTTTTGAGCAGTTTCAATTGCGGAATTTAGCATTTTTTGCTCAATAGGTATATCATCAGGCAGTCCCATAGCGTCTACAATAGAAGCCATCTTACCATTTCCAAATAATTTCATCAAATCATCTTCTAATGCAATATAAAATTTACTTTCACCAACATCACCTTGACGACCAGAACGTCCCCTTAACTGATTATCAATTCTCCTTGATTCATGTCTCTCACTACCAATTATTTTAAGTCCGCCTACTTCAATTACTTTTCTTCTTTCTTCCTCTATTTCTGGTTTCAATTTCTTCTCAATCTTTGTAATTTCAGCTTTAGCTTTTTTTACCTCTTCATTATCATAATTTATAGGAGTTATTGCCATTTCTATTACTTCATTAGTAAATCCCTTTTTCTCCAACTCATTTTTTACTAAATATTCTAAATTTCCGCCTAGCATAATATCAGTTCCACGACCTGCCATATTAGTTGCAATAGTAACACTTTTATATTTTCCAGCCTGTGCAATAATTTCAGCTTCTTTTTCATGATATTTTGCATTTAATACTTGATGTGGAATTTTTGCTTTTTTTAATAAATTACTAATAATTTCAGACTTATCTATTGAAGCAGTACCAACTAGTACAGGCTGACCTTTTTCATAACTTTCTTTAACATCTTCAACAATAGCATTAAACTTAGCCGCTTCCGTTTTATAGATTACATCGTTTAAATCTTTTCTAGCTATTTGTTTATTTGTAGGTATCTCAATAACATCTAATTTATATATACCTTTAAACTCATCTTCTTCAGTTTTTGCAGTACCTGTCATACCTGCAAGTTTATTATATAATCTAAAGTAATTTTGGAATGTAATAGTTGCAAGTGTTTGACTCTCTGATGCAATTTTAACTCCCTCTTTTGCTTCAATAGCCTGATGTAATCCATCACTATATCTTCTACCTTCCATAATACGCCCAGTAAACTCATCAACTATTAATACTTGATTATCTTTTACAATATAGTCAACGTCTTTTTTCATTAAACCATATGCACGAATAGCCTGATTTACATGGTGAGATATTGAAAGATTATCTAAATCCGATAAAGAATCAATTCCAAAATATTTTTCAACTTTTTTAGTTCCATTCTCTGTAAGTCCAACAGTTTTAGCTTTTAAATCCACAATATAATCATATTCTTCATCTGTTTCATCATACTCTTTATCATTCTTTTCTATAATTACACGTGCTTTTAATGTCTTAACAATACTATTTGCCTTTTGATACAAATCACTTTGCTTATTAACCATACCAGAAATAATAAGTGGAGTACGAGCCTCATCAATCAATATACTATCAATTTCATCGACTATAGCATAATTAAGCTCTCTTTGAACCATCATATCCTTACTCATTGCCATATTATCTCTTAAATAATCAAACCCAAACTCGTTATTAGTACCATAAGTTATATCAGCATTATATGCCCTCTTCTTCTCGTCTTGATCCATTCCTGAAATTACAAGTCCAACAGACAGTCCTAAAAACTTATACAATTTACCCATCCAAACACTATCACGTTTTGCCAAATAATCATTAACTGTAACAACATGTACTCCTTTTCCAGAAAGCGCATTTAAATAAACAGGTAAAGTTGCAACAAGTGTCTTTCCTTCACCAGTTTTCATTTCTGCAATTCTTCCTTGGTGTAAAATAATTCCGCCAATTAATTGAACTCTAAAATGTCTCATTGACAAGACTCTACTACTAGCTTCACAAACCACAGCATATGCTTCTGGCAAAATATCATCTAAAGTTTCACCATTTTTTAGTCTTTCCTTAAACTCCACTGTTTTATTTTTTAACTCTTCATCACTCAAATTACCTAGTGTCTTCTCTATATTTTCTATACTATCAATTACAGATTCAATTTTTTTAATTTCTCTTTTACTATATGAACCAAATATTTTCTCTATTAAACTCATAATTTCCTCCTATTTTGCTACAATTATTATACCATAAAAAAATATAATTGCAATATATAGTGATTTTAAGGTTTAAAATTACAAGAATTTTTCACATTAAACAACATATTGATACTAGTTACATTAATAAACATCAATAATTAAAAAATAGACTAGCTTACAAAAGCTAATCTAAAAATTATACTATATATCAAATATATCTTTAAAAATATTTTCAACAAACTCTGGATCATTCATTTTATATTCAACATATATCTCAAAATTTTTTATATTCATTTTGTCATCACTCTTTAATTCTAAATAACTAGGATATTTTTCTTCTACTAACTTTCTACTGATAGTATACGAATTACCTGTAAAATTGTATTTAATAAATTCAACATTCTCTATTAGTGAAAATATTGATATAGAGTTATATATCAAACATTTTTGCATATACAAATTATCACTAATATACCAATCAGTAATATGATAATCTATAATCACACCAAGATTATTTGAATCTATCTCAAACTCATACCCATATTCTGAAAGTGGTAATTTGTTTATTAAGTTTCCTATATTACTGTTATTTCCTACATATTTATTTTGATATTTTAAAATATTTTCCATTCCACTTTTATTATGATTAAATGGTGAAATAGGCACTGTATCTTTAGAATATTCATTCTTAGTATCAATAATATAGTATTCATTTGAGGTATTTGTATTTATTCTATATACTTTATAAAATGGTGCATTATATACTATCATTTTATCAAGTGTTTCAGTTAAGTATGAAAATCTTGGTGGTTGATTATTATTTACTACACTAATAAAGTCTATTGTTATTAACAGTGATACTAAAATTACAAAAATACTAATACAAAGTATTATTCTTTTTAAACATTTTAACTTTTGAAGTAATCTTGAAAAACCCATTAACGAAATTATTACACCTATTATAGAGTAAATAGAATTCCAACTACTCTCTGATGGAAATATAGAAAGGGCAGTTAATGTAATAAAAAAACCAAATAACATCAGAACTATTCCAATAATTTTATTATTTTGCTTTTTTTGTTCTTCTTTTTGCTCTTCTGAATATTCTATTGTATTAATCATATTTTCCTCCAATTTGTTAATGTAATTTTTATCTTCAAGTTTTTCTCCACTTAATAATTCATTAATTGTTATATCAAGTGCTTCACTTAGCGGTCTAAGCAGTGATAAATCTGGCATTCCTCTCCCTGTTTCCCATTTAGAAATTGTTTTGTAACTAACCCCTATTTTTTCTGCCAATTCCTGTTGTGTCATACTTTTTTCTTTACGAAGTGTTGCTATAAACTTCCCTATTTTTATTTGATCCATAAATTTTTTCCTCCTTACAAAAAATATAACATTTTTTTGAAATTATAGCAACAACTACATCACAGAATTATCTAATTCTACGATTCATAGAGTAGAATTTATTATAAATTATATGATATTTTTTAATTCTCTAAAAAATAATACAAATATTCAATTACACTACTCCTATTTATTAGTTGATATGATGACATTATAAGTACTTTAGTTTTTTAGAAAGTTACTGCTAATATATGAACTGCGCATTAACATTTCGCAACATACCACTGTAATAATAAAGCTACCTAATATTATAATTATAACTTGTAATAGTAAATTATCAACAACACATAAAATACAGTAACTTAATATAACTAATATAGGTTGATGCAATATATAAATAAAAAATGAATTATTTTTAAAATATTTTGTAAACTTAGTTTCATAATTATAGTAACTTTTTCCAATAGCAAGGCATACTAAACAGCCTAACCAACCAACAAAATTTACTAAAAAATCACCATAGTAACAAAAATTATAGTATAATATTACTAAAATAGTTTCAAATATTAAAAATAAACTAATAATCACTTTTTTATTTTCTATTATCTTATCTATAATCTTCTCATTACTAAATATATAGTAACCAATTAAATAAAGTACAAAGTACTTTCCAAGACTATATCCCCCAAAATTACCTACATAGTATAAAAGCCATACAGGAATAAATAGCAAAATTATTTCAAATATATTTATTTTCTCAAATTTAGAAAAAACTCTTTCAAAATTTACATATTTTATAACTATTAATGACAGAACTGATATAACAAATAAATATAGTATAAACCATAAATGACCTGGAGTAAAACAGCCATCATATCCACTTAAATCAGTAAAATTAGTAAAAAAGTATTTATAATTTTCTAGTACACTACCATTATACCCAAAAAAGTATTTTCTTGCATATAATGTTTGTATTGGTATTAGTAGCACAGTTCCGAAAACAAATGGAACAAATAATTTAGTAAATCGCTCTTTTAAAAACTTCTTTGTTCTGCGTTTTTCTAATGAATATTTTGCACACATACCAGCAATAACGAACAATACTGCCATAAACCAAGGATTAACAAACACGATTAATGAACTTAAAATTTCATTTTCTCCACTCCATATATAAAATTTTGAACCAAAATTATTCCATATCATAAAAGTATGAACAGGAAAAAGCAATAAAATCATTATAGTTCTTAAATTATCCAAATAGTATTTTCTCATAACTAACTCCACAATAAATTAAAAATTTCTTATCTATGTAATTTTTTTATATTATAAGCATACAATCACCAAAACTAAAAAATCTATATTTTTGCTCTACTGCATGATTATACGCAAACAAGATATTCTCTCTTCCTGCCAAAGCAGATACTAACATTATTAGTGTTGACTCAGGTAAATGAAAATTAGTAAGAAGACCATCTACCATTTTAAAATTATAACCAGGGTATATAAATATATCAGTCTCATTTGCCATAGGACAAATAATACCATCATTATTTGTTGAGCTCTCTAAAACTCTACAAGAAGTAGTACCAACTGCAAATACTTTATTACCACGTTTTTTTGTTTCATTAATTATATTACATGCCTCTTCTGTTATAACAAAATACTCACTATGCATTTTATGTTCCTCTATTTTATCTACTTTAACAGGCCTAAATGTACCAATTCCAACATGTAGTGTTACATATACAACATTAACATTTTTTTTCTTTAATTTATCAATTATTTCATTAGTAAAATGAAGCCCTGCAGTAGGAGCTGCAGCCGAACCTAAATTTTTGCTATAAACAGTTTGATATCTATCTTTATCATCTAGTTTTTCTGTAATATATGGTGGTAATGGCATAGAACCGATTTTATCTAATATTTCATTAAAAATTCCGTTATATTCAAATTTCACAATACGCTCACCATCTTCTAAAATATCAATAACTTCACATTTTAATATATCATCTTGAAAAAATATTTTCGTACCAATTTTTGCCTTTTTGCCAGGCTTTACAAGTACACACCAAATATCTTTTTCAATTTGTTTTAATAGCAATAACTCTATACTTTCCTGTTTTCCTTCTCTAAAACCAAAAATTCTTGCAGGCAATACTTTTGTATCATTTAACACAATAGTATCTCCCGAATTTATATAATTTAGTATAGCCTTAAAATTACTATCAAGAATCTCTCCTGTCATTTTATTTAAAATCATCATTCTTGACTTTTGTCTATCTTTTAATGGAGTTTGCGCTATAAGTTCTTGGGGTAGATTATAATAAAAATCACTTGTATTCACTATATTTCATCCTTTCATTATGTAACGTATATTATATCATAAATATGTAATTTTTACATCATAATTCACAAAATTTGTAAAATATTGTAACAATTATTACAATATATTCATTGTATGTAATAAAAGTACAAGTATATAAAAAGAAAGGAGAAACTAATTTGATACAAATATTTTTAGCACTATTATTCAGTATATCAGCCAATATTGATAATATTGCAATAGGATTATCCTACGGCATAAAAAAAATACATATTTCCTATTATCAAAAACTAATAATATCACTAGTTACATCTCTAGTAACATTATTATCAATGATATTTGGAAACATATTAACAAATATTATTAATACTAATATAACAAGTTATATAGGTGCAATTTGCCTTATTATCATTGGTATATATTCATATTTTAAAACTAATGACTTAAATGAGAAAAATACAATAAGTAATTACAACAATATACTTTTAATTATATTAATACTCTCAACAAATAATATAGTCACAGGCATTCTTGCAAGCTCTATGGGAATAAACATATTAGCCACATTTATTTTTACTATTATATTTTGCTATTTATTTTTAAATATAGGAATAAAATTTGGAAATAGTATAAAAAATAGGAGAATAGAAGTATATTCCAACGCTCTATCCTCACTAATATTAATATTTTTAGGTATTATTGAAATTCTAATAAAGTAAATTCTATAAAAAATTACTAGAATTTACTTTTTATTTAACTGAAAATAAAAATTTTCCAACATCTTTTCTATCAATAACTGTACCATTATCAATTAATTCCTGTGATGGCATATCAAACTTAAACTTGCATGTACTTACCTTGCCTGTACTTTCAACAATATTTAAATTAAATCCTATTTCAAATTGTATATCTGATATCCCTATATTTAATAACTTTAATATTTTACCATCAAATGTTAATGCATCTAAATCAGTAGCAACATTTGCTGATTTTAACATTTCTATATTATCAACTTTTAATTCAACTAAATATTGCTCATCACTAACTACAGGATTTAATTCTAATTTATCTAAGCCATCTACATTATGTTCATCTGCATTTTTTTGTGAAATTACAAAATTACCTTTAGTACTAGGTTGTTTAACATAAATATTGTCCAGATACATACTTTGTGCATCATTTTGTTTTTCAACTAAAATTGAAATTGTATTAGTCTGCGAAGCATCAAATTTTATTTGTGAAATACTAGTTATATTCTCCCCCTCACTATTATTTTCATTTACTTCAAGTCTTGATGTAACAACAACGTCATTTATCCTGTAATTTCCCTCATTTGTCTTTCCAATGGTTCTAAATAGATACCAACATATTCCAACTACTATTAATATAGATACTATTATTATTAAAAAAAATATTAGAATTTTTTTCTTCATCTTCTTACCCCACTTTATACATATTATTCATCATTACTCATAAAATCACAACTCAAAAAATATATTTAAAATAAGAGGTGATTTTGTTGAATAATTTATTTGGTTTTAATAGTGATATTTTTTGTAATTGCAATCTAAATAATATTGATATTAACAAACTACTAGTAATACTACTTTTACTTACTGATCAGTTAAACATAGAAGCAATTCATGTATATAGAAACAACTTTATTGTATCACTTGGTACATTTACAGATGAGTAAAACCAAAATAAATTAGTGTTCTGATGTATCACCAAAAAGTTCGTCAAATTTCTTCTCCAATTCTTTTTGTAAATCATATTCAACATTATTAGTACTTTCTTTTTTTACTTCATTATTATTCAAATCAATTTTTATTTCATCTTTTTTATCATTAGCAATTTCAATATCAGGCATATTTTGCATTCTTTCTTTTGCAGCACTCATTCTTCTATCAAGGTGTGCCTTTACGTCCATTATTTTTACTGGTACATCTTCTGTTCTTGGCATTTCAGTAATATCATGTATTTCATACTTACTTACTTCATTTTTCATTGGATGATATTTAAAATACCAAGCTTTTTTAGCTTTAATTGGCTTTAAAGTTCTAACTAGTAAAATTTCATCATTTGGATCAAGTCTTTTTAACTCATCAATAGTCATAAGGTCTCTTCCTTGACGTTGCTCACTAAATGATACACCCTGTTTTGCCCATTCATCTTTATCCTTACTTACTGATTTACTTTGAAATTTTATTGTTTTTTGCCCTAAACTCTTTTGAAAGTATTCACATGTTTTTATTGACTGACTTCCTAAAAAAATATGTGTGTCACAGTTACCAAGTATTGTTTCATATTGCTCTTTGTATAGTGATTCTAATTGATCTAATGCCTGTACAACTATTGATATACTAATTCCCATACTTCTTGTTACACTTAATTTTTTATGAAAATCAGGTATTTGACCAATATTTGCAAACTCATCAAGTAAGAAATATACTTGATTTCTTAAAGTACCACCGTTTTTATCAGCTTGTAAAAATAATTTTTGTAACATCTGACTAAAAAACATGGTTGATATAAAGTCATAGGTACTATCAGATGTAGAAGTAATTACATATATAGCCATTTTCTTTTTACCTAAATCATCAAAATTAAAATTATTTGATGTAGTAATTCTTTGCATTGCTGGTGTATCAAATAAGCTAATTTTTGATATTGTAGATATTATAATGCTTTGCATTGTTTTATCTGCTGATGTACTAAAGTTTTCATATTCCTTTCTTCCTGGATGTTCAGGTTTTAATTCATCAAGGAATAGCTTTTTAAATACTTTATCGTCAGCACCACCTGCTCTTATTATATTAAGACAACTTGATATATTTTGTTCGTCTTCTGGTAAAACTGAAATTACATAGTAAATACATGCTTTTAACAACATCTTAGCAGTATCGTCCCAAAATGGATCATTACTTCCTGTTGTTCCTTTTTTTGCACCTTGAACTATAGTTTCAGCTAAAACATCAACACTTTGATGGTCAACTATATGCATTAATGGATTATATCTATCACTAAATTCTGGATTAACTAAATTAAATGCTTTTATTTCGTAACCATGAGCTTTTAAAAAACCTGATGTTTCTCTATATAATTCACCCTTAGGATCTGTTATTACATATGAACCAAGCATCTGTAAAATATTAGGCTTTATATAACATGCTGATTTACCAGCACCAGAACCACCGACAACTAAAACATTTTTATTTACTAATACTTTTTTTAAATGAGTTCCTAAATAATGATTTTTACTAAGTATAAACCCCTCTTTTTTATTTAATATTTCTCTACCATCTGATGTTTTTCTAAATTCTTCTCCACCTTTGCTCCAATCACTTGAACCATTTTCAATTCCCTGATATTCGTAAGAGTTACTAAACTTAAGCTCCCAAAACAAAAACATTACAAAAAAAGCAATAAGGGTATACCATGAAAATGTAAGAAATTGATTAGTATTTACAAATATTGCTCTTAAAAAGCTAAAATTAGTTATATTATTAAAAATTGCACCAATAGCATCAATTCCCGTTGCAGTTCCCTCTTCTGGATTTAGCCCTATAATTAAAGCCCCAACTATAATTACATCAAATAGTAAAAATCCAACTATAAAGGGAAGTGCATCTTTTTTTAGCTTTGCTAATTTATCTCTCATAAAATAATTCCACCTCTTAATACAAAAACAAGGAAATTACCACCTTAGTGGTTCATTTCCGCGTTCTTCTAAATCATCTTTTTCCTCTTCTTTTTCTGCATTATTTTCCAAATAATCTGATATTGCCTTATTTTGCATTTCTATATTCTTTGATAGTTCATCAAAATCATTATGTTTAACATTATCTCCCTTTTCAATATCATCTGCTACTCTTTGCTTAGCCTTTCTATTAACTGGAATGTCAACAGGAGAAAACAACTCTAAATTTTTTCCATCTTTTAAAACACAACCTCTTACACTTACAATTATTTTTCTATCGTTTATTTCCATAGACAAAACTCCTCCTTAGCCCAAACGTGTCTATTCTTCTTCAAAACCTAGCTCTAAAACAATATATGGCTTATGTGGCAACAATTTGCATTTTCCTTTTAACTGACCTGTGGTTTCATCTGTATATATTGTAGGTCTAACTTCCTCACCACTTTGAGTATCAATAATCGCAAAGTGCCTTTTCATACTAGGTGTATATTCTACTTCTTTATACTCAATTCCTTCTTGATTATATATTGTACCATAACTAAGTGGTACATTAGATTCTGTTGCAACAAAACCATTCTCATCAAGTTCTCCTGTACTTATTATGGCTTTTGAATTAGTTAGTGTAAGAAGTACAATTAGTTGTTTACTTTCACCATTTTTTAAAACATTAAACACTTTCTTTATTCTACCGTTTTCCTCAGTATCTATACATTCAATTTTCTGAAGACTTAAAAGCGCATTTCCTTTACTATATGCTTCCTCATTCTTCTCAACCACAAATGCAATTGTATTCATTCCTGGCATATCTACAATTTCAAATCTGTTCATTTGTAATAAAGGTTCCATAATTCTACCTCTTTCTTAGGTTATTACCTAGCTATCCATATTATACAATATTATCTTTTATATTGCAATACCTTTTTTTCAAAACATTAAAATATTGGTTACCATATTAATTACCATTCACTGATATAAATTTATATTTTTATTGTATATATTAACTCCATATAATTCTAAGGGATGTCCCATAAATAAATGTTACAAATTGGGTAGATAAAAATAAATTGTAAAATTCACTATATATTAGTAGTAATACTCTGTTTCATACACAAAAGAACAATTATATTTTATAACGTTGCATAAAAGTTGTAACATTTATTTACGGAATATACCTTATAGAAAATGCAAATATTAATAATATAGTTTGTCTAATATTACAATTTTCTATTTACAATATTCGACTTTACACTGTAATTAAACTCATTATAATTCTATAATTTGCCTTTTATTATTAATTTTCATCTATAAAATATAAATTAAAATTCGTATATCGTTTCAAAGAATTATTTCCTTGTTTTATAAAATTCCATGTTTCTTCGTATTCTTTATTTATTGCAAATTCTCCATTAGTAATAAATTCTACAAAGTCTATGGGTTTATTATAAAATTTATCTTCAAATTCTTGTGCTAATCTATTTTTTTCTTCTCTAGTAGCATTCTGAACATTATGTAATACATGTTCAAGATTGGTAGAAAAAAAGAAAACTTTATATGGAATTCCATTAATTACTCTTGTCGAACTTAATTTATTTAGAATTCCAGCTTTACAACTATTCCTATTTATAATAGCTTGAACATATTTAGTCTTAATACAATACGAGCAATACTGTAATTCTTCATTATTATGATATACTATATTTTCATGATCAATGTATGTTCCATCTAAATCTACAATATGAATAATTTGTACAATGTCACTCTTCTTAAAATATTTTTTATTTCATCATTAATTTTTTTTAATATATTTGTAGTATTACTTGAAAAATCAGATGTAATATCAGCATTTACTAGATGAAAATATATTTTTTTATCATCACTTATTTTCTTTAAAATCCTTGATAACGAAGTTTCTTCAGTTGCTCCCTCTACAATAAATAATATAACTTTCTTAGATGACATTATATTTTTCACCTGCCAATCTAAATGCTCTACGTATTTCATCGTTATCAGTTTCGTTATATAATTCTTCCTTTTGACCACCTAAATTAATACTTCTTATATATAAAGATCTTAAGTTATTATTATTTTTTACATTATTAAATCTAATATATCTGTTTTTTAAATTTGTAGTTGTAAAATATAGTGCATCTTTATTCAATAATTCTAAAGGTCTTAAATTATGAGAAGTAAATATCAATTGACCCTTTCCACCTTTTTCTATTACAGATAAAATTTCACCAAGCAAAAATTCATATATTCCTGAATCCAATTCATCAACAACCATACAAATTGATCTATTGTTATACATAGCTATTAATGCACTTAGTATAGATATTATTTTTTTAATACCCTCTGATTCGTATTTAATTGGAAATTTAAAATCTTTCTTTATTGATAAAAGTTCTACCTTAAGTGTTTCTTTTCCATGTTCATTAATTTGTTTTCCATAATTACACAATTCTACTTTAAGCTCAGGGACAATTTTATTTAAAACAATATTCATTTGTTTAACTACTTTAGTTATAATAGAATATACAGATTTATCAATACACGTTGGACCATTTAACCCTATTGCAATATCTCCTGATGCAATACTTTCATTTTCTTCTATTCTAAAACTAAATGGCATAAGATAATCTAGACTTATAATCCCAGAATACTCATTTTTTATGACAAAAAAATTACATCTTGAAAAATATGTTAGTACATCAATTATTGTCAGTATTTCTTTATCCTTTAATGATTTTCTTAAAATTTCTTTAACATCTTCATTAAATATAAAAGACTTATTTTTTTCAACTGCTAACTTTTGTGCAACTTTTATATTTACTAGATTTTCTTTGTCTTGTAATATAATTTCATTAAATTTAGATTTAGGTGTTAAAAACTCCTCCATATTATTACTATCATAACTTATTGAAGGAACTTTATTAGTCCATTTTTCTTTTTTAATGGAATATGATATTACTTCTTTACTTATTTTTGCATCTTTTTCAGAAACTTTTTCTAATTCAATTTTATAATTTACTAGGAATTTATTTTTATTGGTTTCAATATAAAAATCAATACTTATAGATGATGTTCTAGAAAATGTATTTATATAGTTAACTGCATCATTAGGAAGACTAAAGCCACTCATAATTTTTTTTACAAAATCACAAGCATTAACTAAAGCTGTTTTTCCTGAACCATTTTGACCATATATTCCAAGAATTTCTCCTCCAGGGTTATAATTTTTTTCATCTTTAGGATTACTCTTAAACTCTACAATTCCATTTTCAACATTTTTAAAATTCTGCAATTCTATTTTTTGAATTCTAACAATTGAATTGTTCATGATAATTCCTCCATTTATTGTCATTATACCATATAATGATTACATCTGTCAACAATTTGTTTTTAAAAACGAAACAAATTGTTCTGTTTTTGAAATATTATATGTAAAATATAAAATTATATTCCTATTTTGAATTATTTTTACAATTTTTTATCAATTTTTAAGTTATTTTTTATTGTTAACTATTATGATAATGTATTTTTATTTAACAATGTATTTTTTTATCCAACCCATTAATTAATTTGATATGACTTGCAAGAAAAGTATATTAAAAAGCCAAAAACTATACCAGAAGTTAAAAAGTGCTCTAAACAGTATGTTTTTTTAGAAAATCTTTTAAATTTTCTAAATTTACTAAAATATAAAAAAGGAACTATTGCACAAAACGATGAAATTGAATATATAAGAGCATTAAAGAAAAAATATAATATTGGTATATATCAGTAAAAATTATAAAATAAAAAATCATTGAATTTACATATATATTTTCAATGATTTTTTATTTACAATAATACTCTTTAATATTAATTAATATCACTTTTTATAATATAATTTATGCATTAAACACAGCGTCAAATTCTTCTCCTGTAATTTTCTCCTTTTCTAGCAATATTTGTGCAATAATATGCAATTTATCTAAATTATCTTTTAATAACTTTTCAGCATATTTATATGCTCTCATTATTATTTCTTTTACTTCATCATCAATTGCAGATGCAACTGTTTCACTATAATTTCTTTGATTATTCATATCTTTTCCCAAAAATACTTCATCTTGATTTGCACCAAAAGTAATTGGTCCAAGTTTATCAGACATACCATATTTTGTAACCATTTGCCTTGCTATTTTACTTGCTCTTTCTATATCATTAGAAGCACCTGTACTAACATCATTTAACACTAATTCTTCAGCAACTCTTCCACCAAGTAAAGACACAATATGTTCTTGCATCTCTGATTTTGACATATAACTTTTATCTTCATTTGGTTTATACATAGTATATCCACCAGCCATACCTCTTGGTATAATTGAAATTTCATGTACTGTATCATGTGTTGGTAAAAATCTTGATACTACTGCATGACCTGCTTCATGATATGCTGTAAGTTTCTTTTCCTTATCAGATATTACTTTACTACGCTTTTCAGGTCCCATCATAACTTTTACCATTGCTTCTTCTACATCTGTAATATCTACTTGTTTTTTATCTTTTCTAGCTGCAAGTAATGTAGCTTCATTTATCATATTTTCCAAATCTGCACCGCTAAATCCTGCGGTATTTTTTGCAATTATTTTAAAGTCAATTCCAGGAACAAAAGGTTTATTCTTTGCATATAAGTTTAACATTTCTTCTCTTGCTGCAATATCTGGTTCACCTACAACTATTTGCCTATCAAATCTTCCTGGTCTAAGTAATGCAGGATCTAGTATGTCAGGTCTATTAGTAGCAGCCATTACTATAATACTCTCATGTGTTGCAAAACCGTCCATTTCAACTAATAATTGGTTAAGAGTTTGTTCACGTTCATCATGTCCTCCACCAACACCAGCACCTCTATGACGACCAACTGCATCTATTTCATCTATAAATATTATACATGGTGAATTAGCTTTTGCCTCAGCAAATAGATCTCTTACACGAGAAGCACCAACACCAACAAACATTTCAACAAAGTCTGAACCACTTATAGAGAAAAATGGAACACCAGCCTCACCAGCAACTGCCTTAGCGAGTAATGTTTTACCTGTTCCAGGCTTACCTACAAGCAATATTCCCTTTGGAATTCTTGCTCCCATTTCTTGATACTTTTTAGGATTTTTTAAAAATTCCACTTCTTCTTTTAATTCTTCTTTTTCCTCTTTTAGTCCTGCTACTTTATCAAAAGTTATTTTATTTTTATCATTTTTATCGAACTTTCTAGCTCTATTTCTACCAAAATTCATAGCCTTGTTATTACCATCACCAGTTTTTCTAAGCATATATATAAATATGAAAAATGTACCAGCAAGTAATAAAATATTAGGTATAAGTGGTGCTATAACTTCCATAGCAGATTCTTTTTTTACAACAAGTTCAAACTTTCCTTCTATAACTTTAGGCTGAATTGATTCCATAAAAGTAGACGTTGATGGTAATTTTACATACCAAGAAACATTATCTTCATTTTTTAATGTAACACTTGCTGTTGTTCTATCACTGCTAAGTTCAACTTTAGATATTGAATCTTCATCAATTTTTTGCATCAATTCTGTATAGGACATATCTTTAGTAGCTGTTGAACTAAGCATAGTTATAAGATACATTGTAATAAAAATTATACAAATATATGTAATTAACGTACTAAATAAGCCCTTTTGTTTTTTCCCCATAGATTCCTCCTTTATTAATAAATAATTGCATGATATTTTGAAACTATTTCCAACTCAAATTTATTGCCAATTATATATTTTTTCCCTTTTATATTTTTTTCTAATAATTTCACTATATCATATACGTGAATACTTTCAATTCCATCCAAATTTCCAAGCTTAAATTCAATTATTTTTCTAACAAATCTATTCTTTATAGCTTCGTGTTCTTTTAGAACAAGTGAATAATCAAATTTTATAACATTATTAGTATTTTCAATTATTGAGTTATTTATTATATTATTAGTATATTCTGCTAAAAAATTTTCATCTTGAGATAAAAGCTTACTCATTCTAATAATATTATTACTAAAATTATTATTATAATTTTCTTTTAATTCAGGTATTAAATTATGCCTTACTTTATTCCTGCTATAAATATCTAAATCATTTGTACTATCATGACATGAATTTAAGTTACACATTTCATTATACAACAAAATGTCTTTTTTTTCAATAGTAAGAAGTGGTCTTATTAGATAATTAAATTTATATTCCATTCCTATTAAACCTTTTAAACCACAACCACGTATAATATTTAATAATATAGTTTCTACATTATCATCTAAATTATGTGCAACTGCTATACTATTTGCTTTTTCTTCCTGTCTTAATTTTTCAAAAAATTCATATCTTACTTTTCTGCCACAAGTTTCTTCTGAAATTTTTAACTGTTTTGAAAGCTTTGGGATATCTTCTTTTAGATAACAAAACTTTATATTTCTATCATCGCAAAATTTTTTTACATACACCTTCTCATCTTCAGCTTCCGCCCTTATCATATGGTTAACATGTGCTGTTATTAGTGCATATGTTAAATTGTACTTATTTTTTATATAATCTTGCATAGTATATAAGATATTTAAAAGGCACATAGAATCAGGTCCACCTGAAACTGCAACAATAATTTTATCATTATTATTTATTAAATTATTGCTTACTATAACATCTATTACACTTTCTTCTATATATTTACAAATATTCTCACTTTTTTCTATTTTTCTCATACTCCCTCAATCTCAGGTCCTCTATATATATTAGCAAATCTAGTATATTGACCTGACCATGCAAGTTCAACAGTACCAGTCGAACCACTTCTATTTTTTGCAAGTATTACTTCTGCTATATTCTTTTTTTCTGTATCAGGGTTATAATAATCTTCTCTATGTAAAAACATAACTATATCAGCATCCTGCTCAATTGCTCCTGATTCACGAAGATCGCTTAGCAATGGTTTATGATCTGTTCTTGCCTCACTAGCACGGCTAAGCTGCGATAGTGCAATAACTGGAATATTTAATTCTTTAGCCAGAATTTTTAATGATCTACTAATTTCAGTTATTTCTTGTTGTCTTGATGAACTCTTATTCTTAGATTCCATAAGCTGCAAATAATCAATTATTATTAATCCTATATTTTTTTCTAACTTTGCTTTTCTGCACTTTGCTCTAAGCTCTGATGCAGACAATCCTGGTGTATCTTCAATATACAAAGGAATTTCTGATATTTTTCCACTAGCTTGACCTAATTTTAACCATTCATCTGAAGATAAATCTGCATTTTTTAATTTCATATTATCTACTTCAGCCTCACAAGCTATTATTCTTTTAGCCATTTGTTCAGCAGACATTTCAAGGCTAAACATCATAACCGGTACTTTCATACGCATAGCAACATAAGTTGCTATATTTAATACAAATGCTGTTTTACCCATTGCTGGCCTTGCAGCTATAATTATTAAATCTGATGGATTAAGTCCTGATATTTTAGCATCTAGATCTATAAATCCACTCTCAATTCCTGATATTTTTCTTTTATTTTGGTACATATCTTCTAAATCATCAAATACATTTACCAAAACTTCTTTTAAACTCGAATAGCCCTTTGTATTTCTATCTTGCAATACATCAAAAACATTTTTCTCGGTTTGCTCTATAATTGTATCTACATCTTCAGATTGCGAATAACCTACTTTCAAAATTCCATTTGCTACATTTATAAGTTTTCTTATAACTGACTTTTCTTCTACAATTTTTACATAGCTTTCTACATTAGATACTACTGGCACATTATCTATTAATGTGGCAAGATACGCAAGACCACCTATTTGTTCAACTGTTCCCCTAAGTGTTAATTGATCCTTTACAGTTATCATATCTATCTGTTTTCCTAAACTATATAGTTCTAACATAGCAGAATATATTTCTCTATTATCTTCTCTATAAAAATCTTCCGGTCTTAATTTTTCAACAGCTGATGTAACAGCTTCTGTATTAACCATCATTGAACCAATTATTGCCTGTTCTGCTATAGTATCACTAGGTAAAACTCGGTTTGCAATCTCATTTTCCACATTTACCACCTACAATCCAATTACTACTATTTTTAATTTTGCAATTACTCCCTCATATAATTTTACATCCACTGTATATGAACCTGTTTGTTTTATACCATTTTTTAGTACTATTTTCTTTTTATTAACATCTATATCATATTTTTTCTTTATCTCTTCAGATATTTCTTTTTCTGTCACACTTCCAAAAAGTTTTCCGCCATCACCAATTTTATGTTTAAATTCTATATATCCCTGTTCTAATATAGCCTTTTGTTTATTTGCAGTTTCTAGTTCAGTAGATTTTTTATATTTTAACGCTTCAGTTTTATTCTTAGCTTCATTCAAATTCTTGTTATCTGCTAAAGAAGCAAATCCTTTAGGCAACAAAAAATTTCTTGCATAGCCTTCACTAACCTCTACTATCTGTAATTTTTTTCCTATACCTTTTATATCTTTATTTAATACAACTCTCACTATCCACCCTCCTAAAATTTATACCTCTTTATCTAAGTAATCATCTATACTTAAAATAAGCTTTTCTTTTGCCTCTTCTAATGTAACATTACTAATCTGTGCACCAGCAAATGTCAAATGACCTCCACCACCAATTTTTTCCATTATACTTTGTACATTTATATCGCCAAGTGATCTACCAGATATCATTACAACATCGTCAACTCGGCTTAACACAAATGATGCTAGAATTCCAGATATAGATAAAAGTTCATCTGCAGCCTGAGCGGCAATTATTGGCATATCATCAGATTGCTGCTCAGTTACTGAAATTGCAATTCTTCCTTTTATAATTTCAGCATTCCTTACAATATCAACTTTAGATATATATGTATTAAAGTCGTTTTGAAATAATTGTTTTACTTCAGTCAAATCAATACCAAATTTTTTCAAATATGCTGCAACTTCGAAAGTTCTAACTCCAGTCTTAAACAAGAAGTTTTTTGTATCTATTACAATACCTGCATATATACATTCCGCCTCATTTGGTGTTAATTCAACATTCTCTGAGTACATTAAAAGCTCTGTAACAAGTTCACAAGCAGATGAAGCATAAAGTTCATGATAAGTAAGTAGTGCGTTATCAATAAATTCTGCTCCTCTTCTATGATGATCTATTACTACTATTTTTTCAAATTCGTCAACTAATTCTGGATATGATACATATGACTTTTTATGAGTGTCTACAATTATTAATAATGAATCTGAAAAATCTTGCTTCTTCAAATCATCTTTGCTCACAAAAACATCTTTATATTCCTCTTGAACTAGCAATTTTTCTATTAAGTTTTGTGTACTACTATTACATTTTGAATCTATTATAATAGTAGTCTGTTTTTGACAAGATTTCGCAATTTTATATACACCAACAGCTGCTCCTATACAATCTATGTCCGTATTGTTATGTCCCATTATATATACTTTATCAGATTTTTGGATTAGTTCATTTAATGCTTGAGAAATAGTTCTAGCTCTAACTCTACTAGTTTTCTCTAGTCCTAAATTTGCACCACCATAAAATACATATTCATTTCCCTTTTTAATGACTACCTGATCTCCGCCTCTTCCCAGTGCAATATCCAATGCTGATGAACTTGCCATATATTTTCCATCAAGTATTTCCTCTTGATAGGATATTCCAACTGAAATTGTAACAGGTAATTTTGTCTTATCTGTGATATTTCTTATATTCTCCAAAATATAAAAATTTTCATCTTCCATTTTATCTAGATACTTTTTCTCTATAAATATAATAAATCTGTCTTTTTCTACTTTTATAGCAATTCCTTCATGTTCCTTTATGTAATTTGAAATTTCCTTACCAATCCTTGAGGAAATATCAGCCTTCTCAATATCATCTAACCCCTGCATTGTTTCCTCATAATTATCTACAAATACAATTCCTACTGCAAGTTTAGTGTCCTTTAATATATTCTTTAATTTACTTTCCTCACTTGTATTTATATATGAAATTAATATACCTTCTATATCTGACAATGTTATTTTATTTCCTATAACAGTATAACTTCTATCCCCGTTTTCAAAAAAGTCTTTCATCTCTAAATTTTGATTACTTTTGCTTTGTATTTTTAATATGCTCTCTTGTACTTCATCATCAGAAATTTCATATTTTAATACATTATTTTTCCACAAGATTTTTCCATTATCTGCTACAATTAGCATTGGGATTTTTATTAATTCAAAACTGTTTGTTAATGTACTAGTTAGACTATTAGACATTTCCATTATTCTGGTATTTTTGTACTTTACCTCTCTTATACACATACAAATACAAATTATAACTATAGCAAGAATTAACAGTAAATCGATATATAAAGTGGTCGGCTTTACTACTAATACTACAATTAATACTATAATAGCTAACATAAAATATATTAATCTTACAGAAAATGCACTAAAATTTAACCATTTATTACTATTTAATTTCTTCATCTTAACTTCCTTTTTTACTACATTTTGCATTATACATTGTACTATTTTTTTTACTATTTGTCAAGCATAACAAAATTTATTGAAGTTATGATAATTACACTACTTTTTATTATTATTTACATAAAAAGAGAAGAATTTACGCTTCTTCCCTTAATACACTAACAGCTATTCCATCACCTATATCAAATATTCTTGAATCTAACCTTTTATCTTCTAAAATTACACTTATATAATTCCTAAGCCTATTTACCGCTGTTCTATTTCTATGTTCATTATAATCAGACATAACCCTTCCTTTAAACAAAACATTATCCGCTATTATAATCCCATTTTTATTTATAAGTCTTAAGGCATTATCTAAAAATTTAGGATATTGCCCCTTTGCTGCATCTATAAAAATTACATCATATTTTTCAATATTTTCATCAATTGTAGGCAAATACTCAGTTGCATCAGCATGTATTACTTCTATTTTTTCCTCAAGTCCAAACAGAGTTATATTTGATATAGCTTGATTATACATTTCTTCCTTTATTTCGATAGTTTTTATTTTTGCATTTTGTCCTGACAAATATTTAGAAAAATTTATTGCTGAATATCCTACTGCTGTTCCAAGTTCTAATATTTTATTAGGTCTTTTTATACTAAGTATCATCATTATAAATTCTAGTGATACATCTTGAAGTATAGGAATGTAGTTTTTTCTTGCTTCTATTTTGATCTTTTCTAAATTTTCTTTAAACTCGTTTTCTTCCATTTATTATCCCTACTAACTATTTTTTATCTCCCTTAATATATTAACTACTTTTAAATTATGATATATAATATTATACAATAAAGATATTGATTTTACATTTACTTCCTTTTCAGCTAAAATATGATATATTGAGCTTAATGTTGATATTCCCTCAATTGTTGATACATTCATACTTTTTTTAGCCTCATCTGACGATAGCCCTTTTCCTAAAAATTTACCATATGTATAATTTCTACTTTTATTACTCATACAGGTAAGAAGTAAATCTCCAATTCCCGCATATGATAAAACTGTTGTAAGTTTTCCACCTAACAACTCTACTATTAATCTTATATCTTGAACAACGCAGGTCAAAATTGCAGCTCTCGTTGATTCACTAAGTTTCATACCATCACAAATTCCAAGCAATATTGCATAGACATTTTTTATTGCTGATAGGTATTCAACACCTACTATATCTTTAATATCATTTACTACCACTCTATCATTTTCAAGTGCTATTTTTACTGTAATAGCTGCTATTTTTTCTGAAGATGCAACAACAAATCCTTGTTCATTTCTATTTGCCAAATCAGTAGCAAATGATGGACCAGCTAAAAAGCATATATTTTTATTATTTGTTTCTTCATAAACAACTTCACTCATTCTTTTATTAGTTTCTTTTTCAAGTCCTTTTGAACAAATACAAATTACTTGTTCTGATTTTAAATACTTTGCTATCTCCCCTGCTACTTCTCTTACTGCAAGTGTTGGTACTGCTATTATTATTATTTTTGAATTTTCAATAGCTTCTTTTATATCAGATGTTAAAATTATATCCTTTGGTATTTTTACCTTAGGCAACAAAGCTTTATTCTCTCTATGTAATTTTACACTGTCAACTTCTTCTTGATACTTACTCCATATCACAATTTTATTATCATTGTCATGTAATACCTTAGAGAGTGCTATTCCATAAGCACCCATTCCTAAAACTGAAATTTTCATATATCCTCCCTTTATATTATTAATAAAAATTATTTTCTTAATACAAATAACCATTAATTGATAAATACATTAATAATTTTGAAAATATTTTAATACTATTTTTTTAACTTTATTTCTTACTCAAAATGGTAACTACTCTCCACCATTTTCACATTGTTGCATAAACAATTTTTGATATTCATTCGCCTTTTCATCATTCCCAATATCCTCATATAATATAGCTAGCTTTTCCAATAATATTATTTTATTAATTAAATCATTTTTCTTTAAAGTCCTTTCTATAACATCAATTGCCTCTTTATAATCAGGATTTTCTCCCCTACTATATATATTCGATTTTATTAAAATAGCTTCTACACTTGTCGGATTATCCATTATATATTTATCTACAAGCTTAATCGCCTTATCTTTCTCAGATAAATCACAATATGCTTCCGTTAATCTTTTAACTATAATTTCCTTTGAATAATTACCTATTTCAACTATATTTTGAGCCTCATTAAAGATTTCTATTCTTTCATTTGCATATTTATTTTCATGTATATTATAAAAGTTTAATATTTCATGTAGAATATTACAATATATATATTCACCGTCTACACAATGATTGTATTCATTTTCAGTTTTTATTCCATTAATATTTATAAATTCTTTTACTGATTGCCATAATTTTTCAATTAATTTAACATTAGGTAATTCAACATCAAAGTATTTTTCTAGTGCATATTCATAACATATTTCTATTTTGAATACTCCAATTTCTCTATCTTGTCCAAACTTTTTAATATATTTTTCAATTGGTTCTAGCACTACTTCTATTTTTCACCCTTATCAATAAACATTTGTGATTGCTTTATACAAAGGAACTTATTCAACTCTGGTAACCTTTCAAAAAACATATCTAATGTTCTTTTAGCATATGTATATTTATCATATTGTAAATAACTATCTAAAATATTTTCTATATACATCCTCTTATATGTCTCTGGCAAATCAAATGCTTTAGCTGACCACATTAAAAAGTTAATTTTCTTTTCTTGTACATTTTCATATTCTATGCCCATTCTTTTATCTAATAAATCTAAATATCCTTTCATTATTTCAAAAAAATCATAATGTATCAAAACCTTATTATTTAACTCTTCTAACGTGGTTATTTTATCATCATTACACTTTTTATGAATTAATTCTATCGCCTCTTCTATAATTTTTAAATTACGCTTTGTTTCTTCTAAATAATCTCTTTTTACCCACATAGGAACTGTTTTATGCTTTAAAACTCTATATAGTTTTTCATCAATAAAAATTTTTTCTTCATCGTAAAATTCCATTAATTCCTTCTTAGGATAGCCTTTTAATGCCTCTTCTATATATTTATCTGCTGGTGTTGTAATAACTCCTTCATCTTTATTAATACAACATTTCTTATACTTTTTTCCGCTTCCGGCATGGACATAAATCATTTCTACCTATTTTTTTTCGTTTATTATCTAATTTATTATCTAAAATATCTTCTTTTATTAATTCTTTAAGAAAATTATCAAAGTCTAAATCCTCTTTATCATCATTATCCTCATTTTCTTTGTCGAAACAAGCCCACCACGACATTTCTTTTATAACATCATCTATCATTAATTTGTTATCAAAATATCCATCTGAACCATATATATTATCTATAAAATCATCATACCCACCAATTACTCCCTCATTTATCCTGCCAGTGTCATAAAGCTTCCTTACTAATGGTATTTTATCATATAATTTATTCCCAGCTATATATTCTACTATACTTGTAATTACAAGTATATCATCTTCTCCTAATTTATTTTGTAACATTTCTTCTATTTTAGAAATAATTTGGTCTTTTTCTATTATTTTGTATTTTTGCAAAATCACCAATGCACAAAATGCTGAATTCCTTATCCATTCATCTAATTCTAAATTAGTAATTAATTTATATAACGTATCCATATCACCATCATATGTACTTGCTAATATTTTATCTAAATCATTAATTAATATTTCTCCACCTAAATCTTCTATATGAGCTTTATTTTCAGTTATTAATTTTACTATAATTGGAAATGCCCTTTTTTCTCTAAATTCAGATAATAAAAACATTGCATATATATGTAAAAAATATCTATCTAAGCTTGCATAATAGCTACTATTATCTGCTACATTTTGCAATTCATTTAAAAGTTCTTCTACTATTTTTTCTTTATTTTTTCTTGCCTCAATAATACATTTTTCTTGGAAAACTCCATCATTATACCTTAATTTTTCTACTATTTCATTAGCTCCCATAAAATACTCTCCTTTTTGTTGTTTACAAAATTTTTAAAACAACTACTGTAATTTATTATATAATATATCATTGCCTTTGTCTATATATTTCAAAAAAAATTGCATATAAATTTACAGTATAAAATTCTTACATATAAAATCAAAAAAGCATAGATATAATTTATTTACACTCTATACTTTTTGATTTTTTCTTAATTTTAAAATTATTCTATTAAAGTTTTTAAAAATATATACTTAAATACTCTCATTTTCCAACTGTTTTTTTAGTCTTGCAAATAATATAAAATTAATTATTGGAATAAGTAATAGTATATTATATATAACTATTTTCCATGAGGTTTTATTCATGTACTTTAACACTTTTGTATTTTTATATACAAAAGATATATAGTATTTTATTAAACTCAAACAAAACAAAATTGCAGTAATAATCATAATTATAGTATTTAAATTAAAAACTAAACTAACAATATTAGTTATTAATTTAATTACAAGACTTATACATGCAAATCCTAACATTAATGGCAACATAAATATTGCAAGTGGAAATATAACTATTGTTATCAAAACAAAACTTACTATCCCTGTACCTAGTAAGAATGTAGTTTTTAAAATATAGTAAAATACTACTAAAACATATATCATAATAACCATAATTACTATAATTGTTAGAAATGTTGTTATAGCCCGACATTTACTCATATTTAGCAATTCTTTTGTATTAATGTACTTGCTACATATACTAAAACTTCCAATATTAATAAGTATAGTGTCTGAGGCATAAATTCTACATGTTCATCAAAAGTAGCTCCTCCCAGTAGTGTCATAATAATTAATGAACCAAGACCACTAGCAAAATAAAATTTGATAGCATACAAAAGTTATAAGTCTTGTATAACTTTACTCCATCTTTCCTATTCTTATATATGACTACTAACAATAATGGAACTGTTATAAAAGCAATAACACCAATAAATGCAATTAAACCTATTGAAGCATTAATAAATGTTTCCATATTTTTTAATCCCCCTTGTATTAATGAATATTAGCGCCATTTTCCAAAATTCCATTATTACTATCTAATACTAATAATTTTACTACATCATCATCTCCAGCTGCAAGTAACATTCCATTAGATTCTACTCCCCTAAGTTTTGCAGGTTTTAAATTAGCTACTACAACTACTTGCTTATTAATTAGTTCATCTTCTTTATAGAACGGTACTAAACCTGACACTATAGTTCTAATCTCTGTTCCCATATCAACACTAAGTTTATATAGTTTATCTGATTTTTCCACTCTTTCCACACTTTTTATTTGACCAACTTTTAACTTTACTTTATCTAGTTCATCAATTGTTATATAACTTTTTTCTTCAACTTTTTCTTGCTTATCTTCAAGTTCTTTCTCGTTCACTTCTACTTTCTCCTTTTTTATATCTATTCTTGGGAATAAATTTTCACGTTTATTTACTATTTGCCCTTGTTCTACAATTCCAAATTTTTTTCCACTTTCCCACTCCTGATTTTGAACATTTTTTATACCAATTTGTTCAAATATTTTTGATGGTGTTTCTACCATGTAAACTCTTAGTGCAATTGCCACAATTCTTATTGTTTCAATTAAATTATATAATACTGTATTTAATCTTTGCTTGTTATTAGCATCTTTTACAAGTATCCATGGTGTTGATAAGTCAATGTATTTATTTGCTTTATGTATAGTATCCCATATTCTAAAAATTGCATCATTAATTTTTAGTTTATCCATGTAATTTTCAACATCACTTATCAATGATTTTGTACTATCTAATATATAATTATCAATTTCCGGTACAATAACACTATCATTTTGTACTACACTATTGTTATACTTCTGAACCATTGCAACTACTCTACTTACTAAATTACCTAAATCGTTTGATAAATCAGAATTACATTTTTCCAAAAATAACTCCTCAGAGAAATTACCATCACTACCAAAATTTACTTCATTTAACAAATAATATCTAACTGCATCTGCTGATGTTTGATTGATATATACTCTTGGATCCTTATAGTTTCCAAAAGATTTTGAAATTTTTGCACCATCTACAACTAACCAACCATGTCCAAATATTTTCTTTGGAATTGGCAAGTTTAGTGCCATTAAAAGTGCAGGCCAAATTATTGAGTGGAACCTAAATATTTCTTTTCCAACTAAATGTATGTCCGCTGGCCAAAACTTTTTAAAGTTGGTTTCATCTTTACTCGTATATCCAAGTGCTGTAATATAATTTGATAAAGCATCTATCCATACATATACTGTATGTTTAGGATCAAATGGTACTTTTATTCCCCAATCTATTGTTGTTCTTGATACACACAAATCACTTAACCCCTTATCTAAGAAATTCTTTATCATCTCATTTTTTCTAGAAATTGGTTCTAATAACTCAGGATTTTGTTCGTATAATTTAATTAATTTATCCTGATATTTTGATAATCTAAAAAAATAGCTTTCTTCTTTTACTAATTCTACATCTCTTCCGCAATCAGGACATTTACCATTAACTAATTGTGTTTCTGTCCAAAATGATTCACAAGGAGTACAATATTTTCCCTCATAAGTGTCAAGATAAATATCACCCTGTTTATATAATTTTTCAAATATTTTTTGAACACATTTTATATGTTCTTCATCTGTTGTCCTTATATATTTATCATATGTTATTCCTAATTTTTGCCATAAATCCTTAGTATCTGTAACTATTTCATCAACATATTGTTTAGGTGAAACTCCATTTTCCTTTGCTTTTCTCTCAATTTTTTGACCATGTTCGTCTGTACCTGTTAGGAAAAATACATCATACCCCCTAAGTCTTTTATATCTTGCAATTGCATCTGCTACAACAGTACAATAACAATGCCCTATATGAAAGCTACTACTAGGGTAATATATTGGCGTTGTTATATAATATTTTTTATTTTCCATAAAATCACTTCCTATTCTTCGTTTTGCTTTACTACTGCCATTGCAATAGCATTTTCATTTATGTGTGATATACTTACATCTATTTCTATATTTAATTTTTCACACAGTTGTTTTACATTTTCATTAAGTATTATTACCACAGGACGATTTTTTAATTCCTCTTCATTGATTATTTCTACATCTAAAAAATCCATATTAACATTATTTTCTATCAATATTTTTGACATAGCTTTATACAGTGCCTCTTTTACTGCAAATCTTCCTGCATATCTTTGATATTTTATTTTACTTCTTATTTTATCTATATTATGAATTTCATTTTTTGTATATATATTTTCCTTAAAACCTTTAGTATTTTCTACTGCATCTTCTATTCTTGATACCTCTATTATATCCGTTCCACAATAAATCTTCATTAACAACACTACCTTTTTTAATACTTATCTTTTATTTTATCCTTATCTTTTAACCATACATTTAAAATATATAATGGATAACTTAATATTCCAACTATCATTAATATTATTATTATTGGTCTTAACCAATAATACCTAAAATCAAATATACTAGCTAAAAGTGATATACCAGAAAATGATATATTAACCATATATGTAAACATTAATACTATATTAAATTTTTCTTGGTTTGACACCCTAATTAAATCATAATATTCTATGTATTGTTTATGAACTTCATCAAATAATTGTTGTAATTTAAAAGCTTTTTGCCACTTTTCCCAAATATTCATTCCATTTTCTGAATTTGTTATTTGGCTAAACCAGCTAAAATGTGTAAATTGCGTAAATCTTCTGTTTAACCTTCTTGCTGTATTTCTATCAGTTTTTAGCAAATCCTGAGAAAAGTTAATTAAACTTATACGTTGGTATAACGCAAGTAACAATACATAAAAGTATTTTTTTTCAAAATTATATGGCATTTTTGTTATATTGTATTTTTCTTTATCTGATACAAATACAACACCACTTTCTACAGTAAAACCAAACATTGAGTAATTCCACATCGAATATATATTGTCTTTTAATTTCTGGTTATCATCATTAAAAATTGCACTACTTTTTGTACTCATTACATACTGAAATTTCAAAAAATCATTTTTATACTTATTGAAATCATCTACTACATTCCAACCATCTACACATACATATGAATATGTAAACATTTTATCATAATAGATTTTTTCCACATCATCAGTTTCAAATCCATCAATAATTGATTTTATAAGTAATGCTATATCTTCTATTTTATCTATATTCTTTCCTTTTAACTCTGATACATTATTTTTGTTACTTACTGCTCTTGGTGTTAGATTTCTAAAACTAAAATTAAAATCTAGTATCTGATTAAAATCAATTAACCCTTCGTTATTATCTACCTCAGCTCTTATATCCAAAAAACATATTCCTGATTTAAAACAAAATAATTTTATTTCGCTTATATCAAAATGTATTATACCTGCTTGCTTTCCATATACTATATCACCTGTTTTAATACTTTCTAATCTATATTCAAATGTTGTACATGATAAACTAGCTACATTTATTGCTTTTTTTTGCTCATTCATAATTTTATATTTTCTTTCCATATTTTTATCCCAAAATAATGTTGGAAACAAAAATTTTCTCATATATGGCAAGAAAAAATCATATGATTGTTTATCTTCATAATAATTATGTATTTTTAATTTCCAATCTTTTTCTTTACATACAAGAGATTTTATAAAGTTAAAATATTTTCCCTCTTCTACTACAAATGGATATATAAAATGCGTATATTGGTATTTTGCTTTCATATTACCATCTCCTTGCATCAATTATACACATATATATTATACTTTTTTTTATATAAAGTCAATATTTTTACAAAAAAATGGAATAAAAGTATTGCATTAAAATATATTTAGTGTTATAATAATTATCGTGAAAGCAAACTATTCATTAAACTTGCTTTTATTGTTATAAATCGGGGTGTAGCGCAATTGGTAGCGTACGTGGTTTGGGACCATGGGGTTGCAGGTTCGAGTCCTGTCACTCCGACCAGTTTTTAAGATATAATTAATCAGTATATTAACTCAAAAAAAGCCTATTTTGTAGGCTTTTTTGTTATTTATACTTTTTTCATTTTTTCATAAAATCTCTCTAAAACTCTATATATCTTTCTCAATTTTTATATTTTAGCATTCCATTAGCATTCCACTTTAGCATTCCACTTTAGCATTCCACTTTAGCATTCCATTTATTAGGGACGTTCCATAAATAAATGTTACAATTTTTATGTAGATTTAAAATTTACCACTAAATAAATTTTAAATTCATTTATTTAGTAGTGAATTTTGAATATGTAAAAAAGTTTATATTAAATAGCATGAAAAAACAGCACATTATAATCAATTCATTAACTTAAGAGCACATTGGTTTAACATGCTTAATTGTATAAAAATCAAATTTATTTTTTTACAATCTAATATTTTAAATTATTCTGTTAAGTGTGAAGGTAAACAGTACTTCCAATATACTATTTACAAGTATTATAGCTTAAGTTAGTGACACTAAAATTTATTCCATTTTATTACTAAGCAAAAAACTTTACATAAAAATTGTAACATTTATTTGTGGAACGTCCCTAAAAATATGATTTTTTTTATTATATATATTAATAAAAAAATATATTTTAATAACATATATTACATAAATTCAGATAAACATGTAAGAAACATCTATTAGGAATTTACATAAGTATGATTTACATAAAATAAAGATGTTACCAAAATTATTTACATAAGTATGGATAAACTATACGTATTATACTATTAAATTTGTCTCACTATAATATAAATTATGTATACCTCTACTTTTATAAATAGACTGTTATAATGTAATAAAACTCAAAAATTTCCTAGTATTCTGCAAACTCAATGTATATTTTACATTTTTTTATAATATTTCATTTTTGTTACAAAACAATAAATTTGATTAAATTCCCCTGGTGATATTTATGGAAAAGACTGAACTAGAAATTAAATTATATTCAACAGATGATGTATGCAAATTACTTCATATAGGTAAAGAAAAGTGCTTAAAGCTATTTCATCTTAAAGATTTTCCTAGTATTAAGATAGGAAGAAAGTTTTGGGTTAAAGCAGATTGCTTAAATGAATTTTTAAGTCATAAGGTTATTTTTAAACCAGATGAATAAAAAAATGAGAGACTTAATAATGCCTATTAAATCTCCCTAGAGTTTAAGAAATACCTTTCCAAAACACATAAATGAATTATATAACAAATTAATTCATTTGGCAAGGTATTTCCATATATTTATAAAAGGAGGAAATACAAATTGAAATTAAAAGGATATACACTGTGAACTTACTCAAACAAACAGAAAAGAAAGAACTCTAATTTACCAATTTGTCCAACTTGTAAGAAATGTACAAATAGAAATGTATGTAATAATAGAAAAAATTTAAAGGCTTGTGATAAATGTAAAAAAATGCAAAGATGCCCAAAATTGTGATAAATTCTATTTTAACATACAAGCTAAAGCAATACTTACTATTGGTAAAGATCCTAAAACTAAAAGAAAAGTTACAAAAACATTTACAGCCCCTACCGAAGAAGAATCTGTCGAAAAACTATTTAAGTATAAGATATATGCTAAAGAAAATGGTATTCCTTTAAATATAACAGATGAAAAAGTAACTATTTCTGGAATAGCACAGGAACTAATAGAATCTAAATATAGAAAAGGAAAAATATGTGGAAATACATATAATACTCATCTATGTACTTTAAAGAGAATAAAAGCATATAAATTTTCAAATATTCCAATAGAAAAAGTAAAAAAATAACATATTGAAACCTTTTTAGAAAATGAAAGAATAAAATCTAATTCATTAATAAAAAAAGACTATATGATGTTAAGGAGTGTATTTGATTATGCACTAGATAATATGTATATAACTAAAAACTTCTTTTATGGCACAAATTCAATAGAGAAAACTAAAAGTAAAAAATCGGATAAAAAAGTAGATGCACTAACGTTAAAAGAACAGCAGTTACTTGAAAATTATCTAAAAGAAAATAATTTTAAGTTTAAAAATATAATTTTATTGTTACTTCAAACAGGTATAAGAGTTGCAGAAGCCCTTGCATTAAGTTATGAAGATGTTGATTTTGATAGTAAGCAAATTAAAATCTATAAAATACTAACTAAAAATAAAGATGGGAGTATCGATATACACCTGTCTAGCAGTTCTGCAACTAAAGATGGAACTAGAACTGTTGATATAAATAGTCTATTTGAAGAATCATTAAAACAAGCAGTAGAAAATGCTAAAACTATAAAACATAATAAAAGAAGGTTACTTTTTTGTAAAGATGATGGCAATTTAATTTCAAATACTACAATTAATTCAGCATTTAGAAGACTATGTGAAAAAGTAGGACTAAAAGAAAAAAATACACATTGTTTAAGACATACTTTTGCTACTAGATGTATAGAAGCAGGTATTTCACTTACTGTACTACAAACATTAATGGGACACGACAAAATAAGACTACTATTGATACTTATAGCAATATTTATAACTATTATCAAGAAAAAGAAAAGAAGAAATATATAGAATACTTAACATCAGAAAATAGTTAAAAATTTCTAGAAAATATTTCTAGAATTAAAATAAAATAGAAAAAACATTGAAATAAAGCCAAAACTTTTAAGTTTGAGCGTGATGTAAATGTCAAGTAAAAAGTTAATAAAAAGTGGAAAATAAAAAAGTCATAAAA
>CAOKPF010000011.1 GCA_948470565.1 uncultured Clostridium sp.
TTTTTAATTGATTTTTGCAATACTTTATATAAAATTTTTTGAATAAAATTTCGTTAATGTGTTCTACTATAATATTATGAAATATATTATTAACAATAGTATTTTTATGTTTTGAATATCAACAAAAATATACTAAACTTAAATTTTCCCTTTAAGTATTAAAATATTTATACTAACTAGATTTAAAAATACAATGGCTTATTAATAAATATTATATTTATAATATTTTGTTTGGTAATTATTAAAAAAATTATTAATGTAATATATATTAAAATATACAATTAATAGTATAAAAAATTTAAAAAAAATCAGTGATACTACATGATAAAAAATCAGATAATATCACTTTTTTGGGTTATTTTTTTGGTATACTTTTTGCATGTATTTTGTCATTATACTAACATCCCTCACACCCACCAAGCCAACATATAAATCTACAGAATGTATATGGCAATACTTGTGTACTAATTATTGTTAAAATTAATGTACACATAACACAAAAACTAACCGCAAAAACTTCATATCTATTTTCCATACACTCACCCATTATATTTATATGCAAATATTTTAAATATTATTCCTATTTTGCATAATATTTGTACAAACTTAATATCATTTAACAGGTGATACTATGATAAATAAAATATATTTACATGATTATATTATGTCTTACGAAAAAATTAAAAATTATCTTTATGTAATTTTAAAGAACAAAAAGTATAGTGATAAAATTATAAAAGAGGAATGTATTGGAAAAACTACTTTTGACTACAATATAGAATGTTTCAAAATTGGTAATGGAAGAAATCACGTCATACTATATGGTACTACTCATGGTACTGAGATTTGTACTACTTATTTTTTAATTGAGTTTATATTGACCTTACTAAATGATGAAAAATTGTATAATAAATATTCTAAAATTTATACTTTCCATATTATACCAATTCTTAATATAGAAGGTTACATTATATCAAGTTCGAGTATTTGCAAAAATATTGAAAATTTAAATAATACAGAACTTCAAAAACTTGCAAAAAAATATCAAGATAACTACGTCTTAGATGATGAAACTGCAATAAAAAAATTTCAAATAGCTAAAAATTATAAAAATGTTTTAAAATCTTCGACTAGATATATAACTGATATAAAACTTAGGAAAAGTGTTGAAAATATACTAAAAAGCTGTAATTTAGAAGAAAATGTTTTACCAATTTGGTCAAGTAATGGAATGGGAATTGACCTTAATAAAAATTCTATTCATAAATTCAAAGAAGCAAAAAAATATGCTAATAAAAAGAAATTTGCAAAACTTAGATATAATGATATTCCAATCATAAAACCTAGCCCAATTGGATATGTAGGAGGCTGCCCATTTGATACTAGAGCACCTGAAAATTTATTTCTTCATAAATATATAAATTGTTTATACAATATGAATTTTAATACTTGTTGTAAAGATAGATTAATTGCAATTTTTTCATTCCATTCAACAGGTGGTGAAATTTATGGCTACCCTGACTCAAAATTTGCTACTAACAAAAAGATTCAATTTTATGTAGATGCTATGAAACGTTATGCAAAATACACTAACTACAATATCATAAATGAGGAGAGAAAATTTGGTATAATGGACTTTTATAGAGCGTGCCTAAAAGATGTACTTGCACTTACCATAGAACTATCTGTATCCCCTGCTAATCCTATTGGACCATTTGCAGATATTGATAAATTTTTACAGGAAGTTCAGCTAAATAAAATTGCTATATTCAATACATTAAACTATATAATCAATAATCTATAATTATAATGTAATAAAACGGTTAAAATACATTTGTATAATAACTGTTTTCTTTTTTATATAATAGGAAAGTCATAGTGAAAAGTATTAATTCTTGAAAATATCATGGTATCATATTTAAAAAGAGACCAAACTATTTATAGTTTAGGGAGTAACAAACTTATTTGTTACTTTTGTTCTAAATTACAACTAATATTTTTTCTCTATCGAAATAATAATTAATGATTTTTTATTAATTTATTGAATATTTTTTTTGTTTGATATACAATATATAATAAATGGAGGAAGATATGGTTAATTATTTAGAAAACTTTAAGAAAAAATGTAATTTAACAGATGATTTTATAAATATAATTGCGTCTTTATTTGATAAATTAGTAGATTTTGGATATATAACTACTAGACAAGAAAATAAACTACAACAAAAACTATACAACAATATAGATACTGTACTGTTTGGTAATGATATATCAGTAGATTATAAATCTGGATATTATGATGCTATAAAAAAGGAACTATACATAAAGGATCCTACCAATGTTGAAGCAATATATTTGCGTATACTTTATGCAATTACTACTAATGAAATATCAAAATATAACTATGAGGTTGGCTACTCTACTGCTATACAATCATCACAAAATTACAAAATCATACATAAAAATTTTAGTATAAATAGGGCTATTATATCTAATTTAGTATGTAGATTATTATATGCTTGCCCTACAACCCTTAGCATAGTACCAACATATAGAACCTATGAAAATGATTTTTTAGGCAATAAATTAAAAAGTGATAATGATATATATTTTCTTGAAGCAAAGATACTAAACCAGATTTGTTATGCTTTTGATATATCAATTGAGAATTTATATATTAATTTATTTACAAACTCGCCTATTAAGTATTTTTACAAATCAATATCAAATTTAGAAGAAGAAAAATGTGAACAATTACTTTTTTTATTTGATACAATTAGCAAAAATTACTCAAGTTATAACAAATTATGCTTTCTTAATGTAATGTTAGATAAAAATTATATTGAAATGAAAAAAAATATATTAAATAAAGATATAACTTCTCTAAAAAAGGAAGAACAAAAAATAAAAAATCATATAAAATCAGCTATTTTAAAACTTCATCCTGAATTAGATGATATTATAGAGGAAAATGTTAATATAGAAAATAGCATTTCTGAACAAATATATAATCTTGAAAATAATATATTAGAAGATATAGATAATTTACAAATTATACTTGTAAATTATACTATAAAAAATTGGAGTAAAAATTCTACCATAGAATACATAATTAGATTAAAGGAATTAGAAAAAATAATCATTTCGCAAAATGAATTACTATCAAATACAATTTATAACACAATTACAAAAAAGCTACTAAATTCAAATGATGTTTCAGATTCAAACTATATACAAAAAATTAAATACAGTTTGATAAATGAATTATTAGCTACTGATAAATTTGAAAAAATTTTTAAAGAGTTATCTTTTAAGCAAATACTTACATCCGAAGATAACGTTAATAGTGATAATGCTTTAGTAGCAACAACTATAGGCAATTCATTTGTACAATTAGTTGCAATAAAAGATTTAAATAGTCAAGCAAAATCTATACATGATAACACTATTTCTATACAAATTGATAATTTAAAGTATTTACTTGATACACCTTCCGCTAATAAAGATATAAGAAAAATTGAAGAACTATTTTCAGATATAAGAAGCAAATATACAAGGTTTAGCAAACTTAGAATTGAAAACTTCTATCTTTTTAACTATAATTCAAAAGATTATATATTAATACTTGGAAAAGATAGTTTTAATGTATTATCTATTAAAAGGGATGAACAAAATACTGAATTTAAATTACTAAAATTATCAGACTGCTATAAAATTTTCAATTTAACAGATTACTCTAAATTACCTATAGTATATACTAAGCGAAAACGAAAAAATAAAATTTTGAAATTTGTACAATTGTTATTTTCTTAAATATTTGTGTACATATATTAAATATTAATTGGGGTGATACTATGAAAAATTATTATGAACTTTTAGAAGTCAATCCTAAAGCTTCTAAAGAAGTTATCAAAAAAGTTTTTAAATATAAAATAAAGCAAAATCACCCTGATTTATTCACTGGTGATGAAAAAATTGTTGCTGAAGAAAAGGTTAAAGATTTAAATATTGCTTATGAGATACTATCAGATGATGAAAAAAGAAAAAACTATGATTTAGAAATAAAAAATGAGTATGAAAGTGAATATACAAATATAATAGAAAACCTAAAAAATGAAAATACTTTTTTAAAAGAAAAACTTATGGCATCACAAAATATTATCAATCAATTTTTAATGCAAAATGAGGAAAATTACAGTAATTACAACAATTATAGTAATGAAAAACAAAATAACACTACCCTTACGAGTAATAATAAGACTATATATTATAAAAAAAATTCTAAAATATCCGGTCTAAAAAACTTATTTTTTAAGCTTATGCTAACTGCTATTATAATATTACTTGGTATTACTATTATAATAAATTTATTTCTACGACCATTAGCTTTTTCAATATTTGGATTAATATATTAAACGTTTTTGACTTAATATGCATAAAATATGACTAATTATACAAAAAGCACTTGACAAAATAGCAATATGTGAGTATAATCTATATCAAGCTATAAAATTTTTATAGCTTGCGTTTATATTACAACGCATTTGTAAAATATACATCCATTTTTCAAACACCTACTTTTTGTAGGTGTTTTTTTATAAATATCTTAAAAATTTTAATAGAATATTGACTTTTTTATGTAAAATAGTATATAATATTAGTGTAGAGTATATTATATCTTATTTTAATAAAGAAAGTGAGGAATTTAATATGAAAAAAATAGACTTTAAAGAACTAAGAACTTTGTATAATGGTACTGCTCTAAAGATAATAATTGAAAAAACATTAAGGATAAGATACAAAAACTTGATGTGGTGTAAATGTAAAAAAGATTTTTATTACAGAGTAGAAAAAATTCTACCTGATAAAATGCTTGTTATGGTCCAGTGCCCTACTTGCCATAACAAGATCTTCTTAGAATTTATACTAACAGATGAATTTGTAAAAGAATATCATAAAAGAAACTTAGAACTATTACAGTCAGATGAAAAAGATGAGATGAAGTTATTAATAGAAAATATCACAAAATCCTGTGGGCATATAAGGTGTAAGGATATAACACATTTTGTAAATTCTAATCTTATACTGCCTTTTAAAACAGAAAAAAAAGTTGTATAATAATGTTCTTGTTTCATCATAATTGTGCCCCTAGCATAGCTGGGGGTTATTTTTTGTACTATAAAAAAAGCCAAAAATCTTTTTGGAAAGACAAAAAAATAAACTTGAAGTATACCTTTTATACTCAAGTTTATTTTTTAGTTTTTATAGCTTTTTAATCTAATTTCATAACTCCTTTTTTTAATCTCCTTTGTATTTCCTTAAATATAGGAATTAACAAAGGTAACTTTTTATCTACCATAAATTTATAGATTTTCTCATTAGTTTTTTCGTCTATTCCTCCCATTTGTGGAAGGTAACTTCTTACAATTGTATTGTTTAAAAATCTTTTGTTTTCCTCATAAAAGTTTAAAAATTGCCTTACATTTTCAACCTTTAATTGTTCGCTAAAAATGTAGACTTTTTCTTTCAACTCATTAATATCCATTTTCACTTTCAAATAATAATCTAAAAGTGAATATGGAACAATTGAACCATCTTCAAGTTCAACATTATCAGTTATATCCTGAAGTATAAAATCAATTTTTCCTATTTCTTTTTCTCTTCTATAATAAATAGAATATTCTATATCTTTTATATATTTGAAAAAGTCCAGCTTTGCGTATTCTATACATTTCTCAAATTTTTCAGCAGGTATTTCTTTCCTACAAAACTCTTCTTTAGTAAGTAACGAATTTTTAAATCGTTCTAATACTCTTACAGAACTTGATATAACTGAATCTTGTTTCCAAGTTCGATCAGATATTATCTTTTGTAGCAAACTGTCAGTCCTTGCTTTTTCTCTATCTCGTTCCCAAGGACAATATGATAAATATATATATATATATTTCTGAAAGGTGTTAAGATTAACACTATTTCTTGATGCATATTCCCCTTTAAACTCTTGTGAATTCAAATATTCTTGAACCATAGCTTTTTGACTTTCAAAGGTATGTGGAAAATACTCAATATAATTCCCATAACAAAATTCTGTTCCATTTTTTTCATCAAGTTCCTTTATTACTTGTGCCATATCTGGTCTGTATATAAGATATCTTGATATATAATCATTAATTTTATTTTCATCAATATGGTATTTTTCATAAATCCAGTCTTTTGTATATCCTTCTAAATATTTCTGCACAATCAGTATCTCTAGATACTGATCAAATTTTTTCTCTCCCCTATAACTCATAATATATATTTCCGATAAATATTCTTTTACATATTTATCTTCATATGTACTTAACATAGCTGAAAAATTTGAATCTACATAATTGTGTACCATTCTTTGGTAATCCTCATATGAATCCAAATATTTCTCCAACGTTTCTCTTTTTCTCAATCGTTCTTTATCTTTTCTCTCATCAGGTGTAATTAAAAAGTAAAGTTTTAAGCACCTTTTAAACTCTTCATGTGTAATTCTATATTTGGATATAATTCCTTCCTTAAAGTCCCGTCCATCCAAATACTCACTTGTAATAGAATAAGCAAAAGTGCTAATCATATTCTCTCTTTCCATAAAATTACCTCCTTATATTATTATTAAATTATATATTCAAATAAAATTTCCCTTTGATATTATATCATCACTTTTAGTTTATGTCAACCTATTTTGAAAAATTTGTAAAATATTGTTAACACTTTATATACAGATTTAATATATTGTAAAAGGAGGTGATTTTTTTGCTTTTTAAAGGTTCAGGTGTAGCTTTAATAACACCATTTGATAAAAATATGAATATAAATTATGAAAAATTAGAAGAATTAATTAATTTTCATATTACAAATTCAACAGATGCAATTATAATTTGTGGAACTACTGGTGAGAGTGCAACTCTTAATGAAAAAGAAAAAAAAGATATTATTAAATTTACTGTAAACAAAGTTAATCATAGAATTCCTGTTATTGCTGGAAGTGGTACTAATTGTACTAGTAGCACAATAGAAATGTCAAAATATGCAAAAAGTATTGGTGCTGATGGTATTCTTGTAGTCACTCCATATTATAATAAATGCTCACAAAAAGGGTTATATTTACATTATAAAAAATTAGCTAATAGTGTTGATATTCCAATCATACTATATAACGTTCCTAGCAGAACTGGAGTAAATATTGACTTAGATACAGTTATAAAACTTTCAGAAATTAGAAATATCGTTGGAATTAAAGAAGCTAGTGGAAATATTTCACAAGTAACAGATATTTCAAATAATACGCCAACTGATTTTGCTATATATTCTGGAAATGATGATCAAATACTACCTATATTATCTATTGGTGGATGTGGAGTTATTTCAGTACTTGCTAATGTATACTCAAAAGATGTACATAATATTTGTAAATATTTTTTTGATAATGATTTAAAATCTTCAAAATATATACAATTAAAATATTTAGAACTAATCCATTGCTTATTTAGCGATATAAACCCTATACCGATTAAATGTGCTATGAATATACTAGATTATAATGTAGGTGATTGTAGACTACCTTTATGTAAAATGGATATAAAAAAAAGGAAAAACTTAGAAATAGCATTGAAAAAAATAACAAATTAGATAAACTCTAAAATCACTATATTGAACAATCAATTTATTCCTTACAAAAAGAGCAGAAACTAATAAATCTGCTCTTTAAAATTTATAACATTTATATATTTATTTAATGTTTACGTATCAAAATATGATAATGATATGAATCAGATAATTTATCATGAACTTTATAATAATCTACTACTTGATATATATTTATAATTTCAAAATCTTTAAATAATTCTTGTACTAAATTATAATCTACATAAAAGTGCGGTATCTTATATTCTGGTCCCTCTTCCATTCTAAGTCTTGTATTATCATCAATTAAAGACCAATCTTCTTGCTTAAATCCCCATGTGTCTTTTGAACCTAATGTTATATAACACTCAGAGTTACTTTTCATCACTCTATAAAGTTCATTTATTACTTTCTTCATTCCTTCTGTATCTGTATGAGATATTACATTTCTACAATAAATACAGTCAAATTGTTCATTTTTATAAGGTAAATAAAGCATATCCCCAACTTTATAATCAAACTTTAATCCTTCACTCTCTGCCCATTCTTTAGTTCTATTAATTGCCTCCTTACTTATATCAAAACAACTAACATTAAAACCATTTTTTCCAAATAACATTGAATGCCTTCCTAGCCCACAACCTAAGTCAAGAAATTCCTGTTTTCCCTGCGATTTCCATCTGTTTAAAAGATAATAGGATTCAATGCTTGGATTTTTCCAAACTTCTTCTTCATCATCTTTGATGATTTTCCAATTCCAGCCTTTTGATTCTACCATTTTTTCCTCCAATCATACAATTTGTTCTAATTCTAGTAATTCTTTATTATTAAAAGTTAATTTTAATAAACAAGGAGATGTAATATTTAATACATTATTTTTATACTCTAATTTTATATCCTTGTTTACTTTGCACCAATTTAACAACATAAACTTTATTGAACCACCATGACTAATTATTGCTACTTTTTTACCATTATACGTATCTAATATTTCATCTAAAAATTCTGATATTCTTTTGTTAGTATCCTCTGCACTTTCTCCATCTGACGTTTTAAATTTTGGAAACAATAGCTGTTCTTGCGATGGATCTCTTGTTTTTTTGTCTTTCATAAATATAGCTAATTCATCTAAGTTGCCTAATTTTCTTTCAGTTAATCTTTCATCTAAGTTAACAGGTAAATTATTTTCATTTGCTATATATTTAGCTGTTTGTTTTGCTCTTGTATAACTACTACACCATATTACATCAATATTTTTAAGTTCCCACTCTTTACTTAAAACTTTTGAGGCTTCTTCCCCTTCGATAGATAATATTTCTTTTTCATTTATCATTTGACTTGTTTCACTTGTATTTCTTATTCCATTCTCATCAATTGTATCTGCATGCCTAATCAAATAAATTGTTGTATTCATAATAATCTCCCTCCTAAATTTAATATTTTATTACTAAAAAAACTTTGTATAAAATTTATATTTATTTACTACATTTTCTTATAAACTATTTAAAAATATTATTATTAATATATTCTCCACTAAACTATTCTAATGCCATTGTATTCCTATATTAAAATACTTGTCCTTTAATACAAAATATCTATTTTATTTACAAATATGGTAAATATACATTTATCTATCGAAATATTTACTTGTTTCTTGTAAATCTTTAAATTCCTGTTGTCTTAATATTTCATAAGTAATTATAGCAACTGAATTAGATAAATTAAGTGATCTTAATGTTGGCAACATTGGTATTCTTATTGTTTTAGTATTTAAATATTTCTCTAAAAGCCATTCTGGTAATCCTTTCGTTTCTTTTCCATATAATATAAATATATCATTCATTTTCGAATAGTCTATATCCGTATATTTAGTTTTTCCTTTAGTTGTAGCAAAAAACATATTATTATCTTCTGGTGAGTATTTTTTTAAAAATTCATCTAATGAACTATGTTCTTCAATTTCAATTTTATCCCAATAATCTAACCCCGCTCTTTTTAACGACTTATCGTCTATTTTAAAACCTAATGGATAAACTAAATGTAATTTAGCTCCTGTTATTGCACATGTTCTTGCTATATTTCCTGTATTTTGTGGTATTTCTGGCTCTACTAATACTATATTAATTCCCATATTTCCTCCATTTTAAAATTTGTTATGTATAGTAAAATTATATTTATTATACAATAACTATGTGCTTTTTTCAATACTCAAATACTAAAATCTATGTAATTATACTTTTTATATACTAAAACTACAATCACACCTACTTTGTAATTTGCATAAACTATTGTAAAGGAGGGTAAATCATGAATATTTTAGTACAAAAATATGGTGGAACTTCTGTTGAAAGCAAAGATAAATTAGAAAAAATATGTGATAACATAATTGAATATAAAAAAGATGGATATGATATGGTAATAGTCGTATCAGCTCAGGGAAAGTATACAGATAATCTTATAAAAAAAGCCCATGACTATGTAAATTCTCCCAATAAAAAAGATTTAGACTTTTTGCTTGTTACAGGAGAAATGCAAACTGTTGCACTTCTTAGCATGATGTTAAATGACAAAGGTTATGACACAATACCACTAACAGGCGAACAAGCAGGTATCATATCTGACTCTACATATGGTAATGCTAAAATAAAGTTTATACATAAAGAGAATCTTCTCAATCATCTAAATGATAATAAAATAGTTATCGTAACTGGATTCCAAGCAGTTGATAAATTTGGTAACCTTACTACTTTAGGACGTGGCGGAAGTGATCTTAGTGCAGTTGCAATTGCTTCAGTATTAGATGCATGTAAATGCGAGATATATACAGATGTAGATGGAATATACTCAGCAGATCCTAGAATAATACCAAATGCAAAACTTGTTGATGCCGTATCTTATGATGAAATGTTAGAAGCTGCAAGCCTAGGTGCAAAAGTTATGCATAATAGAGCTGTAAATATAGGGAAAAAATATAAAATGCCTATTATTGTAAAAAACTCTCAAAAATATTCTAGAGGGAGCATTATAGAAGACTATTCAGATGAATGCAAATACATGAACTGCATTGAAAACAACAAAATAAAATTTATCACAAAGAAGGAAAATCTAACAAAAATTTCGATTGTTGGCGATATGGTAGCTTCTAATCAAGATATATTTACTCATATATATACTCTTGCAAATAAGTTAGATGTAAAAATTGAAATGATTACATTTAGTGAACTTGCTATTAATATTACAATTGATTCCAAAAAAGCTGAAACTTTTATGAGGCAACTTCATAGACTTATATTTGAAGAAAAAGAAGATATCATATAACCATAGAAAAAAACTTGCAAAGTGGTATAATTCCACAATAGCAAGTATTTTTTATTTTATATCTTTTTTATATTTTATATCTAATTTATATTACTGTCTTTGCAATAAATATGATATTCCACCCTCTGCCCCAGCAGTTCCTAGTAATATTATAACTCCAGCTGTAATTACACCTAGTACTAAAGGAGGAATTGCCTTCTTAGGAGGTAAATCTAAAAAGTTTGCAATAAGAGAGCCTACCCATGCACCAGTACCAGGTATTGGAATTGCTACAAATAAAAATAGTCCTAATGCTGTAAAGTTTTGTAATTTTTCACTTTCTTCAATTTTCTTTGTAGCTTTATTAGTTGCCCAATCTATTATAACTTTAAATGGTTTCCACCTTCCAAAGAAATCAAATAATGGTCTAATATATTTTACTATAAAGTATATAGGTATTATATTACCAATAAAACTTAATATAAATGCCTCTACATAAGATAAGTGAAAAGATAATACCGCAATTGGTATTGCCCCTCTTAATTCAATTATTGGTAACATACCTATTATAACAGTAGCTATATACTTAAATACAATACTTTCAAACATTTATTTTCTCCCCTTTATTTTATTGTTTCTTTGGTTTATTCCATGAAATATAATCACATTTACTGTCTTCTGAATTTGTGTTATTTTCACAAACATAAAAAGTTCTTTTTTTCTTCGTTTTCTTTACTAATACCTTGCCACCACATTTTGGACATGGTATATCAATTGATTTTTCTAGTGGTTTTGCATTTTTACATTCAGGATACCCAGGACAAGCTAAAAATTCTCCAAACCTTCCCTGTTTTATTACCATATTTCTACCACATAGCTCACATTTTATGTCAGTTTCTTTATCTGGTATTTTTACTCTTTCAATCTTATCTTCTACGTCTTCTAAATTAGTTATAAAAGGCTTGTAAAATTCACTTAACATTTCTATATAATTTTGTTTACTTTCCGCTACCATATCAAGTTTATTTTCCATATCAGCAGTAAAACTTACATCAACTATATCTTTAAAATTATTTTCCATCATTGTATTTACAATTGTTCCAAGTTCAGTCGGAATTAAATATTTCCCTTCTTTTTCAATGTATAATCTATCAAGTATAGTTGATATTGTAGGTGCATAAGTACTTGGTCTTCCAATTCCCTTTTCTTCTAACATTTTTACTAAACTTGCCTCAGTAAATCTAGCTGGTGGTTCTGTAAACTTTTGCTCAGGCTTTAATTCTTTTTGCTTTAATATATCACCTATATTCATAATTGGTAATATATTTTCAGTTTCATAATTTTCTTCTATCTCTTCATCTTTTTTTGACTTTACTCTATCATCTTTTCCCTCTGTATATAATTTCATAAAACCATCAAATTTTATTACACTACCATTTGCATAAAATATATAATTATTAACATTTATCCTTACTCTTGTAGTATCATATATTGCAGTTTCCATCTGACTTGCAAGAAATCTATTTAATATTAAATAATATAATTTTTGTTCATCTTTTCCAAGTTCATTAATAATTTCATCTATATTAGAAAGATTACTTGGCCTAATTGCTTCATGTGCATCTTGAGCAGTTTGCTTTGTTTTAAAGTATCTATTATTATAGTAGTTATTTCCATATTTATTTACTATGTATTCTTTTGCCATAGCTCTTGCATCATCAGATAATCTAACAGAGTCTGTTCTCATATATGTTATATAACCTGCTTCATATAATTTTTGAGCTACCATCATTGTTTTCTTTACACTAAATCCTAATTTTCGTGAAGCTTCTTGTTGCAATGATGATGTTGTAAATGGAGGAGATGGATTTCTTTTTCTCTCACTTTTTTTAATATCTTCTACAATATAATCTTTTTTATCTATACATTTTATTATCTCATCTACTTGTTCTTTATTGCTTAATTCTATTTTTTTGTTAATATCTCCATAAAATTTGGCAAAAATTACATCTTCATCTTTTTGTAGTTTGGCAGTAAGTAACCAGTATTCCTCTGATTTAAAGTTAGTTATTTCTCTTTCTCTATCAATTATAATTTTTAATGCTACTGATTGTACTCTTCCAGCACTAAGACCTTTTTTTATCTTTTTCCATAGTAATGGAGATAATTTATATCCAACAATTCTATCCAATATTCTTCTTGCTTGTTGTGCATCTACTAAATTCATATCTACATTTCTTGGAGTACTAACCGCTTTTTTTACTGCATTTTTTGTAATTTCATTAAATTCTATTCTACATTTATCATTATCATCTATATTCAAAGCATTTTTTATATGCCAAGCAATTGCCTCCCCTTCTCTATCAGGGTCGGTTGCAAGATATACCTTCTCTTTTCCTTTTGCCTTGCTTTTTATTTCATTTAATATTTTTGCCTTACCTCTCATAGTTATATATTCAGGCTTAAAATTATTTTCTACATCAACTCCAAGTTTACTTACAGGTAGGTCAATTATATGTCCTTGTGAAGCTATTACTTCGTAGTCACTTCCAAGATATTTTTTTATAGTTTTTGCCTTTGATGGTGATTCAACTATTACTAATTTATTTGCCATAATTTTTTCCTTCCTTTAAAATACAGTTTATTATATCATACTTTAATTATTATAGTCAATCTTTATATAAAATATTTAATAAATTTGAAATACATCTAGTAGTTCTTTGTGCCTCCTCTATTGTATTACCAGTAGCTCCGACTTCTATTAGTATAGAATATTTATTTAAATCTTGATTATATATAGAATTTCTTATATACATTGGTCTAAATAGTCCTGGATATACTTGCTCTGCAATTTTATATAATCTTAATGCAAGTCTTAAATTATCTTCCCAATATTCATTAGGATTTTTATCAGAACCTACCCCCATAACTAACATACATTGAGCTACCTTTACTCCATTTATTTCTACTGATGGTGCAAAGTCTAAGTTTGCACTCGCATCTCTATGTACATCTATTGATATTCCAGCTCCCCCCATTTGGGACAAAGCGTTTTGAACAGTTACTCTTGATTTTGCATAAGCACTAGTATATGTTCCATAATCATGTGGTGTTGTATCTTGTGTACAACTAAATCCCTTATATGTCAAATTTTGTTCTAATTCTTTTGCTATTGCAATCATGTTATAACTTGCATCTGTTGTTCTTTTGGTTCCTGTATATTCAAATACATAATTCTCACTATTAGCATATGATTCTGAAGTATGAGTATTATATAACAATATTTTATCACTTGCTTTAGTAAGTATAACATCTTTTGACATTATATCATTAAAATCTATATTTCGTTTACTAGAATAGTTTAGTATATGTGTCTGACCTATTGATATTCTTTGCAACGTAGCGGTCTCCTCAGTAACAACAGCCTTTTCTTCATTACTAAATACAATTTGAGATTTTTTCCCTTCTGCGGGTTTATCTAATAACGCATTTTCAGGATTTCCATCAATAATTTCATTTTCAGTTTGACTATCTGCTTCTGCCTTTTGAATTTGTTCTATATTATCATCTGATAACAAATAGTTTTTAGGATTATACAGTGCAAATACACCTATTATATCTTTTATATCTGGATCATACTTTTCTGCTTGTCTAAAGTTGGTAGCAAAGTTTAAAATTTTAGGTGATAATCTTAAATTTGATATAAAAAATACTAATGATATAATTAATACTATAAGACACATACAAATTGAAATTATATCCATAAATAAATTAACTTTATTTGAAGATTTTGTTTTGCTTGAACCTTCATTTACAACTCTACTATAACCTTTATTTTTAAATTCCTTGTTTTTTTCTCTTAAAAAAGCAACCGTAACTTTCACAAACACATCACCTTATGTCTATGTATATTACAATTGCTCATCTTTATTACTAACCCATCAAATTATTCATTTCTTTACTATATTTATCTAAAATTTTTATTGTTCTTTCTTTTAAATCTATTACTTCTTTTTTTACATCAAGCAATTTTTCTTTTTCCATTTCTATCAATGTTTGTACTTTTTCTTTTTCTTGATTTGCTTCTGCTTTGGCATTATATATTATAGTCTTTGCTTGATCTTCTGCAGTTATTAGTGCATTTGCTACCTTTTCTTGTCTTTCTATATAATCTGTTTCATATTTTTCTAATTTTTTCTTCACAATAGTAAGCTCATTTGCAATTCTATTTGCATCTGAACGTTCAGCCTGTATTCTACTTTCATATTCTGCTTTTACATCTCTTATATATTCTTCAACTTCTTCTTTGTTATATCCAAACATTTCATTACTAAATCTTTTTTCGTTCTCCATTTCATACTACCTCCTAAACACATTTACTACTACAACTAGATTATACCAAATTTATTTTTATTTTTCAATATTTTTGTTAAAAAAAACTTGATATACTAAAAATATAATTTAATATATAATTTTTACAATTTTGCAAATTATCTATAAATTCTTGCTTCTCGAAAAGCTTAAAAGTATTGTATCTTTGTGGTTTTATAAATTCTCCTTTGCTTTTCTTTAACATATCTAAATGATTTATAATTTTGTATACATCATCTTTTGTTGCTAAAATTTCTTTCATATCAGACAAATTATCTATTATTTTATCACTAAAACTTGGCATTTGTATGTCATATTTGCTAAGTAAATATTTACAAAAATTAGCAAAATCATCTTGTTTTTGAATTCTCATTGTATCTTCATCACATAAAAATCTTTCACCTGTTTTTAGTATTGTCCCCATTGGTTTACTACTGTCTACACTAAACCAATGCTTAGAATATGTTAAATTATTCCAGTAATAATCTGTTAATAAATGTGTTAAATATCCAAGTATTAATGGATTATCTAGCTTATATTTGTAATTTTCTACAAATTTATTTACATTTGGTAAAATTACATTCATTCCATTTACAAACTGTCTGTGACCATAATGACTTATATCATATTCAACATAATATGATAAATTATCTACAACCCACCTTTGGGCATCTGGTATAACATTGCCTATTAAAAAACTATTCTTTTCTACATTTAATTCTTCATTTAGCATATTAGCTGTTACTATATGCATAGTCCATGAAGGCATATTTTCATCTCCAATCATTTTATTACTTTTAATAATAATATATAAATATATCATTGCAGATATATTATATAATTTTTATGAAAAAATATCAACATTATGGAAACATTTTTATGAGATTTTAGTAAAATTGTTGTATTTTTATAAATTATACAAAAAATATATACCACTATTTAGTGATGTTTAATAAAAAAGTGAAGCTTCTAATAATTATGCAATTTTTAAATTAAGTAATATTAACTGTAAATCATACTTTTTTATAAATTTACAGCTATATATTTTGTATCATTATACATCGATTATTTTAATATTTTACATTTTCTACATTTACTAAATAGTGTTTTTAAAATTCTACCCTCTTTATGCAAAAAAATAGCAGTAATTTTTTACTACTATATTATTTATTATCTATTTTACTACAATTAAATATATATAACTATTTCAAATTTGTAATTTAGTTATAAATAAATCCTTTTTATGTTTAAAACATCTATATTTACCAATTATTATATCCTCTAATTTTTAAAAAATCTTCTATATCATTTATAATCCAGCCATCTCCTTGTGTATGAAGCATCTCATAGCCATCTTGCAAATACTCTATTACACCATATTTTTCAAATATATCGTATGTATCTTTTCCACTTAAATCATTTTTTACTTTATACAATTATATGCAAAATATTACAAAATCATTTATTTTCTTATCCATGTTGCACCTCACTTGTCGAATACTTTCCTGTTTCCATTTCTTCTAAAAACATCCTAAATAAGTCATAATTGCTGTAATACCACATCTTTGTTTTCTCATCTTCTAAAGCATTGTATAATTTTGAATGGTATAGCAAACTCATAGCTTCTTTATAGCTAATATTATAATAATTTTTTATACTATTACATAATGTTTGTACTATTACAAACATCATACAAGTAAACTTACTTGCATTCATTTTCCATCACCTCTATTGTCTCTATATATTTTATACATTCAAGTGATTTTAACGTATGAAATGATATTTGGTTTGATAATAAGTATGTTTTTAATCTTTTTGTTGTTTCATCTATATCATAAACTCCTGTTTCATACCCCACTAATACTTGATATAAATTATCATCGCTACAGGTCCTACTACAATATCATATTGGTGTACAAATTCATTACCCTGCCTATTTTTAAATATAAATTTTAACCATTCTTCTGTGGCATTTTCAAATTTTAATATATTAAGCTCTACATTTTCTGTATATTCATAAATATTAACATATTGATTAACTTTATCTTTACTTTTTTCTTTTTCTAATCGCTCTCTTTTTATTTTGGTCCACTTTTTTGCTTGCTCAATATCTGTTGTTGTATAAAATCCTTTTCCAAAATCAGTTCTAAAATTAAGTATTTCTAAACTCGGTTTTTCTACAATAAACGTACTACCATGATATATTTTCAAATTTATCATCTCACTTCCAACTATATTCTCCCACATCAATTACTATTTTTCAATAACAAAACTTATTTACACTACAATAATTAAGTTTTAAACTTAATTAATATTTATCACAAAACCTTCTAATGCTTTCATATTAACTAAATAATGTACTTCATTATTTTCTAATAACATAAGGCTTCCAATTACTGCTTTTACAATTCCTTTTATTTTTGTAGGCTTTAATATTTTTTTGTACTCTTTGTATTCTATATTATCTTCGAATATACTTAATTGATTACTGCTATCTACTAAACATGACTTTACATTATATAATATTTCTAAAAAATTATTATGTTCTGGCAAAATCAAATACTCTTTTAATTCACTTTTTAATGAAGACTTTACTTCATCGTATTTTTCAAGTAACATATTACTAATTTCATTCTGATTTTTTTCTATAATTAAATTATTTATTTTATATGATATATTTACTTTTGTAGTAACATCAAGTTTTGCAACTTCACTTTCAATTTGTCTTGCTAGTTTTCCAGTTGGAGTTTTTGCTATAAATATAGAGTATAGTGCTCCTTGCTCTAGTAACCTTTCATATCTTCTTGAATATACAGCAGTCCCTACTTTTAATTTATCACTAGCAAAATATGCTGAATATACATAATGTTGATTTTGACAAAATTTTAATGCACTTTCATGATTATTTTTACATACACTTCCATTACACCATACACAGGTAGTAAATTTTGATAAATTTCTACATTCGAAGCATTGTGAAAATCCTTTATCTGTCATATTCGTATATGCTCTACAAGCCACATGTTTTCTATTTTCTACATCATAATATCCGACACACCTTTTCTCATCTGTTCTTTCAATGCTTATATTACTACCAATTTCTATTACGTTTTTTTCTATAAAATCTTTTGCTCTATCATATAACATAAGTTTAGGAATATTATCACTCCATTTTATCCCTAAAAACTGCCTTTTTATCATATTACCTCCATATAATAGAGAAGACATATCACATATCTTCTCTAATTTTTATTTAACCTATTATTACAAGTTTTATCTTCTTCTTTTCTGGTATAATTCTTTTTATACTTACTAATACTTTTTGACCATATTCAACACCATTTACATGCTCTGCAAGTCCTACTAAGTTAGGTTTTATTTCTACAAAGACGCCTGATTTTATTCTATTTCTAATTATTCCGTCTACTATATCACCTTCATTTAACTTTGAAACATTTTCCTCAAATGTACCAAGTAATTCTTTATATGAAAGCTCTATTCTACCTGTATCTCTATCATATTTTTTTACAATAACTTCAATTCTTTGACCTAAATGAAATACATCACTTGTGTGTTGTAATGGTACATCAGATATTTCAGGTAATTTTAATATTCCTGTAACTCCTCCACCAACATCAACAAAAGCCGCATATTCAGTTGTACTTATAACTATACCTTTTAATTTCATTCCAGGTTTTAAGTGCATATACATCCAGCGCCTAACTTTTAGTTCTAATATTCTCTTTGAAAGTATTAGTTCTATAACTCCATCTCTTTCAATTATTTCCTTTATGCATGTTGGAATTATTTTTCCTTTTTTATTTACAATAAATTTTTCTTCAACAAGCCCATCATCTCCAACTATACTTGAAGCTTCATCCCTTGGTATTATTGCTTTTATATCTTTTCCCACAATTCCAACCATATTTAGACTATCATCTATATCTTCAACATACATGTCTAAAACTTGTTCTTCTTTTTTTATTTTTTCCAAATCTTTTACTGAATATTTAGTCTTTCTTGGTTTTCTTTTTACATTATTACCTAATTTATTTTTTCTTGGTTTACTATCTTTTTTTTCTTCTTCCATTTATTTTTTCCTTCCTATTCATCTATTAAAATATCTATACTATACTTATTTAAACCATCTTCAATTACTAATATATATTTTATGCTTCCATTAAAAGCCATATCTCCTTCCACCATCGATGTATCAGAAACATCTAATGAATTATTTAAAAACATTATGCTATATTTTATACTCTCTCTATTATCATTTTTTATATGTTCAAGTTCACTTATAGTTATGGAATATTTTTCTTCATCAAATTTTAATATATCATTTACCATTATATACTCTTCTAATTTTTCAAAACTGCCAAATCTCTTTTTGGAATTTTCACTTAGTTTTTCATATGCCATATCATATCTTTTTTCTTTTAAATTATCTATAAAACTTTGTAAATATTCCATTTCATTATATGATACTATATTATTTACTTCTACATCTGTATATAAAACACCAAAGTCTGATAAATAAGTTAGGTAACACTTATTTAAAATAAAAACTATCAAATATATTAATATAAAAAATAATATTATATTTCTGATTGTTTTACTATTTATTATCTCTTTAAAAATATTCATATATCCTCCATTAAGAACTAATTTTTATATCTAGTATCTTGTATTTCATTCTATTAGTATATATTTTTATAATTATATAATTATCATTAAATGTTACCTTATTCATATCATCATCAAATATCTGCATAGAAAATTCACATTTGTATGTATTATGATTAAGTATATATGCATTTTGCATATATACTTCATATCTATTATCTATCGGATTTAATAACCTAATAGTCTGTTTATTAATATCGATATTTTTTTTTGCATTTAACATACTTGCATTATTTAAATACATCTCACTATTATTATACAAGTATGATATATAATCCAAAGTGATATTCTGTAAATTATAAAATAATTGAGCATCTTCTACTTTTTTATTAGGTTTTATATTTAATACAAAATAATAATCAAATAAAAAATATATAATCAATATTATTAAAACAAAGATTAAAATTATATTAATTTTTTTTATTTTTTTCTCCATTTTTCTCCTCTTCTAAAACATTGTTTATTTATTATTTAACTTACTAAAATACCAGTTATCTCCTATATTTTCGCCTGAAGGATGATTTGATCTAGCACTTGAACTGTCAGCTCTAAAAGATAGATAGTTATGATTCCTTTTTCCATTTAATGCATCATTTACAGCTTTTTTTGTCGTATCTTTTATCTTACCCAATCTATCATGCCAATGCTTATCTATAGTATAACAAAATTGACCAGAAGCAGTTGCTTGCTTTACAGGATCTGTTCCACCATAATTTTTCCATGCATTAGATTCACAACGATTTAATATACAACTCATAACTGCTAAAGTACCATCATAACTAGTATTACATTCCTGTTCACAAATAGCATATAAAAGAGTCAATGCACCATGCTCCTTATTACATACTCTACATTTAACTTTTGTATTATTATTAACAATATATTTTTTATTATTTCCTGTACTTACTCCATTTGATGAAGCTGAACTTTCTGCAATACAATTTGCATTACTTGTATATCTTATATAATGAGTATATGTATTTTTTATTTTATAATTTGGTCCTGGCTCTGAGCCTGAAGCTCCTCCTCCCAAATCAATTTGATATTTTTCCCCATAATATATTCCAACATGCTCACCATATGCTTTATTTCCTGAAATAGAACCTCTCCATAGTATATCACCTGGTTGAACATTAGAAAAGCTATTATCTAATTTACCATATGTAACAGAGTAACCATCTGGAGCAATTTTATCAATTGCTGTTTGCATAATACTAGATGTAGCTCTTTCGTTTCCACCACTTGCTTGCGTAATATTAATTCCTAAATATGCTTTATACATTGAGCCTACAAATCCACTACAATCATTAGCTCTCATTGAATCTATATCAGCTTTATTACTATATACCGCATGATTTGCTTGACTATACGATACGCTACCATCTCCTGAACCAGTAAGTTCTTTTGCTTTTCTTAACATTTCATACATTCCCTCTGGTTCACCACAATTTGTATTACTACAATTATTCGTTGAAGAACTTGAGGACGAACTACTTGTTATACTTGAACTCTTATCCTTAGTTATATATATATATTGATTCCTATCAAGTTTTGTATCTGTGATATAAACTGTTATATCTCCTACTCCACCAAGATTTAAAAATTTATTCCATTTAACTTCCAAATTATATTCTGAACCTGAACCATTAGAACCATTATCTTTTGCATAATTAAAATATAAATCTAATTGATTATTTACTACTGCTCCACCAGTATCAGCTACAATAGCCCAACCATAATCTTCAACATTTTTTTTATTACTTTTTACATATATAAGAGTTCCATATGGTATCACTGGTGTACCACCATCATTATGAACAGCTACTACTCTTGGAAGCCAACCTTTTTCAGCGGCATCTGGAAATTTCGGAGATATACCATATGCTGTACCTGTTTGATCATTACAATATAAATAACCATTAGCATCTGTTCCAGTACCATTACTACAAGCTGAACCTGTATCTCCATATAGACCATATATAGTTGCCTTCATTTGCCTTGTTTCAACAACACCTTCTGTTGGTGCTGTTTGTGGTTGATATTTACTAGGTAAATTATGCCATGTATAATTTCCTGATGATAAGCTCCCACCACTTAATGACTCTCCAGCCAAACATTCACAATTATTTGTAGTCGTTCCAGCATACTTAAATGCGTTTGGAAAAGAAATATTCATTCCTGATTTATATTCTCCAAAAACCCCACTTGTAGGTTCAACTTTATAAAATTGCAAAGGATCAACTGCTCCTGTACTACCATTAACTTGAAAATGTAAATGCACACCCGTAGACATTCCCGTAGTTCCCATTCTACCAATTTTCTGTCCAGCTGAAACTTGAGAACCTACTTTCAAACTAGGATCTATTTCTGATAAATGTAAATAATATATAAAATAGCTTCCATTAGTTATTACAACGTAATTTCCGTTAGCTCTTTTTGGTCCTGAATTAGGTATAGTTACATTTCCGCCACTTACAATAGAATCACTTTCCTGTTGCCAACTAACAATATGTACTGTACCATTAGTAGCTGATAAAATATCTGGTCCCTTTGTAAGTGTATTACCATCTTTACCAGTTGTTTTCTCAAGATTACCGCCATTAGATATATCTATTCCCTCATGTCTTCCGCCATAAGCTGATGTATTTCCAAATATATATCCTATAACATCTGTTCCAGATTTACTTAAATCTACTGGCCATTTCCAATTATCATCTCCAGATGTATCACAAGTATTAATACTTCCACTAATTGCTGATGAAGAATTATTATATTCTTCATATAGTTCTTGTATCTTATTATACGCAAAATACATATCCTCATATGAATATCCCTGATTTCTACCAGTTTTACCATATTTATTATATGCTTCTTCTTGATCTGATAAAGTCTTTACAGGATATGTAGTATATACGGGAATTTTATTTCCTTCTGTATTACCTATAGAATGTAAATATGCTCCATAATCTTGTATCCATTCAACTCTAGAAATATATCTATCATCGCTCTTAATTTTATCTTCCTCATCATACTGTTCATCAGAATAATTTGAAGTTTTATAATGTTTAGTATTGGTATTAGATACTATTTTTTCTTTCCAAACTTTTGTCTCAACAGTAAAACCTATAGCAGTCCCATTCTCCTCTGTTATTGTAATATCAGTAGTTCTCTCAGAGTTAGGTTGCTCTTTTTCATTTATTGGATATACAGTAGAATTAGTTTTTTGTATTTCGTAAAATCCCTCTATATATGATATTTTAGGAGTATATGAAGATTTCATATTCCTTTTCATTGTTAAATCTCTTAGTTTTTCTATTTTATCCTCATTTGAATAAGCTCCTTCGTTTTCATTTATAACTCTTTCATATACAGTTTTCTTAATTCTTTTTCCTATATTAGTAGCAAATTCATCATCAGTAGCTAAACTTAACCAAAAAAATTTATTCCACCCTTCAGAATCGCTTGCATCTTTCATTCCTAATGTTGCTGCAAAGGCATTTTGGATTTGCTCTCCTGTTATTGAAGCTGATACTACACCTTCTCTACAAGATCTTAATTCTCCTCCATCAGCAATATCTGAACAACTAGATGAAAATTGATCTTCCTCTGCTATAGTACCTGAATTCATTGGAGTACCACTAGTAGTAGGTCCTATTGGAGCATTATAAGTAGGGTCAGAGTTCTCCTCTTTTTCTTTTTCTGCTTTCTCATAACTATCTACAGTAGATTTTACCAATGATGCTATATAATCTTCGCTAAATTTTGCATACCCAGATTCCTCTGTTGCAATATACGAACCAAATGATGTTAAGGCACCTGGTAAACCTCCTTCACTTATTACAGCATCTACAATTTCACTTCTTGAATATTCTTCTGACGATAGTAATCCAACTTTTTCAAAACCAGATTTATCCGTACTTGATTGTTCTTTATTATAATCAGAATATGGTATTGTTGCTCCATTTATTTTGGCTACACCAGTATCATCATCTATTGATAATTCACCTGATAATCTACTACTTGGAGTATTATCATAAGTTACTGTCATTTTTACTACTTTTACATAGTAATTTCTTTTTATAACTCTCTCATCTGTATTTACATTATATAGCGTAACCTGTATTGGGAATGCCATATCATCCATTACTTTTTTTATAAAATTCCAGTCATTCGTATCTTCATACATTGTATATGGTATAAACCATCTTTCTACATATTTACTAAGTAAAGTAACATAGGCAACACCTGTAGTATTATTATCAACCTTATACTTTTCTGTTGATGGTGCAATAAGAGTAGTATATGAACTTATTAAATCATTATCCTGCATTTTTATATATTGATAGTTTGACTTCCCACTACTATCTTTATCAGGTATAGGCTCTTCTGTTATTAAAGCATCTTGTCTTGGTTGTGTAGATGCATACTCATCATCACTTTGTTCAGAATCATATCCAATTTCAAGTTCCTGACATGACTCTGAATTTCTTTCGTCACCACCTTTATCCACACATTTATATGTTTGATTATATGAGTTCCATTCTGCCTTATTAAAGTTTTTTGCCTCTACTTGTAATATTTCATATAATTTATCACTTGCTACTTGAGTTGTCTTTTCATTATATATTTCTTCATTTGTAGCATTTGGTCTTAATGAAGATAATTCCTCATCTAACTCAAAATCTTCAATATTTACATCTTCTGTAAATAATGAATTATATTCATAATTAGCTGCATATTCTAACATTCTTTTATAACATGGATCTTCGTATTTTTCATCACCTTCTGCATATACATTCTCTCCATATATTTTAGCTTCTGTTGAAATATTTTCATAATTATTATATATTAAATCATATATTTCATCATATTTAAATGAATTTTGTGAACTTATTGGTTTTGAACCAACACTTTCATTATATTTTTTTCCTATTGTTACATCATTAGGTAAACCTGTTTTATCTTTTTGTAAAGTAGTTTTATATAAAAATGAAATTATCCTTTTATTTTGTCTAAATTCTCTTCTATTTATAAGAGTTTGAACAGAATCTGTTAACTGCACAGAGGCAAGATAATTAGTTCCAGCGACGCCAATTATTAAGAAAATTATTATACCAATTATACTCAAAATAATAATAAAAGGCAATGAACGTTTTATTTTCTTTTGAGTTTCATCTACATCTACGCCAGTTTTTTCTTTTATTTTTTCATTGGCTTTATCTTTTACTTGTTTTGCTTTATCCGCCGCCTCTATCGCAACAGCAGCTGTACCACCTGTTGCAGCACCAGCCGCAACTTCTGCTCCTGCCTTAGCACCAGCTTTTGCACCTTGCTTTGCAACTTGTTTACCTGCTTGTCCAGCAGCTCTTTTGCCTGCTTCTTTGCTAGCCTGTTTCCCACCTTCCTTAGCTAAATTTCTTTCAGCTTGTGAAGCTCTTAATGAATTAGTAAACTCTTTAGCTTTACTAGCACCTTCCTTTATATCTCTATAATCATTATAAGCATCACCTAAAGAATAACTATTACTAGATTCATTTTCTAATTCTTCATCTAATAATTCATTCTCATTTTCCTCAAAATCATCCATAGTCTCACCTCACAATCCTAAAGAATATATTCTAAATTGAAAAATTTAAATCTTTTATAGCATTAGAGTTTCCAAATAATACATCTTTAAATTCAATTCCTTCAATATTTCCATGAGCTAAATTAGACAAATTAAATATAATATCAAAATTTAAACTTTGATTATTTTCCACGTCTAAGGCTTTACCATAAGTCAAACTACTACTACTAGTTATTCCTTTACTATTATTTTTCATTTTTAAATAGCAAGCCTCTTCATATTCACTTTTGCAATTTAAAGTTATAACATCTGAATTTAAATTAGTAAGTTTTGCTTTAGCTCTATAAGAATCAATATATGCTAACTGTTCAGATAACTCAAATTTTACACCATCATTATTATACTCTTGTGTATCTTTTTTATAATATACAAAATTATCAAATGCAATAGAAAAGCTATTAGGTGAATATTCTTTTATAACTAAATCGAACGATGTAGTTTTATCACTTGTATAAAAATTAACAGCAAAAACTTTTTTATTATCAATTATTGAATATATATAGTCACTAGCAATCAGATTTTTGCCTAAACAACCTTTTGACTCAAATAATTCTTTAGCATTTTTTTTATTAATATTATAATACTCCTTATAATCGTTATTTAATAAATCATATAATCTATCAATATCATTTGTTCTCATATAACTAATTACTTCTTTTGAATATGAAGTAAGTTGTTCTTCTAATGATGATGTTTTTGAAGTATAAGTTCCTAAATCAGTTACTGTTACTGTATTTGCTTTTTCAGAATTCTCTACTACTTTATCATTGGAAGATAATATATTTCCCCATATTATTCTTAATAAAAAAGCAACTATTACTAATGTAACTATTACACCTATTGCAGAATAAATAAATATTCTTTGATCTTTATCTAAATCTTTTAACATTACATTTATTCCTCCCCTAATTCTAAATAGAACACATTATAAGTCTTATTAATAGTATTTAATTCTATTCCAATTTTAATCACATCTTTATTTATATTTATAACATCACATAAATAACAATTATCGTAATCATTAAGTTTATATAATTTTAATAAATTATTTACATTGGCATAATTTATAAAGTCTATCTCTTCATCCTTGTTAATTGGTAAATTAGGATCTGCGTTTAAAAAATTATACTCAGTAAACTTCTTTATTTTTTCTAGATAAGACTTTTTGTCATACTTATTCTGCAATGAAACATTTAATACCTTATATGTATTTTCATAATCCTCATCCATGATGTATCGTATAAAATTTTGTAATGCATCTTGTACAGAGAAAAATGTAGTATAATCAGTTACTAAAGTAGATTTTTCTGTACTATTATCAAACAAATTAGTATCATTAGAAATATAATTTACAATATTTGAACTATTTATATTAGATAAATCATTTGCTTGTTTAGTATTTTTGTTTCCACCAAATATAGCATTAATTAGTGATATAAAAATAAATATTATAAAAAATATAGCAAATAGTAATAATACTAAAATTTCTCTTTTGTTTAACCCTTTTAAATAATCTTTTAATACATCTAACATAATAACTCCCTTAATTTATATCTCCAACATCTTTTACTCTTATATTTTTTACTTTAGCCTTTTTACCATCATCAATTGTTCTTTGAGCTGTTCTCCACTGAGAAGCCATTTGTTTAGTCGTGTCTTTTGATATCTTTTTATTATTTTCACTTATTTTCTGTGCAACTGTTTTATTAACAAACTTAGCAATATCTTTAGTATTTACACCATTTTGAACTGATTGTTCAACTTGTGCTTGTACATTTTGTATAGTTTGATTATCAAGATTAACGTTTGTATTAGTGTCACCTGCATTTACATTTACGTTTGGTGATATATTAGGATTAGCATTTACATTTACATTTTGTGATACATTAGTATTCGTAGAACCTACATTAACTTGAGATGATTGTGGTGTAGTTGAATCAGGACGTTCAACTGCATAATGATATTTTTGTGCTTCCTTATTAACAGAATTTTCAGCATGTTTATTTGTAAAATCATGTGAACTTTGATAAAAATCTGCTACTTCATTCATAACACTAATAGGTCTTTCTCTAGTAAGCTTATTTGCAACATCATAATGTTTTTGAGCCCCAGCATAATCGCCCTTTTCTTCAAGCTCTTTTCCTTTTTCAATTTCAATTTTTATTCTAGGATTATCATATTGTCTATAAATACCGTTCTCAATAGCTTTATCAGTAACAGCATCCATTGGTGCATCTATTTGATTAGCCAACGAAACCATACCTGACATATCCTCTGAAGCTCCAAATGCCATACCTGCAGCTGCAATTGATGTTCCAAGCCTTGTAAACCTTTGTAAATTAGACTTAGCAGAAGCCTTCTTTGCATCTTGGTATTCTTGATCTGCCTGTTCATATTCAGAAAGCTTACTATTAAATTGTTGTAGTCTACTATTAGTTTGTTCTCCATTTTGTCCTTGTTGAGTTCCATCCACTGAAACATTTGCACCATCTGCATTAACTGTTTGAGCACTGATATTTTGTGCTTCTACGCCTTGTACATTACCACCAGCAAGTGCCATTTGCTCGACATTATCTATATGTACACCTCCATTAGCATTTACTCCGCCTTGTACATTACCACCATTATAACCTGATGCCATTTGATAATTAGGTGATGATAAACTTGTTCCTGATGAAGCCACTGTATCACTATCTATTCTATCAGTAACTACTTCTACTCCATTATCAGAAACTATAGTATCAAGACCATCATTGTATCTTGGTTCTTCTACAACATCGCTTTCAGTCATTCTTCCTCTTGCCTCTTCGATTGCATTTCTATCATCAGGATCACTAAGTCCAGCTGCTTGAAGTGATGATTTCAAAGCATCCCTTCTTGCTTTTAATTGTGCTTCATTTCTCTTATTATCTGCATATTCTTTAAAAGGCTGAGCAGTTCTTGCTGCAAATTTTGTACCATCTTGTAGTGATTTTGAAGTCTTTACTAAGTTTTCCATTGGAGATCCCATTGGAGTTCCCTTTATACCTAAAACCCCTTTTACTAACTTATCAAATTTAAGTATTGCTGCAATTCCAACAATACTAAATAATCCAACAGTCATGTCCAAACCTGCATCATACCCTTCTGTAGCTGCTTGTTCTAAACCTCTTATTATTACTAAAATTACTGTTAGAAATATAGCATGAAAACTTTGCTCAAATACTGCTAAGCTAAAACTACTAAACCATTTTTCTAATAATCCTGCTTTTTTTTCTTTTCCCATTTATTTTTCTCCTTATCCCATAGATCTCGATATTGTATCCACAGCCACAACTAAAGGCGCCATTATTCCTAAAAATATACAATAAAATAGTCTTTTCATATATGTTACAATTAATGCAACAGATTCACCTAATATTATAGCACACATAAATGCCGATGTGAAATCACCACCAATTGATTTTAATATCAACCTTATATAAAATCCATACATACCATCTACTGTTATTGTTGTAATGTCAGTAATAACATTAGTATTAAAAAAATCTTCTATTCCCTTTATAACTGAATATATTTTCTTACCAGTAAATGGTATAACTTCTATACCACTAAACTTAAAAGATATATCTCCAGCCTGTTCAGAAGCGAATTCTACAATTTTTTCATTTACTGTAAATATAGCAGCCATAATTATATGTATTACAAAAAGCATGACTATTCCAAATATCCATTGACCAATAGCTTCTTTATATTTTGCTTTTTCAGCAGCAACTGTTGAAACTGCAAGTTTAATACCTATAACCATTGCAGCTATTGCCATAACTGCTACAGCAATAACTACAAAAGAATAATATAAACCTGCTATTACTCCTTGAATTGCATGAATTTTAGAATAATCAGAGTTTGCTGGATTAATAAAATTAGGATCAAAGAAAGCCATTCTATTAAATACTATATTATCTACACTTGGAAACATATTAAAACTAGTTAATTCTCCTGCTACAAATATTGTATAAATCAACATAAAAATAATTACATTTACTGCATTTACTAATCCTGCAAATGGTACTCCAAGTATTCCTAAACCTCCACCTAAAATAGTTCCTATTACATCTTGAAGGAAATTTTCTTGCTCTGCTTCAGGAGAGTCAGGATTTATTAATGCATAAACACTATTACCCCCAATTATATTTATTATACTTACTAGAAACATTAGTATCATTATATATTTCTTATTTTTCTTAATCCATTTTAACATTTACATCACCTATTCTATTGTTGTTTGTTAGATATTATTTTTGACAAGTTTGTTTCAACAAACTCAAATTCCTTTTGAGTTGGACGTATTGATATAACAGCTGATTCTTGCCCTATATGTATAAGTCCTTCTCCTCTTGAACATGTAAGTAAGAAATCTGTTTCACCCTCACTTAATTTAAATACTTCTCTTAAATATTCTATTTCTGATTTATCTTGTGCTAAGAATAATTTTGTATCTGATGATGTAAGAACTGCTTGTGCTTCTTTTTTCTCATAGAAGTCTTGGAATTTTTGTGATACAACTGCAAGAGATACATTTCTTTTTCTAGCACGTCTTGCCATTGTATTTAAAAATTGTACAGCTTCTGGATAATCAAGTAACATCCAAGCTTCATCAATAAGAACTCTCTTTTTCCTAGCTTTTTGTCTATTTTCACTATTTTTCTTAACGTATTTTTCCCACACCCATGAAAGTAATATTTGTTGTGCAAGTGGTCTTGCAAATTTTTCCTCTAGTAAAGATAAATTTATATTTATAAATAAGCAGCCGTCTAAAAGTTCAAATGTAGACTGTCCATCAAAATATGCCATCTGACCATTAAATTTTTTGCAATATTGTTTCATAACTTTTAGTAAGTAATTATAATGGTAGTCATATGTTGCAGTTTTATTTTCATTAGCCTTTTCTTCTAATAATTCGTACCATTCAGTAATAGTTGGCATAGGCTTTTTAGTCTTTCCTACATAATTATTAGAGTTTGCCATTCCATCTTCAACATATAATGAATTTACATCACTATTAATACCTTTTCTGCTATATAATTCAGATACAATTTCAGCTATTATTTGTTTTGTAAGTTCGTTTACTTCCTGACTTCTTGTAGCACCACGTGCCATTGTAAGAAGTGACTGTGTAGCATCCTCTACTTTATTTTCTACATTTAATACTAATCTTTCCTTACCAGTTATTTCATCTTTTGTTATCTCAGGCTCAATATCGAATATATTTATTATTGTCTGCGAATTTGGACTAATTGTTATATTTATCCCATTTAATGCTTCTGCAACAACAACATATTCACCTTCTGCATCAATTACAAGATTTTCAATTTTCATAAGGACTGCAGATCTTGCCATAATTGTTTTTATTGTAACAGATTTACCAGCACCTGACTTACCAAATATAATCATATTATAATTAGTAAGCGTAGGATGGAAATTATCAAATAAAAGTGGTAAACCTGTCTGCTTGTTTATTCCAATTGGTACTCCAATATCATGACCTATATCAGAAGATACAAATGGAAACACAGTTGCCATAGAACCTCTATCAAAAGTATGCTTTCTATTAAGTTTATTTTTATTAAGAGGTAAATTGGTTTGAAATGCCTCTTCTTGAAGTGCCCATGTTGCTTTTATACCAACCATATTTTTTGAAGCTTCCATTGCAAGTATTTCAGACGCTTTATCAAGTTCATGTTTACTATATGCAAATAATGTTGCAACTATAGTAGCTTCAAAAAGTTTATTATACCCAGCTGCGATTTGATCTCTTAGTGCTTCTGCTTCACTTTGCTTTGTTGTAAGTACAGCTACCCTATTTATATCTCCTCTATCAGCAGCTACATATCTTTCTGATTGTAATTCAACTATAGTCTTATTAAGATCTTTTTGTGAGGCTGTTTCTGATATTGGACTTATATATACAGAAGTATTTACATCTCCAAACTCATATATATTAGCTAAGAAATATGGGAATGATGCTTGTCTTGGAAGTGTTGTTACGTAAAAAGTTCTAACATACCTTGATATCTTTGAAAAGATTTCCATATAATCATAATGACTTGCATCTATCCCAGATGGAGCCATCAAATCTTTTAAATTAGCCTTATTTAATTCTAAATGATTAACTTCACCACCATCAGCTTTTATTACCCCATCCTTATTTTCTTCATTTGAATTACTGTCATTTGTATTCTTATTTTCTAATTTCTTATTATCTTTTTTCTTATCCTTTTTATCTTTCTTATTAAACATATACCTATATACCTCCTAAAATGATTCTATAATAAAGTATCATTTACTAAATCTCCCATATCATCACTACTGTCCCCAGTTTCATTTTCTTGGTTTTCACCATCTTCTTCCTGATTTCCTTCAGTTTCTATATTCTCTCTTTCATGCTGTTTCATTCTTCTTTCTTCTTTTCTTTTTTCAGCATTTTCAACATGTCTTTCTGCAATTATATTAGACAAATTTTCTTTAGATTCTTCATCAATGTCAGCATTCCTTATAATTTCAAGTGCCTGCCTATCTACTTGTTCTTCAAAATCATCTTCTAATTGCTCTGGTGTTTTAACATCATTCCCAGACAAAGTTTCTTTTATTGCAGCTCTTACTCTCCTTGCTCCCTCTTCTTGAATTTCCTTTTTCATAAGTTGTTCTCTTTTTTCAAATACATCCTGACTTGTAGAATATAACCTATAAAATCCTGATTCCAATGCAGTACGTATATCAAGAATTTGTTCATCATCTCTATTGTATGATATATATAACAGTTCAGCTAACTCATTTGAAGTAAGCACTTTTCCTGTAACAGAACATGAAGCTAATGCGCTTATAATAGTCTGAGCTCTTACATATAATTCTCTATAACACATATCATATATTTCTTTTTTTGTAAACTCCGATGTTGTTCCAAGTTCTGATTTATGATACGAAACTATAACATAAAACCTTCTTTGCAATACATGTTTATTTAAACTCATTCGCTCAACATATTTAGTTATATCTTGCGCATATTCTAATATATTAGCATACTTAGCTTTTTCAATTGTAGCTTCCTGAACCTCTCTATTAGTTGAATTTATATCATTATTTACTTTATTTAATCTATCTTCTGCTGCATAATACTGAGTAGTAATATCAGCAACTCCCTCTTTATATAAATCCATACTATTTTTTAAGTCAATAGCCCTTGCTTGTACATACAGTTGAACTGGATATTTAAGAGTATTAAGAAAAGTTATAAAACCTTCTTCTACTGCTAATTGTTCAATATCTGACATCAAATCATAGTTAATACCTTTACATTGTACTACCATTGTATATTTATTTTCATTTTCCTGTAAAATCATATTATCTACAATTTTATCAAATTCCATAAACTCATTCATGTCTTTTTTTGGTACATCTTTATTATTATTTCTCTTTATCTCATTATTAGTTACAATATCTTTTTGCTTCGCATTAGCTTCAACTTTTTTTTCTTTATTTTTCTGTGCACTAGTGTATATAACATATACCAAACCAAATAGTCCAATCCCTATCAAACCTATAACTGTAATATCCATTATTTATTACCTCCATATCTATAAATATAAATTTTCTTTCTTTTTTTAAAAGTAATAGTTCTTATAAGTATATTAAGTATTGGTTCTCCTCCAGCTTTTCTTAAATTTCCTACTATTGGTGTATCTGGTATAGACATCTCTCCCAATATCCAACCTATTAAAGCAAATATAGCAGTCATAATAAACGTAGCTTTCTGCCCAAGTCCAATTAATGCCAATATATATCCTAATGCAAATCCAATCAAACCACAAAATACTGTAGTAATCATAGACTTTACTGAAAAAATATATAGCAACCTAGTTTCACCTTTCACATTTCTTGGTACTGTATAAGTTTTTCCCAATTATATCTCCCCCTCTAATTTCTAAAATTTTATCATAAAATAAAAACAAAATCAATAAAAAAAAGAAAATAATGTAAGAAATTATATATTTCTTACATTATCTTTTTCCATATTTTCAATTACATTTATTTCTTCATCATAAATTACATTTGATGTTAAAATATCATTAGATACATTTATAAATACATTAATAACATTTACTGAGCTATAAACTAGTATTATACCTATAACTAAAGGAGCAAGCTGCTTTTTTATATCTGCCTTTTTATCAGAAGATGCAAACATATATTTTACTCCTGCAAAAATAACTCCTGATAATGCAGCAACATTTACAATTGGTACAATTACTCCCCAAATTTCATTTTTAACACCTTCAAATGTAGTTTTTCCAACAATTATGTCTAAAAGTCCATTTCCATTATTAGTAAATATCTGAAGTACCAAATCTGTTAAATACACAAATACAATTGCAACTGCTAAAGATGGTAAAGTTTCTTTAAAATTAGCCTTTTCTTCTGAACTAGAAAAAATATATTTTATTCCTAAAAATATTGTACAAATTAATATTACAAACTTTCCTATTTCCCTTACCAAAGGCACTATATCGCTATTTATATATGATGTTACATTTTCTCCAAAACCTATACTGTTATTTCCACTCTGCCCCAATTGAAAAAAATTTTTGCCACCATTTAAAGTATCATCTAACAGATTTGCGGCACTTATAAAATTTAAACTAAAATAGATAAGTACGCATATAAAAACAAAACTGATTTTTAAATAATTTTTCACATTATACTCCTTCTATAATTTTTATAAACTAAAATAAATTAATCTACTTTTCTATACACTAATCAGCACAAAATTCTAACACAAAAAGATATTAAAGATTTATCTCTAATATCTTTTACATAAGAAAATATTATACTATCTAACAATATCTTCAAATATTTTTTTAACTAAATCTACTACTGTAGGTGCAGCAAATGCTATTAATGCACCAACAACAAGTATAACTGTCTGTTGTTTTATATCTGCTTTCGCATCTGCTGATGCAAACATATATCTAACACCTGCAAAAATTATAGCAACTATAGCTGCAACTTGAAGAGCTGTTTTCAATACTGAACCAATATTATTTATAATTCCTGTAGTATATGTTCCTCCACTACCATTGCCAGTTGGAAATTCAGCTGAAATGCCACCATTTACTGCAGCATATACTCCTCCACTCATTAACATTATTACAGCTACCAACATAACTGGCAAGATCCTTAAAAATATTTTTCTTGACTTTTTCATAATTCCTCCTTTATTTTTATAACCTTATAATTTAATTATACCTTATTTAAAAAAATTTTCAATAGTTTTTGTAAAATTTGTCTATTTTTTTTGAAATTTCTTAGTATTATGTAACTTTTTTTACTTTTTTCTTAAATTTAGTATGTTCTTTATCTTATAGTGATATACATTATTTTTTCTACAATTTTTTATTGTATTTATTTTTTACTATTATATAATTTTATAGGGAGGACTTTATGTTTAAAAAATTTTTTTTAATTTTTATTTCTTTCATTAGTTTAATTTCAACACTATTTTCACTAAAAACTTCTAATTTAAATCTAGATAATTCTATTAATTTATATCCAACATCTTATACCTCTATTTCCTGTTATTTTGGCTATCGTACTTTATTTGGAAAACAAAATTTTCATAATGGTATTGATTTTTTAGCACCACAAAATTCAAAAATTTATGCTACTCTTTCTGGGATTGTCACATTTGCTGGATTTACTAATGGTTATGGAATGTGTGTTACAATATTGCATGATAATGGTTATAAATCGTTATATGGACATATGTCTGAAAATATGATAGTTTCTACTGGAATGAGTATAAAACAAGGTGATATTATAGGTTATGTTGGTCCAAAAATATTATCAAATGGTATAAGTAATGGTTGGACGACTGGACCTCATCTTCATTTTACAATATATGATAATAATGGTAATGCTATAGATCCATTAAAATTTGAGTATCAAGAAATTAATTCCAATTAATATTTTTTATTATATTTTTATAATATCACTTTTCATTTTAAAAATAATAACTAATAAAATCTACTCATTTAAATAATTACTTGTAATCTAACTGATAATTTGGAGGTACTCTTGTTATATCACTATCATTTCAAAAAACAAGTAAACCTACTAGGTTAAAGCTTCTGAAGAATTTTAAAACTATATTGTAGATTAGCAAGATAAAAAGTACAACATTTATCGAAATAAGATATACAAAA
>CAOKPF010000012.1 GCA_948470565.1 uncultured Clostridium sp.
ATTTTAAGTCTACATAAAAATTGTAACATTTATTTATGGAACGTCCCTAAATTTAATTAGTGCCTATGAATATATACTATAACATAATATAAAATATTCATAGGCACATAAAAGTAAAATTTTACATATTATCCTCAATTAAATGTACAATTTCATCTTCATTTCTATATCCTACTTCTCTTGCTATAAGAACTCCATCTTTATACAGACATAAAGTTGGTATAACATCAATTTTTAATTTCTGAGAAATATTGGGACACTTATCAACATCAACTTTTGCAATTACATAACCCTGTCTACTAGAAGCTATTTTTTCTAATATAGGTGCAATTTTAGAACAAGGTCCACACCAAGTTGCATAAAAATCAACTAATATAACCCCATTACTCTCTTTTATCTCCTGTTCAAAATCATTATCTGTTAAATGCTTTATCATAAATTTTTACCTCCAATTTCACTTTTCAAAAATATTTTAGCTAAAACAATTTTTACAATCTCAAATATCACGATAGCATCAACACTTGCTATTAATATCATTGTAAATATATGTGATGGTATTTCGGGCACTTTTAACCACTCTGCAAGGGCAGGAGTTGTTACAACAATAAATTGCAATACAAGTGTACCAATCACACAAAATACCATTGGCATATTAGAAAAGAAATTAATTTTTAATATTGAATCTCTATCTGATCTACATATACATGAGAATAATATTTCAATAATTGAAAGCGATATAAATACTGATGCACTTGCAAGTTCATTTCCATATCCTCTTTCAACAGCAAAGTATATACAAAACATGATTATAGTTTTAATAACACCAGGAATTACTATTCTACATGTTAAAAACGGTGTAAAGAATCTCTCATTAGCACTTCGTGGTTTTTGTGACATAATGTTTTTACTCTCTTTTTCAAATCCAAGTGCAATAGCTGGAATTGTATCTGTTACAAGGTTTATCCATAATAATTGAATTGGTTGCAAAATTGTTCTATTAAATAATGTTGCTATAAATATTATAAGCACTTCAGCTAAATTTGATGCTAATAAATATACAATTACATTTTGAATATTATTATAAATACGTCTTCCCTCTTTAATAGCAACTACAATTGTTGCAAAATTATCATCAGCAAGTATCATACTAGATACACTTTTAGATACTTCTGTTCCTGTAATTCCCATTCCAATGCCAATATCTGCTCCTTTTAAAGCAGGTGCATCATTTACTCCGTCACCTGTCATTGCCACAGTCTTTCCTATTTTTTTCCAAGCCTTTACAATACGTATTTTATTTTCAGGCGATACTCTAGCATATACACAGATTTGACTAACTTTACTATACAACTCCTGATCACTCATTTTATCAAGCTCAGTTCCAGTAATTGCAATTTTTCCATCTTTATATATTCCAAGTTCCTTAGCAATTGCTGTTGCTGTATCTATATTATCACCTGTTATCATAACAGGCATCATACCTGCCTCATAACATCTTTGAACTGCTCTTTTAGCCTCTTTCCTTGGTGGATCAATCATGCCAACTAATCCTACAAATACAAGATTATCTTCACTTTTTGCACTAGCATTATCTTTAGGTATCATTTTATATGCACAAGCAAGTACTCTTAGGGCATCTTTTGCCATATCTAAATTACTAGTCATAATTTTATCTTTAGTCTGACTGTCTAATCTTTGAGTTTTACCATTAACAAGTATACTATTACATCTAGCAAGAATTGATTCTACTGCCCCTTTTGTACAAACCATATATTCATTTTCAAAATCATTTATAGTAGACATCATTTTTCTTTCAGAATCAAATGGAATTTCATCAACTCTCGTATATATTTTATCCATTTTTTCTTTATCAAATTTTAACTTTTGACCAAATTCAACAAGTGCAGTCTCAGTAGGATCACCAAGTAACTTTTTAATTCCTTTATCTTCTGATACTTTAGAATCATTACAAAGTAGTATAATATTTGATAGTGCGTACAGATCTGATTCATTAAAACTATTTTTCTTCTTTATTTCTTCAATACTACATACATCTGTAACATCTATTATTTTTCCATCTAAATATATTTTTCTTAATGTCATCTTATTTTGGGTTAGTGTACCAGTTTTATCTGAACATATAACCTCAGTTGAGCCTAAGGCTTCTACCGCAGATAGCTTTCTCATAATAGCCTTTTCTTTAGCCATTTTTTGAACACCAATAGCAAGAGTTATTGTAATAACTGCAGAAAGTCCCTCTGGTATTGCTGCAACTGCAAGTGATACTGCAAGCATAAATACATCTATTACAGGATTACCTGCAAGATAACCTATTACAAACATAATCACTGCTATAATCACTACAAGAATACTAAGTATTTTACTAAGTTCATTCATCTTTCTTTGCAATGGTGTAATTTCAGCTTCTTGACTAGATATTGCATTTGCAATTTTACCAAGCTCGGTATTCATACCAGTTGCAGTAACAATAGCTTCTCCTCTACCATATACTACACTGCTACCAGAATACAACATATTAATTCTATCTGCAAGCGGTGCATTAGTTGTAGATATTACTTTTTCTGTTTTATCAACAGATGTAGATTCTCCTGTAAGTGCTGCCTCTTCAACCCTTAAGCTATGATTAGAAACAATTCTCATATCAGCTGGAATAAAATCCCCTGCTTCTACTAATACAATATCTCCTACAACTAATTCTTCAGTCTTAATCTTTTCAACTTTCCCGTTCCTCTTAACATTTATATATGGAAGTGACATACTTTTTAGTGCTTCTATTGCTTTTTCCGCTTTACTTTCTTGCATAACCCCCAAAATTGCATTTAATACAACTACAAATAATATTATAATTGAATCAGTAAAGGACTCTCCAGTTTCAATAGAAACGAATGCTGAAATTACAGCAGAAATTATTAATATAATTAGCATTATATTTTTAAACTGATCTATAAATCTTAGTATAATTCCTCTTTTTTTAGCCTCTTTTAGTTTATTAGCACCATTTTTTATTAATCTTTCCCTTGCCTCTTTATTGTCTATTCCAGCCTCACTTGATTTTAGTAATTTTATAACATCCCTTGTTTCTATATTATAATACTTTTGTTCCATAAACATACCACCTTTTAAACTTACTATTATATTTTACACTAAAAAAGATTTTTTCTCAAGAGCTATATATTAAATTATATGTACAAGCACAAAAAAATATTCACATACATAATTATAATAAAAAAGAAGCTAAAATACCCATTCAAGATGTACTAAAAACTATTTTATCATAAAATTCTTTAATCATGCATCTCTTTTTTCATATGTTTTTTCTAATCTACATATATTACTACAATTTATTTTTTATTACATCTAATTATAACAAACTTTTGTTTACTTGTAAACAAATTTTAACCATATTATCTATATTTCGATCGCATATTTCGACATTTTGACTATAATGCCTATACTTAATAATACTCATATCTATTTCAATTAAAAATATATTAGCTATAATTAATAAAATATATTATATTCCTATATATACATTAATATACTTATTAAAACGAAAAAAATCATTGAATTTACACATGTATTTCCAATGATTTTATTTTCATAATTTATAATAATATTACTTTTTTTACAGACGCTTTTATTTTATACATTATTAGTATCATCATTTTTACTACTTTCATTTATTGCTTCGTTAATAGTTCCTTCAACTTCCAAATTCATTTTTCCACCCGTAATTTTAGTATTGTTTTTAAATATAACTGTAAGTGCTATACCAATTGATAACATAACAAGTATAAAAGTTACTATATTACCTATAACTGGTAATCTTGCCAATATATATAACACTATAAATGTTCCAAAAGAACCTGCCATAGTAGTTATAATGTTATTATCTAATGAATATTTTTGACTTACATACTTAAACAATACAGAGCCAACTATAAATGTTGATAACATTCCAAAACATATAATAAATGCAAAATATGCAATCATTAATGGAACTGCTATACCTGCTAATTTAAATGCACATAATGCAATAAGTATAATTGTAACAAGTGGTATTAAAAATAAACTTAAGGCTCCTGAAGTTATTAAAAAAGCTGGATTTGATGTCACCTTATCAAATGAATTATTAGCAAAAGAACCATCTCTTACTCTCTGTAAAGCCCAATACATTAATGAATATGCTATACATACTATAATTGCATCTATAATTATTTGAGCTATACTAACCTCTTCTACAACATCATTTGTAATAACTTTTATAGTAGCATCTGGATATTTAGTTCTATCTATATTATTATTAGTAGTAACTATATATATCTTTCCTTTTATATTATCAGATGAACTTGTATCTAAACTTTCAGTTTCAACTCTTAGATCTGTACCAATTGTACCTGTTATATCTATGTTTTCACAAGCACCAAGTACACTACCATTTACTCTACCTTGTATATCTAAATTAGAAGTAAATAATATAAGGTCTCCATTAATAGTAGCATTTTTAGTAATAGTAACGTCATTAGCAGCGAATATTATTAAAGATTTATCAATATTAGAATCTATTACTATATTACTTCCTGCGAACATAACACCATATTCCATATTTGAATTTACACGAATAGAATCTGATGCAAATAAAACTTGAATTTCTTTCATAGCTTTATTAACTTCTATATTCTTATTTGAAAATATTGCCCCCATTTTATTTATTTCTCTATCTACAACTGCCCTTTCATCACTAAAACGGACATATGGTAGATATGATATAGTATTATCTTCACTTGATTTATACACATTACTATCAAATTGAGCATCAATTATACCATCATAATCTGTACCATCATTACTACTTACAGCAAATAAATTTGTCGAAATTAACATACACACAGTAAACATTATTATGACAAATATTTTTTTATGTCTACTTTTTATATTACACATATTATACCTTCTTTCTTTATAATATAATTTTACTATATTTATATAAAAAAATCAACATAAAAACAGATATTTTCAATATCATTAAAAAAAGAAAATGTGCCAAATTCGTAACACATTTTCTTATTATCAAGTTAACTTAAGAAGATTACTAATCTATCAATACTGCCTATATAACAGTACTTCCTATAACAAAAATTAAGTAAAACTATACTTTAAGTTATTTTACATATTTTTTAAATAATTATACTCGTCTTTTGATATTGAATAGATACCATTATATGGTTGTTCTAAGTAATACTTTCCTTTTTTTATATATACAAATATTGTAGATGTTCCACCCTCCTTAAAATTAAATTCAATCTTTATTTCATTTTCAACATTTACAGGATAATCCTGTACACTCTCTTCATTTGTTTCTCTTCCATTACTATTTAATATACTTAGTAATTCTTTAATTTCAGATTGATCTCCAATAACTTTTACTTGTGTATTTTGATTAAAAGTTACATTCAATAAATTTTCTAAACTTGGTAAATTTATCTTGTACAAATTTCTATTACCATTAATTTTAAATAATATTAATATACACATTAAAACTAATATTAATATTATTCCTACAATTATAATCTTTTTTCTCATAATAACTCTCCTATAATATTTCACACATACATTATATCATTTTTTACAAAAAATTAAAACTGTTTTAAAAAAATCATAAGCAAAAATTTATTGAAAAAACAAAAATGGCAAAAATCATATAAATTAATGCCATTTTTTAATAAATAAAAATAAATTAACTGTATATATTCCAAATAGCTACTACATATACAATAAATTCACCTAAACATACCATTGCAGAACAAATAGCAGCAATAAGCAAACCATACCAAAGTATAAGTCTACTTTCAGAATTAGCTGTGTGTATTACAATATATTTCTCTTCATATTCTTCATCATAATATTTCACAGTTACTCTTTTGTTCTTTACAAATACGCCCGTAATTATTCCATTTTCTTTGAAAATTCCCACTTTGCAACCGTCTTCGCTTTGAGTTTTATTCTCTTTTTCATTAAAAATCTCAGTTGCAAGTTCTCTTAACTCTGCAATTCTTTCAGCTTTCTCATCACCTATTACCTTACTTTTTACCCAAAATAGTCTTTTTTTTACAATTACTATGGATACTACAAAGCTTAACATTATAACTACCATAAATACTGTCATTATATGCTCCATTATAATTCCTCCTTTAAATTATTAAATAGGTTACTAAAGTTTGCTATTAAATTATACATTATTTTTAGCTTTATGTCAAGTTATCAATACAGTTTATTTACATATATCTTAACTTTTCTACTACATCTTGTAATACTTTATTAATATACTCTACATCTTCTATTGTATTATCTTCTCCAAATGTAATTCTAAGTGAACCTTTAGCAATGCAAGGATTTACCCCAATAGCACTAAGCACATGAGATGGTTCAACACTTCCACTTGTACAAGCACTACCACTTGAAGCACATATTCCATTCATATCGAGCATTAAAAGCAAATTTTGACTATCTATTCCCCTAATTGATATATTTACATTGCCAGGTAATCTTTTAGTTCTATGACCGTTTAAACCTACATAACTAATACTTTGACTAACTCTACCAATAAAGTTTTCTCTTAAAAACAATAATTTTTTATTATACTTCTCTATATTTCCCTTTGCTATCTCAATAGCCTTACCCATACCAACTATACCTGCAACATTTTCAGTACCTGCTCTTTTACAATCTTCTTGATGTCCACCATTTATTAATGGTTCAAAATTTACATTATTTTTTATATATGCACATCCAATTCCTTTTGGTCCATAAAACTTATGGGCAGATAATGACATTGCATCTATATTCATTTTACCTACATCAATATCTATATTTCCTATTGCCTGTACAGCATCTGTATGAAAAATTATATTTCTTTGTTTAGTGATTTGTGAAATTTCAGTTATTGGCTGAATTGTACCAATCTCATTATTTGCAAACATAATAGATACTAAAATAGTGTTATCTTTAATACTATTTTTTAATTCTTCTAAATTAACAATACCATATTTATCTACATTAAGATAAGTAACCTCAAATCCTTCTTTTTCAAGTGCTTTACACGTATTTAATACAGCTAAGTGTTCAATTTTACTAGTTATAATGTGATTACCCCTATCCTTATTTGCCATAGCTATTCCTCTAATGATCATATTATCTGCCTCACTACCACCAGATGTAAAATATATTTCATTAGTAGAAGCTCCAATTGAACTTGCTATTCTTTCTCGAGCAATATCAATAGCCTCTCTAGATATTCTTCCTATCGAATATGATGAAGACGCATTTCCAAAATTACTTTTAAGAAAAGGTAGCATTTCCTCCAAAACTTCACTTTTAATGTTAGTAGTTGCACTATGATCTACATAAATCAATTTGTCCATAATTTTTCCTCCAATTACTTTATATTTTATGAACATAAATAATTTATGTGAGAGTAACAAAAAAATTAGCAACTAAAACATTGCTAATTTTTTTGTATTTTATTGCATTTCTGCCATAGCTCCAGCAGCCTTTAATGCTTCAACTAATTTTTCAGCATCTTCCTTAGGCATAGCTTCTTTTACAGTCTTAGGTGCTCCATCAACTAATTCTTTAGCTTCTTTTAAACCTAAACCAGTAGCTTCTCTAACAGCTTTTATAACTGCAATTTTAGTAGCTCCAGCATCCTTTAATACTACATTAAATTCAGTTTTTTCGTCAGCAGCAGCAGCTCCTCCTGCAACTGGTCCAGCAGCTACAACAGCAGCAGCAGCGCTTACTCCAAATTTCTCTTCAATAGCTTTTACTAAATCAGCTAATTCAATAACTGTTAATTTTTCAACTTCTTCAACAATTTTTTCAATTTTTTCCATTTCTAATTCCTCCAATTCTATTTTTTATTTAAACATTTTCTTCTTGTTTTTGTCTTGCTTGATCAAGAACAACAGCAAGATTACGTATATTTCCAAGTAATGCAGATGCAAACATTGCATATAATGTATCTTTTGATGGTAGACTTGCAAGTTTTTTAACTTCAGCACAATCAATAGCCTTTCCATCCATAACACCAGATCTAATTTTATAAAATTCATGATCTTTTGCATAATCATTAACTGCTTTTGCTGGCGCAACATAATCTTCATAACCAATAACTACCGCTGTTGGACCTTCAAAATCAGCAATACCTTCAATTCCTGCTTCTTTTAAGGCATATGACAATGTAGAATTTTTTACTACAAAATATTCATCTCCATTTTCTCTTATATTAGCACGTAATTTTGTGTCATCTTCAACAGTAATACCTCTGTATTCTGTAAAAATAACCATCTTTGCTTTTTTAAATTTATCAGCAAGTTTACTTACTTGCTCTTTCTTTTGCTCTAATATTTTCTTACTTGGCACTTAGTACACCTCCTTAAAACACAAAAAAGTTTTTGCTATACCCAAAGGTAATATAACAAAAACTATTACACGTTCTTATTTTATTACCTCGGTAGGATTTATGGATTATTCCACCTACTGTCTTGGGCTTATTTTTATTCCTGCACCCATTGTTGTTGATACAGCAATAGATTTTAAATATGTTCCTTTTGCAGCTGCTGGTTTTGCCTTTACTATAGTTTCTAGTAATGCATCATAATTTTCTTTTAATTTATCAATTCCAAAAGAAACTTTACCAATTGGACAATGTATAATATTATTTTTATCCAATCTATACTCTATTTTACCAGCTTTAATATCTGCAACTGCCTTTGCTACATCCATTGTAACAGTTCCAGACTTTGGATTAGGCATAAGTCCTTTTGGACCAAGTATTTTAGCAATTCTTCCAAGAGATGCCATCATATCAGGTGTTGCAACTATGACATCATATTCAAACCAATTTTCATTTTGAATTTTTTCAATCATGTCCATTTCACCTACAAAGTCAGCACCTGCAGCCTTTGCTTGTTCTGCTTTATCTCCTTTAGCTAAAACTAAAACTTTTTTTGATTTACCTGTTCCATTTGGTAATACCATAACACCTCTAACTTGTTGATCTGCCTGTTTTGAATCAACTCCAAGCTTTATATGTATTTCCAAAGTTTCGTCAAACTTAGCTTTAGGCATTTTTAGTGCAAGTTCAATAGCTTCTCTAGAATCATAAAGTTTACCTTTTTCAACTAACTTAGCAGCTTCGCACATTCTTTTACTCATTTTTTTCCCTCCTTTGGTTATAACGAATTATTAATTCTCCCATTTTTAGTCTATAACTTCTATCCCCATTGATCTTGCTGTACCTTTTATTATAGATACTGCAGTCTCTAAAGATGATGCGTTAAGGTCTTTCATTTTTATTTTTGCAATTTCTTCTACTTGAGCAAGCGTTACTTTACCAACTTTATCTTTGTGAGGTTTTCCTGAAGCTTTTTCAATTTTAGCTGCTTGCTTCAACAAAACTGCAGCTGGTGGAGTTTTTAATATATATTCAAATGTTTTATCTGAATACACAGTTAAAACAACTGGGAATACCATTCCTGCGTCTTTTGCTGTTTTTTCATTAAAGTCCTTACAAAATTGCATAATATTTACACCAGTTGGTCCAAGTGCAGGTCCTACAGGTGGTGCTGGATTAGCTTTACCAGCTTGAATTTGTAATTTAACTACATGTGTTACCTTTTTTTCTGCCATCATTTTCACCTCCTTAACATAGGCTCTATATAAATATATTGAAACAATATATTACATACTAAATTCTTTGAACTTGGTCAAATTCAAGATCAACTGTAGTTTCTCTACCAAACATTGATACTTTTACTTTAACCCTTTTCTTATCTTTAAATATTTCCTCTATAACAGCTGAATAGTTATAAAACGGTTCTGTTATAATTCTAACTTTATCACCAACTGAAAAGTCTACATTTATAACCTCTTCAATTCCAAGTGTTTGCATTTCACTCTCTGTCAATGGAAGCGGCTTTTCACCAATTCCAACAAATTGGAAAACACCTTTTATGCTTTTAACAACATACCAAGTTTCATCTTCCATAATCATCTTTACCAAAACATAGCCTGGAAAAACTTTTTTTATAGACGATTTTTGTTTTCCATCTTTAATTTCAATTTCCTCTTCCATAGGAATTATTATTTCAAAAATCTTATCCTTTAAGCCTCTGTTTTCTACTACTTTTTCAAGAGTTGCTTTAACCTTATTCTCATAACCAGAATAAGTATATACAACATACCAATGTGGTTCTTGAGCTATGCTATTATCTATATCAGCATTTTCATTTTCCACAAAACTCAACTCCTTTTTTTAGAAAAGAACTAACTTACTTTTGTTGATATAAAATCCCACAATTTTCCATCACAAAATTCCATAATCATATCAAATCCCAAAATTATAGCTGATAGAATAACAACCAATCCAATAACCATTACAGTATTATTCATTAATTGTTTTTTTGTAGGCCATACAACTTTTTTTAGTTCTCCTTTTACACCATTAATAAATCCTTTAGCCATGTCAGACACTCCCTACTTATTTTGTTTCTTTATGTATTGTATGTTTTCCACAAAATTTACAATACTTTTTCATTTCAATTCTATCAGGATTATTCCTCTTGTTTTTCTCTGTTTCATAATTTCTTTGTTTGCATTCTGTACATGCTATTGTTAAATTTACTCTCATAAAAATTACACCTCCACGTTACTAACTCATGTATGCTAATTAATTCTACCATAATTTATAGATATTGTCAACACAAAAATCATCTTTTATGAAATTTCTGACATAATATGTGTTTTTTTGTTAGCATCAATATGAAATTTATTTTACACTAACTAATAATTTTAGCAATAATTTATATATATGTACTAATTTTCATTATTTTAATCATTAAATTATAATCAATGTAATTATTTATATACATAAAACAAAAAAATATATCAATAGCATTTTACTATTGACATATAATTTGCTAATCAAAAAACATATCTTTTGGTCTTCTAGCAGATATATTTAACACCATACCTAATGCTAGCCCATTAGTAAGAAGATTACTTCCTCCATAACTAACAAAAGGTAATGGTACTCCAGTAATAGGCATAAGTCCAATTGTCATCCCAATATTTTCTAAAAAATGAAAAAATATCATACCTGTAACGCCAATTACAATATAACTTGAAAAATCATCTCTAGCCTTTCTAGAAACCCAAATCATACGAATTATTAATACTGCAAAAATTACAACAATTAATACTGATACTACAAAGCCAAATTCCTCAGAAATTACAGAATATATAAAGTCAGTAGTCTTTATTGGTATATATCCAAGTTGAGTTTGAGTACCTTTTAAAAATCCTGTTCCAAATAGCATACCTGAACCAACTGCAATTTTTGATTGCAAAGCATTATACCCACTACCTGTTGGATCAAGTTCTGGATTTAAAAAAACCTTTATACGATTTTGTTGATAATCACTTAATACAAAACAGTACACAATTGGCACCATAATAGCAATTAATAATATAGCTAAAGCAACATATCTATACTTTATTCCCATTTTAAATACCATAAAGGCTGTTATAAAGAAAAATACTATTGCAGTTCCAAAATCAGGCTGCAATAAAATTAATGCAACAGGTAATAAAAATACAATGCACATCATCAAAAATAGCCTTTTCTTTTTTTTCTTTTCAGATTTACCAATTGCACAGTAATTGCTCATAAGTTTTGCCATACAAATAATAAAACCGACTTTCATTAACTCTGATGGCTGATATAACATACCACCAAGATTAAACCAACTTGAAGCTCCCATTAGAGAGCCGGTAAATAAAACACCAACGAGTAATGCAATATGACTAATATACAAAATATAGCCAGCAATTTGAAAAGAACTTGTATCAACAAGCCAAATACCAACTATCATTACAAAAATAATACATAACCATATTATTTGCTTTATATATTCATCTTTATTTACATCAGTAGAATATCCAGCACTATATATTGCAATAACTCCTATAATACTCAAAATAATAATACATGTCAGTATTATATAATCTGTATTTTTTAGTAACTTATTCAAAAAATATCCCCCTTTCGTTGCATAAGTTTTTATATATTGTGTGTAATATTAACCCATGCAATTCACTTTTATTGCATGGGCTATAATTAATTTAATTTTTCTTCAATAAGTGAAGCAACACCTTTAGCTTTTTGTGTAATATAGTTTATATCCTCTCCCTCTATCATAACTCTAATTAAAGGTTCAGTACCTGATGCACGAATAAGTACTCTGCCATTACCCAAAAACTCTTTTTCAATCTTTTCAATTGCATCACATATAGCCTTATCATTTTTATACTCATATTTTTTCGAATTACTAACTTTTGCATTTATTAAAACTTGAGGATATATATCTATACTTTGTTTTAACTGACTTAATGTTTGCCTTTTTTCTAATAGTACTTGTATAAGCATGAGAGATGTAACAATTCCATCTCCTGTTGGATTGTAATCTAAAAATATTATATGTCCTGATTGTTCTCCACCAAGATTGTAACCATTTTTTAGCATTTCTTCTAATACATATCTATCTCCAACTTTAGTTTGAACAAAACCTATACAATTTTTTTCTGCATATTTATTTACGCCTAAATTACTCATAACAGTAGCTACTAAAGTATCTTTATTAAGTTTTCCATTTTCCTTTAAGTACGAAGAAAAAATTGAAAGCATAATATCCCCATCTACCACATTTCCAAATTCATCTACTGCTAAACATCTATCACCATCACCATCATATGCAATACCAAGGTTACATTTATTTTTAACAACAAATTCTTGCAAACTTTCAAGATGTGTTGAGCCACAATCTTTATTTATATTAGTTCCATTTGGATTATTATTTAATATTTTATAATTAATCCCTAATTTATCATATATTTTCCTTGCCATTTCAAAAGTAGCTCCATTAGCAGTATCTATAGCTACACAAAAATCAGCTATCATATTTTGCTTAATATCATTTTTTAAATTGTCTACTATATAATTTATATATTCACTACTAAGTTCATTTGAATTTTCACATGTGCCTACATGTTCATTGATAACATTTAATTTGTCTATCTTTTCACTATCCATTATTTCTTCAATTTCTTCTTCTAATTCGTCTGATATTTTCATTCCTTTATTACTAAAAAATTTTATACCATTAAATTCGTAAGAATTATGTGAAGCTGATATAACCACTCCAACATCGGCATTTTCTTTTTTAGTCAGATATGCTACTGCTGGTGTTGGTAAAACTCCAAGTAGCTTTACTTTAGCGCCATAACTTAAAAAACCTGCAACCATTGCACTTTCAATTAAATCTCCTGAAATTCTTGTATCCTTTCCAATAAATACTATTGGTGTATGCCCATACTTTTTTTCAAAAACATAAGCTCCTGCCTTTGCAACTTTGTATGCAAGCATTGGTGTAAGTTCTAAATTTGCTACACCTCTTATACCATCTGTCCCAAAATATTTTTTCATAACATGCCCCCTATTTTATCATAAACATTTAAATATTATATTTCTAACCATTTAAAATATTCTTTTTGTATCTTTTTACTTACCTGTTCTGGCGTAAAATTTGTTGTATCTAAAACTAAATCATAATTAGACATATCATCTTTTCTTACACCATATACATCAAAATACCTCTTATTTTCCAATTCATATCTTTTTTTCATATCAGCTTCCTGTTCCTCAACTGTTTCAAAGCTTTCAGTACTTTTTCTTTTAGGATCTGCAAACGCTCTTCTCGCTCCTTCTTTTGAATCAACAGTAAGATATATTTTAAATGAATCTGGAACAACATACCAACCAAGTCTAGCATCTACAATTAATTTATCATGTGTTTTAGCATAATTTTTAGCACTCTTTTCAATCTGTATATCAATTTCAGGATGATTTTCTACATAAATATTAAATTCAGTAACACTCATATTCTTTTCTTTTGCAAGCATTCTAAAATACTCACCATTTCTATATATCTCATATCCCAAATCTTCTTTTAACAATTCAGTAACAGCACCTTTTCCACTTGCTAAATCTCCAGTAATTGTAATTATATGCTGCTTATTGTTGTTCTTCATCTTTTTTCTCTTCCTTTATTTCATTTTTTTCTATATATTCACCATTTATTAATACATGAGCTTTTCCTTCTAAAATTTCAGTAGCCGCTAAGTCTACTGCATCACGTATATCTCTATCTCCTTTTTCAACTCTTTTTTCCTCTATTTTTCTTGCTCTTTTAGCCAATGCAAGTACTGCTTCATATCTATTTCCTGCCTTTGGCATAATTTTTTTTACATTTGGATCTGATAACATAATAATCTCCTTTCAAATAATGAATACTTAGATTTTATCACAAAATTTAGCTATTTACAATACATACATTAGAAAATAAATGTAATTTAACAAAATAAATTTTAATATGACTACAAAAAGGTAAAAAACATTAGGAATGTATATGTATTCCTAATGTTTTCTACTAAATTATATTACAATATTTTTTTAACATATTTTTTCTCCCAAAAGTTATGGCGCAATTTCATCTTTTGGGTTATTATACACATTTGGGTTATAAAAAGATATGATAGAAACGCCTCCATTATTATCATCAACATACTCGATTTTTATCTTATCTCCTGGCTTGGTAAGTATTACTTCGGATGAAACTGATGGAGAAACTTCATAAATCTTATCATCATTATCTAAAGTAAACAGATACATTGTACTAGTTCCATCTACTAATGTAAATGAAATTCTTGACACAATTCCTTCCTTAGTATCTGTATATGCATCATCAGTAAATTCCATTTTATTTCCATTGGATTGTACTTTTGTAACATACGCCCTTTTAGCCTCTGCAATATTATCACCAATCCCAACAAACTGGGCATGCTCAACATTTACAAATGCAAATTTTTTAACATATCCCGTTTTGTCTTTTAATGCCATAAAATATGATGGTACTCCATCAATATTTACTGGCAATGGGAAACTTGCTGTATACTCTAAATTTTGTACTTCGCCTTCTGCCGAAGCTTGAGCTGCATTTTCATTTGCTCCCCTAAGATTATACTTTACAGTTTCTTTAGTTCTTGTATTCACTAATATAAAACCATTAGTAGAATCATCTGAACCATAGCTTGTAATTCCAGTATAATAGTAGCATTCTCCATTGTTATATATTGTATCCATTCCTTCAGTAGTTTTTAGTTTGCCTTCGTCAGAAAAATTAAAAGCACCTTTTACATATTTTCCCCAATTTTTAATCTGAGCACTTACAAAAGATTTTGGCTGAATAATATCAACCCATTCTGGTGCCTCCTTAACAGAGTATTTTTCTATATCTCCAGTTTGAGGATCAACAACAATTACACCTGTAGCCTCTGGGCGACATAATCCGATTGTATTTTTATAAGTAGTAATTACCCAATATGGATAACCCTCATCATTTAATTCAAATGTACACTCAGTGATACCCTCTTTATTATATCCTGAACTTATAACATGGCGAATTAAGTCATCACCAAAATATGCTTCTGTTTGGTAACGTAATTTTATATCATCACCATTTAAACTAGTAACTAGCCTAACATCTTCAGCATTAGTAGCTGAAACAATTACATAACCTGGCGTTCCTTCTTTATACTTCATGTATTTAAAAAGACCTTTGTGTTCCAGTGGAGCAACTAAAACAAGATTACCATCAACTTCTTGCATGTTAAAATCACCAATAGTTGCAGTTGAACCTAAATCAGGTTTTTCACCAAGTACTTTATTTCCAAGTATCTTAGCATAGTCCTCGTTAATATATGGTACTTGACTTAGATCAAGTGGTGATACCTCCTCTTTATATTCTTTTTCTTCAACAGTTCCTAATTGCTTATAATACTTGTTACTGTTAAATATTGCACTATTTGAAAATAAAGAACAAACTAATACGACTATTCCAATACAAAGTAATACTCCAGCAACAATTCCTGCAGTGCTCCATCCCTTATCTTCTGGAAACAAATACGTAACAATAGATGTAATTGCCAAAATTGCGAAAGAAAAGTAAAATATTGCTGTTCCCAAAAAGCTTAGTGATGAAGTAATAGATAGCGGTAAACATAAGTATTTAGCTACAAAGAACATAATGACTAAAGCTATTGTTGTAGCTATTTTTCCAATTGTAAAGTGTTCCCTAATTAATTGCGCATTTGAAATATCACGCTTTGAAAAATATGCCATAATAAATCCTCCTTTAAAATTTTAATAGTTTTATAGCTATATTAATAGCTACATAGTTAAAGTTCCTATTTAATTATATCATCTTTTTTTATTATGTCAATCTAATTTTATTTTTTTTTTTTTGTATATAAAAGCACACATAAAATTTATGTGTGCTCTCCTATTATTCCTCATCTAAAATGGTTTCAATATCATCATTTTCAATATTATTCTTTGATATTCCATCTCTTCTTTGCTTTTCAGCAATAGTCTTTTCTTTTCTAATTTGACCTTCAATTTTAGAAACTAAACTTTCTATACCTGAGTACAGGTCTTCAACATTGTCTTCTGCAAGATATGTATGTGATTTATATTCAATACGTATATCAACATGTTGAATTCCCTTTGATTTGTCTGTAAATGTTACATGACAAATAGTTCCTGGTTCAAAAAATTTAGCTAGCTTTTCAATCTTTTTCTCAGTAAACTCCCTTATTGCATCTGTTACTTCTATACGAAGTCCTGTTAAATCTAATTCCATAGCAATCACCTCATTTATATTATACACTATTTTTGCTTTTTTTCAAGTAAATTACATTTTTTTATGATTTTTTCACAATTACTTTACAAAAATAACATAATTTCTTCTTTATAATGTATTATTTTTTATAACTTACATATATGTTTAAAATCTTGTAATTTTATACCAATTTTATCAATATAAAAAATTTATTTTATTAAAAATATCATTATATATAACCTTTTATCATAATATTTTAGTAAATATATGGAGGCATAATGTGAAAAAATCAAAACTATTTTTAACAAATGGAATTATACTTACACTAACTGCTCTATTTATGAGAACTATAGGTATATCATTTAATGTATATATTTCAAATAGAATTGGTGCTGAAGGAATGGGAATTTTTTCCCTAGTAATGTCTATATATGCCTTTGCAATAACACTTGCAACTTCTGGCATAAGTATTGCAACAACTAGAATTGTAACAGAAGAATTATCTGTAAATAACAAAGAGGGAGCAAAAAAAGTTGTAAGAAAAAGTATATTTTTTAGCTTTATTATATCTATAATTGCTGGTATAATTATAATTATTCTATCAGACTTTTTAGTAACAAATTGCTTACATTCAAAAGTAAGTTCAAAATCATTATACTGTATAATAATAGGACTTCCATTCATATCAATGTCTGCATCAATAAATGGATATTTTAGTGCGGTAAGAAAAGTTGCCAAAACTGCTTCATCTCAAATATTAGAACAAACAGTAAAAATTATAGTTACAGTATACATACTAAACCTATTATTACCCAAAGGCTTAGAATATGCCTGTATATCACTAATTATAGGAGATGTAATCTCTGAGGTAGTTTCATTTACATATATACTTATACTCTATATTATTGAAACTAGAAAAATGATTATTAGCAAAAGACTTTCTGAGAGCTATACTAAACGAATTCTTGCAATATCTATTCCAATTGCATTTACATCATATATTCGTTCAGGGCTTTCAACTCTAAAACAAATGCTAATCCCTATGCAGTTAGAAAAATCAGGTATATCATGTGAACTAGCACTATCACAATATGGAATAATAACAGGAATGGTTCTTCCAATAATACTATTTCCAAACGTAATAATTACATCATTTTCCAATTTAATTATACCAGAATTTTCATATTATTACGCTGACAGAAATTATACTAGAATTAATCAAATTTGTACAAGATTATTTAAAATTTGTTTAATATTTTCAATAGGTATATTTGGAATTTTACTTACATTTTCAGATAAACTTAGTATGATAATGTATGGAAATTTAGAAACATCTTACTATATAAAATTGCTATCACCGCTAATAATTTTAATGTATCTTGATACAATAGTTGATGGTATGCTAAAAGGGCTAAACGAACAAGTAAGTGTTATGAAATGCAATATCTTAGATCTTGTAACAAGTATCTCTTTTATATTTTTCCTATTACCTGTTTTAGGCATAAATGGTTATATAATAGTATTATATATAAGTGAAATATTAAATACAGTTATTAGCATATTTCAGTTATTAAAAATTACAAAATCTAAAATAAAATATATATATTGGGTAATAATTCCACTATCTGGAGCATTTTTTGCAAGATATGCACTAAATTTCTTAGACATAACTAGTACTCGTATATCAACACTTATTTTCCAATTTGCATTATATATAATTTTTTATACAATATTTTTATTTTTTACTTCTTGTATTAACAAAAAAGATTTTAAGCTCTAAAACAAAAAATCGTATTCCTTAACTTTAATTAGAAGATCATTGAAAGTATTACAAATTCAATGATTTTCTCTCTTTTCTTTATATATATTTAATACTATATTATTGTCAATTTAATTACAAAATAAAATATATTTAGTTTAGTAAAAATATTTTTTTAATAAATTTTTTTATAGGCTCTATACTTAATACTCCATACATTATACAAGCTCCACCTACATTTAAAATTACATCATCAATATCACAGGAACCAGATAAAGTTATAAATTGCAATAGCTCAATACATACTACAATACCTATTACTGTTAAAAGAAATACTTTAAATTTTTCTTGACTTTTAAATATAAGCGGTAAAAAAAATGCAAATGGCATTAATGCAACAATATTTCCAATAATATTATACATAAATATATAGAAAGCTGTATTTCCACTTATATAACTTTTAATATACGATACAATTGTATTAAAAGGTATAATATTAAATGAATTATTTATATAACTATTAAACATTTCACTATTCCAATGATACATGCTAAATCTATCTCTATGAAAATACCCATCAAATAATGTAAGATTTAACAGTAACACTATATAAAGTATTAACCATACAATTAAATTAATTTTAAGTAGCTTGTCCTTATTTTTATCACTTATATTCTTTGAAGCAGATATTCCTCCTATATACATAAAGACGCAACTTGTTATTAATATGACTACCTTTTCTAGAGGTGATAATACTATATTTTTACTAAAATCTATTATATAATATATCATAATTAAGCCAAATGATATTATATACACTACTATTGATATCAACATACTTATTTTTTTATTCATATATATCTCTCTTTCAAGAATGTTTATACTATTTTTTATTATTTTTTTCTTTTTTATACTAGAACCAACTACCACTCCAATACACATCCCAATACTTATCCCAAAACACATACATATAGGTATATTATTAATAATGGTACCTACTAGCATACCTATTGCAACACCAAAGCACATTCCTAGACTAATTCCCATTGAAATATAATTTTCCTGTTCTTCTTATTTTGTCTGATTTTTTTCTTCTATCTCCATTTTTTTCTCCTTCATAAACTAATTAAAATGTGTTCATACATTAAATAGCAACTATCAATTATGGTTCAAGTATTAATCAAAATAAAATAATTAACTTTTAATTATTCCCTATCAACCTATTTTTCTTCTACATCTATTTTTATATACTACAAATATTTTTATCATTACTAATGTTTCTAACTTTTTATTAAATATAATTTAAATAAATTATCTGTCCAATAGGTAAATTCCAATGCTATATCCGAATAAGCAAATATTCTTATACTATATTTGCATTTACTATAAGTAAATTTATTTACATTTACTCTAGTACACCATTGACTAAGAGATATTGTAAAAAAAGTCCTAAATCTTTATTATGGATTTGCATTACTCTTATCTCATTATCATTAACATTCATAACAGTTATAACTTTTTTATAAAATTTTCTCCTACTCTGTTTATTAAAGTATTTATATAAGCCTTTTTATTTTATCTCTTGCAAATATAATTTACTTAATATTTACTAGTACCATAATTATACTAAATTATGATTTATTTGTAAACAACATTTTACTATTTTCTCCAACTTTCGATCGCAAATTTTGACACTTTCTACTACATTTTTACACCATTTTATAAAATAAATATATAACCTATTATTTTTTATAAATTATATATATTAAACAAATATATTTTTTATTCAACAATATCTAATCAAAAATTTCTACTTATATATCTCCTCTATAATTTTTTCTATATTACCAATCATATATAATGGAATATTTACCATAAGTTCATCTTTTCTAAAATCTGACATTGAAGTTCTTACATTAACTTTATTATCATATTTCTTTATAAAAGTTTTTAAACTTTTTGATTGCAAGTTTTCGTTTGATTTTACTTCTATTGGAACATTATTTTTACTTATTTGAGTAATAAAATCAATTTCTGAAGTTCCACTATCTGATGCCCAATAGAATACATCTAGTTCTGTACACTCCTTTAACTGACATAGTACATACTGTTCTGTTAAACTTCCTTTAAATTCAACAAATATATCATTTCCCTCAAGTAAAGTTCTATCGTCTATATTTGCCATTGCACAAAGTAATCCTACATCTAACAAATAAAGTTTAAATGCCCCAAAATCCTGATATGTAGATAATGGAACTTTATTATCCTTTATTCTATTCACCTTATACACTAAGCCACAATCGATTAACAAAGATAATGCAATTTCATATTCCCTAGCTCTTGCACCTTTTTTTATTAAGCCATATATAAATTTTTTATTCTCTTTTGCAAGTTGTGTGGGTATATTATTCCATAACTGTCTTATCCTAGGTACAATATTATCAGGTGCGTGTTTAGAAAAATCTTGTTCATATGAATACAACAATCTTTTTTGTATGGTTCTTACCTCATCTAAATTCATATCATCTACATATGATTTTACTGCCTCAGGCATTCCACCAATGTACAAATACAATTTTAAATATTCTTTGTATTTTTCTCCAAATATTGTTGCAATATCTATATTATTTTTCTGTATATTTTCTACTAGGTCTATTTTTCCAAAAGCTTGCAAAAACTCTAAAAAATTTAATGGTGTAAGTGTTAAAAAATCAACTTTTCCCACAGGAAATGAAGTTCCCTCATGAATTGCCACTCCCAAAAGTGAACCTGCCGAAATAATATGATATTCATTTGCATTTTCACAAAAATATTTTAAGGCTTTTAAAGCTTTAGGCGTTTCTTGGATTTCATCAAAAATTATTAAAGTATTTTCAGGTTCAATATTAACTCCTGACTCTATCTTTAACCCCTGTATAATTCTATCCAAATCAAATCCATTTTCAAATAAATTCTCCATTCTTTTGTTATCATCAAAATTTATATATGCACATTTTTCATAAAATCTTCTTCCAAACTCCTTCATAATCCATGTCTTTCCTACTTGCCTAGCACCTCTAACTATTAATGGTTTTCTATTTTTTGAGCTTTTCCACTTTTTCAAATATTCTATTTTATATCTATACATTAAATATCCCTCTTCCCGTTATTTATTAATATATATTATCATTATTTTTACAAAAAGTAAATGAGTTTTCAATATTTTTCACATTTTCCAAACGACTTTTAGTCAATACTTACACATTTTCCTAACGACTTTTTACACACATAGTTAAAAATTTATAGAATTTGTGATAATATCACCAAAACTTTTACATTCATTCTTATATTCTATATCACAATTTAAACTTATTATTCTTAAATTTCCATTATCAGAAAATACTATCTCATAATTATATTTTTCATCACTAGAAGCTGATTTTACAAACTCTAACACTCCTATTTTATGCTCTGCTTTTTCCAAAAAAACTACATTAATTTCATCTACAAACTGCTTATACGAATGTTCCATAACTCTTACATATTCTTCAATTTCACTATTTTGCACTATTTCATTTTTTATATAAAAAGCAAGGTTTATAGTTTTATTTTCATTAACATATGCTTGAGTGGGCAAATTTTCAATTTGGTATTTTAATTTTATTTCTTCATCACTCATTACCAAAAAATCTTTTGGTATATCTACTGAAAATGAACCAAAATTTTGAGTATAATGTGAATTATTATTATTTATAACACTATTTAATGTATTATTTGTATCTTTGTTTTCATCATTTTTTTTAGTAATAAACTTCCCCGGGGCAAGCCCTCAAACATCTAGAAAAGATGTTTGCCTCTCTTCGAGAGCGGGGTATTCGCCCCAGCAAACAAAACTTCGTAATGTTTGCCTAATTTGTTACGACGCAAGCGTCGGGGAATTAAACCCGAAGAGATTAAAATTATTCTTCACTAATATAACCATAAAAACAGATACAATAATCACCATAATACTTAGTATTATTGCAAAATACTTTTTATTTAAACTCTTTCTACTATTTATACTACTATCTTTCATCTATATTTCCTCCTATTTTCTAAAACTAATTATATCATTAATTACTATATATATATATCAATTATTAAAAGTTTAATACACTTTTTGTAAAGTTGACATATTATGTATATCATGATATAATCTAAATACCATATAACAATAAATTTACTATATTAATATATAGTATTGTAAAATTAAGGAGGAAATTTCATGACAAAAAAAGAGTATTACGAAAAATATGGAAAATATGAAATAAAAAGAAAAGTAGGAAAATTATTATGCACCCTCATAAATACTACTATGAAAAAAATATCTCTTAATTACGAAAAAAGACACAATCCCCCTTTCCCCAAAAAAATGTCATCTTGACAAATTCTTTGGAAATGATATAATTATATCAATAATATATTTATTTAAGAAGGAAAATACATATATACATCTTTTATTTATTGTTAATTAATAGCTAATTATAATCTAGTTGTTCTAATTTATATATATATTAATTTGCTTTCTTTTATGTATTAAATTAATTATAAAAATTGGAACCTAAATCGTTATATTCCACATTATTTTTTAACATATAGTAAATTGATATTAACATTGAATGGGCTACTGCTACTGTAGTTCTATTTTTACCTTTTCTTCCATTAATCTTTAATACTGAGCATAGTAAAACGTATCTTTATTCTTTACAGCTGAAATTCTGAATTTTGCTTGACTTTCTACTAGGAATAGTTTATAGTTAAATTAACAAAAACATTAGTGTCCGTTCTGAAAGAACGTAATCATTATAATCCGATAGCCCAAAAAGCTATCGCTTTTCATTGCATATAATTTTTCATATACTATTATTACATTAGTGTCCATAGCTTTTTGCTATGCAAGTCATTAGTAAAAGGAGAAAATCTAAAATATCAATTTTCTCCTTTATTTGATTAGCTGTTATTAATTCATCTAGTTCTTCAGTTACATTTTCTCAAGGCTATCAGAAACTAAATTATAGTTAATATTTAACTTGTACATTAATCTTTAGTTATTTTTTTCATTTTATTAGTAGTCATTGCCCAAGTAGAAATACATATATTTTTCACACTATCTTTATATATATAATATCTAGTTAAAGAAACATAAATAATCTTTACATTTTCTCCGAATTTTTATCTTATTATATTAGTAACAATGTTTACAGTTTCTCCAGTAACATGATTACCTTCTACTAACAATATACATTAATTTTCATTGATGGAATTATCTTTTAAATAATTTAATCCAATTTTAGTATCTATTCCATGAGTTTCATGATTATGTTTTAAATGTATTGATAACATATCTATAACATTAAAGTATTTTCAGATTGAATATTAGCTCCTTACTCTAGCCTTAACCCCTGTATAATTCTATCCAAATCAAATCCATTTTCAAATAAATTCTCCATTCTTTTGTTATCATCAAAATTTATATATGCACATTTTTCAAACGACTTTTAGTCAATACTAACACATTTTCCTAATGACTTTTTACACACATAGTTAAAAATTTATAGAATTTGTGATAATATCACCAAAACTTTTACATTCATTCTTATATTCTATATCACAATTTAAACTTATTATTCTTAAATTTCCATTATCAGAAAATACTATCTCATAATTATATTTTTCATCACTAGAAGCTGATTTTACAAACTCTAACACTCCTATTTTATGCTCTGCTTTTTCCAAAAAAACTACATTAATTTCATCTACAAACTGCTTATACGAATGTTCCATAACTCTTACATATTCTTCAATTTCACTATTTTGCACTATTTCATTTTTTATATAAAAAGCAAGGTTTATAGTTTTATTTTCATTAACATATGCTTGAGTGGGCAAATTTTCAATTTGGTATTTTAATTTTATTTCTTCATCACTCATTACCAAAAAATCTTTTGGTATATCTACTGAAAATGAACCAAAATTTTGAGTATAATGTGAATTATTATTATTTATAACACTATTTAATGTATTATTTGTATCTTTGTTTTCATCATTTTTTTTAGTATTAAAATTATTCCTCACTAATATAACCATAAAAACAGATACAATAATCACCATAATACTTAGTATTATTGCAAAATACTTTTTATTTAAACTCTTTCTACTATTTATACTACTATCTTTCATCTATATTTCCTCCTATTTTCTAAAACTAATTATATCATTAATTACTATATATATATATCAATTATTAAAAGTTTAATACACTTTTTGTAAAGTTGACATATTATGTATATCATGATATAATCTAAATACCATATAACAATAAATTTACTATATTAATATATAGTATTATAAAATTAAGGAGGAAATTTCATGACAAAAAAAGAGTATTACGAAAAGTATGGAAAATATGAAATAAAAAGAAAAGAAGGAAAATTATTATGCACTCCTCATAAATACTATTCACCAGAAGAACTTGATGGTTATAAGATTAATGCATTTCCATTTCAGTACAATGTTTCATCTGACTGTTATAGAGAGCTTTTAGTATCATATATTCCAATAATCCCATTACTTGAAAAGCAGGTTAGATTCAAAGATGCTGACTATATTTTATATACTCATGGCTATGCCAGATGTGACGATTTAACGGATTTAGTGTGTAATAATTTAAGAGAAATTGCAAATCACAGAAAAGAAGGCGCAGAAATCATTGTTGTTGGAAAATCTGCTAATGCTAAATATATTTTAAATGGAGAAATTAACAATATCACTTTTGTAGGAGATCATTATGCAGAATATTTAGGCAAACGATTTGGATTTCCTGAAATAAAAGAACAATATGTAGTATATGATGATTATTTAAAACAGCTTAATGTTTGGCCTGTTGACGGTTGTAATAACAAATGTGGTTTTTGTAGACGTAGTTATATGCACATTCGTTATGAGAGTCAAAAATATACTTTTATAAAACAACAACTTGATTGGTATCAAGAAAATGAACCTGAGAAAATGGAACACATAAGCCTAAGAGCTGAAAATTTGACTGAATATGGTATTGACTTATATGGAAAACCTATGCTTCACCGTATAATATCACTAATAAATTCATACCAAGCTGTAAAAAAAATAACTATTGATATAGGTATGTGCATTGGCGAAATTACACCTGAAATACTTGATTCACTTTGTAATGCCAAGAAAATAGTTAGTATAGGACTAAATATTGAAACAGGTAGTAATAGATTACTTAAACTTATAGGAAAAAAGCATACCTGCCAACAAGTGATTAATGTATTTACTAAGCTTAGAGATGCTAATCCAAATATTGCCATAGAAAGTACGATAATGATTGGACTTCCTACTGAAACAATTTAGGATATGTATCTACTAGCAAAATTAATTCATAAAGTATGGCCTGACTATATACACTTAAATTACTATATACATTCACCACGCGCAACTTTAAACAAATATCCTCAACTAAGTGAAAGCTTAAGGGAATATCATCTAAAAATATTTCTAAATAGACTAAGGGAACCTAATGAAAAATATAAATATTTAGAATTACACCCAGTTATTAATATTCGACATTACTTTATATGGGGAAAAAGAAAAAGCTCAAGAAAATGGATTAAAGAGCAAATAAGAATTGATGAAAAAAATAGTATAACTAACAATTTTCCAATTAATATGCCATTTAAACGTATAATGTATATATATCACGAAAGTGGATATAAGAAGCTCTGGAAAGATTATTTCTAAAGCAATTTTTGTAATTTTTAAATTTCAAGTTATAAATAAACAGAGAAAAACTCTAAGAATTTATTTATTTTATTCTTAGAGTTTTCGCTTTTTATTACTCTACTGTTACTGATTTTGCCAAATTCTTAGGTTTATCTATATCACAGCCCTTTATTTTAGCTACTTCATAAGCAATATATTGTATTACAACTGCTACAAGAAGTGGTTGTATAAAATCTGATACATCTGGTATATTTAGCACCACGTTAGAAAAATCTGTAATTTGTTTATTATTTTTGTATTCATTAGCAATAATTATTGTATATGCACCTCTAGCCTTTACTTCTTCCACATTGCTTATAGTTTTTTCATATATACTATCATTTGTAATTATAGCAATTACAGGAGTACCTCTATCAATAAGTGATATTGTACCATGTTTTAGCTCACCTGCGGGATATGCTTCACTATGTATATATGATATTTCTTTTAATTTCAAAGAGCCTTCCATACATAATGAATAATCTATTTCTCTGCCTATATAATACAAATCATCTTTCTTAGCAATATATTTTGCAATATCCTCATATTCAGCTTTGTTTTTTAATAAATTACATAAATATTGTTTTACACTTTTAAATTCCTCAATTACTTTTTGATAATTTTGCTTATCAATTAAATCACTTTTTATACTAAGTTCTAAAGCAATACATGATAACACCGCAACTTGTGTAGCATATCCCTTAGTTGTAGCAACTGCAATTTCAGGACCAGCATTAGTGTATATACACATATCAGCTTCTCTAGCAATAGATGAATATGGAACATTTACAATAGCAAGTGTATCAGCTCCCATTTTCTTAGCAAGTTTTAGTGCTGCAAGTGTATCAGCAGTTTCACCTGACTGAGATATAACCATTGCTAAAGTATCACTATTTGTAAACACTTTTTTATATCTATATTCTGATGCAATTTCTACATTAACCGCAATATTTCCATATTTTTCTATAAGTGCTTTTCCAACAAGCCCTGCGTGCATTGCACTACCACAAGCTATTATATCAAACTTTTTGTACTTAGAAAAATCAATATTTTCAAATAATTTTCCATTTATGTATTTTTCAAAAATATTGTATATTACCTGAGGTTGTTCATTCATTTCTTTTAACATATAATGCTCATAACCATTTTTTTCATACTCAGTTGCACTAAGCATTGCCTCTTTAATTTCCTTTTCTATAATCTTAGCATCTTTATTATATACTTTTATTTCATTACTAGAAATTACAGCATATTCATCAAATTCTAGTTCTATATACTTATTTGTATATTCTAATACAGAGGAAATATCTGATGTAACAAAATTTCCTTCTTTAGACATACCGATTATAAGTGGACTATTTTTTCTAGTAGCATAAATTTCATCTTGGGAGTCTTCAAAAATAATCGCAAACGCATATGAACCTGTAAATCTAGTACATGCCTCTTTAATTATTTTAACTCTATCTTCTGCAGTTACACTTCTATTACCACTTATTTTCTCATTATACACATAATTTATATATGCACATGCAACTTCCGTATCAGTAGAAGATGAAAAATTAACTCCCTTATTTAATAACTCATTTTTTATTTCTAAATAATTTTCAATTATACCATTATGTACAAGAGTAACTTTACCACATTTATGAGGGTGTGCATTTACTTCATTAGGTGTTCCATGAGTTGCCCATCTTGTATGAGCAATTGCAAGTTTTGAATCAATGTCACTATCCTTTACCTTATCTGCTAAATTTAATATCTTGCCACTAGCCTTATATACACAAATCTCATTATTAAGGCTAAGTGCTATTCCAGCAGAATCATAACCCCTATATTCTAATTTTCTCAAACAATTAATTGCTATATCTTTAGCACCAGTTTTTTCTCCAACATAACCTATTATTCCACACATATTTTTTACCTCCAAAAATTACATTTATTATACTATATTCTATTTTCTACATTAGTTGCTATTTCCGTTTTTATATTATTATTTTTTGCACTATTTACATCATTTTGGTTAAATTTTAAATTCATAACTATAATTCCAATTATAACAAGTATTGCTCCAACAATACCATTAATACTCATTTTTTCATGAAATACAAAATAAGATATAATTAATGTTACTACTTGAGTAATACCAGCAGTAAGTGGATATATATAACTTAAATCAAACATTACAACAAGTCTTGTAAATAGAAAAAAGCTTCCTATATAACATACAAAACCAATTGCACTAATTGTACTCATTGATATACTAAAACTACCATCAGCAAATGTAACTGTACCAGGATTACCACCCTGTTTCATAAAAACTAGTCCAAGTATAGTAAGTACCAAATACACTGGAATTAATAAATACTTCATAATCTCACTCCTTACCTATCTTTTTATTTTTTTAACAATTTTTCATTTTCTAGCTTTTCAATTCTCTTTTTTAACATAGATACTTCTTGTATTAAAATAACATTTTGCTTAAATTCCTTAGAAAGTAACATTACCAAATTAAAAATTAAGTAAAATGCTATAAAAATTGCCAAACAAAATATCATATTTGATGCTTTTTCAAATCCTAAAAAAGATGAAACACTTTCTATAAAATTTGGTATAAGTATAGATACTATTAAAACAATTCCTGTCAAAATCCAAAATATTGAAAAAGATGTTTGAAGTTTTCTCTTTTTTACGGCATCTACTATTATATACAAATAAATTAATGTAATTATTATTAAGACAGCTTTTAAAGTAGTTGATAACATTACACATCTCCCTCCCTTTTCGTAGTTTTTCTCATACTATCTATACATATAGCAATTGATACTTTTATCATATAATGAGCACTCTTAAGTGGAGTTGCAAAAGATTTTCCAGCAGTTCTCTCATTCATAGATACTGCCTTTTCAGTAACTCTAAATCCATGTTTTATCAAATTAACTAAAGACTCTGGTTCTGGATAATCTGTTGGATAATCACTTGCAAATATCTTTATTACCTCATTATTAGTAGCTCTAAATCCTGATGTTGGATCTGTAATTTTTACTCTACAACACATTCTTATTATAACAGAAATAATATTTTTTCCTAATCTTCTCATAAAAGTAGATTTAAAACTACTTGTTGTCTTGTCCAAATATCTTGAACCAATACAAATATCTACTTTTTTGTTAATTATAGGTTCACATATAGTATACACATAATTTACATCATGTTGTCCATCACCATCAAACTGAACTGCTATATCATAACCATTATCATAAGCATATTTATAACCTGTCTGAACAGCACCACCAATTCCAAGATTTGCAACTAAATCAATATGTGGTATATTATTATCTTTTAAAATTTTAGAAGTATTATCTTTTGATGCATCATTTATTACTATATAATCAAGTTTTTTATCGCTATTATTTAAGTTATATTCATCTATATTTTTACAAACTTTTAATATATTTTCCTCTTCGTTATATGCTGGTATTATTAATAAAATTTTCATAATAACTTCTACTTAAATTTCTCCTTTACTATTATTATCTAATATTTTTTCAACTAAATACACTGGTCTATTCCTTATTTCATCATACGCTCTCCATAAATACTCTCCTAGTATTCCTGTCATAAACATTTGAATTCCTGCTGTAAAAAGTATAAGAATTACAATTGATGTCCAACCAGGAACTAGAATTGTTCCATTTAGCTTTAATACAATAAACAAAATTGTAGCAACAAAAGCTAAAAACGCAAATAATATACCAAGAAAAGTCATTGAACGTATAGGAAAATATGAAAATGCAACAAACGAATCAATAAAATACTTAACTTTTTTGGCCAAAGTCCATCTTGATTTTCCCTTTTCTCTTTTCTTCCTTACATAGTAAACCTTTTCAATTTTTTCACTACACCATAATACTTGTCCTGTAAGAGATGTATTCTTTTCTTTCATATTAACTATTTCATCTATTATTTTTCTATTAATTAGAAAACAATCAAATCCACCTCTTGGCATATTTGAAAGTGCAAATTTTGCCATAAGGCTATAATATGTGTTTGAAAATAATTTTTGTCCAAAAGACTCTTCTCTATCTTGTCTTACTGCAAGCACAGTAGTAACATCACCTCTTAGTTTTTCTAGCATCTGCAAAATTATTTCAGGTGGATCCTGCAAATCAGCAGAAATTGCACAAGCGCAATCACCTGTACAGTTAGAAAGCCCCGCCAAAATTGCAACAAATGAACCATAATTTTTTACTAATTTTACTAGTTTTATATTAGGATATTTATTATACAACTCTTCCATTTTTGAAAAAGATGCATCTTTTGAACCATCATCTACAAATATTAATTCATATGAATCAAGTTTTGGCAATACAGCAGTACTTAACTTTTCATATAAATCATCTAAATTCATTTCATTATAATAAACAGGTACTATTATAGATAGTTTCATTATTTTATCTCCATTTCTTTTAAAAATTCATCATAATCTCTTATATATTCATTAGCATCGTATGGTATATTAGATAACACAAGTAAAACCGAATCATCTGAGAAATCATACATATCTTTCCATACCATTTTATTTAAATACAAACCTTTATGAGGTTTATCTAAATTTATTATAACTTGTTCTTTTCCTGTATCAACTTTTACTTTACATGAGCCTGATACATTAATTAAAACAAATTCAGACTTTCTATTAGCGTGTTTTCCCCTTACAACATCTTTATCAGATCCGTATATATAAAATATTCTTTGAATACAAAAAGGAATATTTTGAGGATACTCAGCTACTACTAAATGCCCTCTTTCATCTCCTAATTCATTAAAATATAATTCTTTATATAGTTCCATATAACTCTCCTATTTTTTATAATCATTTTTTAAAAAACAATACCATTTTAAATCTTTAAACTTAGAATTTATACATAAATGTTCTTTAAATTCTCCTTCATATATAAACCCTACTTTTTCATAAAATTTTATAGCCCTAGTATTTTCACTTAAAACATTTAAATATACTTTATTTAAATTTAATGTCTCAAAAGCATATTTTAATAATTCTTCAGTAGCAAATTTTGAAACACCAGTTCCATGAAACTTTTTTCTTACAGCAATTGCATATTCTGCATTTTTATTTTCCATATCTATATTTTTTAAACTTATAGTTCCTAAATATTCGTCATTATCATCAGCTATTGCAAAATTTTTATTTTTCTTATCATTTACACTATTTTCTATAAAACTTTTGCAACTATCTATTGTAATTTTTTTAGGATCAAATCTAAAATTACAGTAAACTTCAGGATCACTCATCCATTCATACATAAATTTTGCATCTTTTTTTTCTAAATCTCTAAGTTTCATAAAAGTTTCCTCCGACAATTACATTATAACACATTTATGCTTATTTACATAGTATTTTTATAAAAAAATAGGAAATTTGTAAAATGATTTATATGTAGCAATGGACAATGTGTAACAAATAATTACAAATAACACATATAATACGGGCTTATACTTAAAAATAAAATATTTTATTGCATAAATATATTTTTTATCTTTTATAAAATTACATATATCATTAAAAAATTTATTATTTATACCAGAATACAATATTACTGCATAAATAAATACTTGTAATGGTAGCATAAATCTTACTTCTATTGCCGTAGGTATTGAAATAGCTACGCTAAATAGTATCATTAAAGTTAAAAATATAAAATCAAAATTTTTATATTCTTTTATCTTTATCATCTTACAAAATGTAACTATGAAAATATATATAATTGTATAATTTAATAATGAAAATAATACATTTACAGAATATATATCATCTATATAAAGTTTAGGGTATTTTATATCCAAAGCATTGAATATATGTCTAAAGTATATACCTCCAAAACTAAAAGGATATTTTAATACTAGTTTAATATAGCTAACTATATCTAACTTAGTTATATTTTCTTGTTGTATAATTTTTTCTCCCCTATTATCTCTAAAAAATAATGTTGCATCTATATTTTCCTGATTTCCTACATAAGTTTCATACTTTTGATTCTGAATTCCCCATACTAATTGAGTAGAAAAAAGATCAGTTCCATTATCAGTTTTAGTAATAACAAAAGGACTAATCACATTATTATTCTTTTTATTTATTACTATTTGTGGAAATAATATTACTACAAAACCTAAAATAAATATACTAGTATAAATAATAGCATATTTCCAATTCTTTATATTTTTTTCTCTTTTTAACTTACATATCAGATAAATACATATAACTGGTATAATTATATTATATGATGGTCTTATATTTATACTTGCACCTAGTGATATTGCAGATATAAATACAAAAATATAATTTTTTATACTTTTATTGTCTTTTGATATTTTTAACACACTATAATATGATATAACAGCACATAATAATGATGGAAAATCAGATAAAGGAAAGCCAAAATATCCTCTCCAAAATATAATTATAATGCTAAAATATAATAAAATACTAACAAAGCCTATATCTCTATTAAAAAGCTTTGAAAATATTTTTGGTATATAAATTCCAAATAATACTGCAAATATCAAACCATTAAAAATCCATAATAAAATTAGTGCATTACTTATATTAAACAAACTAGATAATTTTTTTATAACATAAATTATAAATGGAAATAAATATCCTCTTATATTATCATTATAATTAAAAACACTAAAGTGTCCAAAGTTATCCAAAAATTTATCTGAATAATTCCAATATTTTAGTGAATCCCAATATAATTTTGAATTGCTAAAACATGAATACAAAAAAGTAATTAAGAAAATTATAATGCTACATATTATATACTTTTTACTATTATTATTACTTTTTCTAACTCTTATCATAATTATATTATATGTATATAATTTGAATTAATTTGAAATGTTAAAAAAAAGACATAATTTAGTACAACTATTGCTAAAGTTAAACATCTTTTTTACTATTAAAATTATTCCATATATTTTTTGTAAAATTTACTTCGCCAAAACTTAGCCAATACTTTGCCACTATTATTTTAATTTTTTAATAGATAATTTAATTGTAGAATGCAAAATAAAAAGAGCAACATTTGTCGAAATATGAAATACAGAACTTTCGAATAAAAAATATAAAACTGTATTTATGTCGATAAAGTATATTTAAATGATAATTCTCAATATGTAATCCTAAAAAGAAAGTAAATTATACTACCTGAAATAGCTGAAAAATGTATATAGTTTACCATTATTTGATTTGAAATATATTGATTAAGCTCGTGTCAATATATAGTAAAGTAAATACTTTATATTGTCATTGGAATTTCTTATACAACACCTAAATATCTTAATTTGCATTTACTTATATATTTTAAGATGTAAATAAATAATATATTAATACCAATTTTTTGCCTTTAAAGTTCACCTTTAAAAATTTTATTTACTATATAAATTTTCATAATAAACTTCCCCGGGGCAAGCCCTCAAACATCTAGAAAAGATGTTTGCCTCTCTTCGAGAGCGGGGTATTCGCCCCAGCAAACAAAACTTCGTAATGTTTGCCTAGTTTGTTACGACGCAAGCGTCGGGGAATTAAACCCGAAGAGATTAAAAAATCCATAGGACGAATTTTTCTAATTTTTCGTCCTATAAATTTTATTTTAAAAATAAGTCTATATAATTCTGAAAAGCAAATACTTGATTTCTGCTATATCCCGTTATTTCTACTATTATACTATTTTCTAATAAAACATTTACTGTATCTTTTAATGTTGATGGTTTTATATTAGTTATTTCCATTAATTTTTTTCTATTTATTATTGGTTCATTATACATAACATCAATTACTTTCTTCGCATTTTCTGTTTTAACAGGTAGATTTATTATAACTTTGTCCGTTTCCATAGTTAATTCCACAACCTTTCTAAATTTTTCCTTTGCCGTTTTTGATGTTTCTATAACCGCCTCTAAGAAAAATTTAATCCAACTAATCATATCATCATGTGTTCTTACTCTTGTAAGCATATCATAATATGTATCTTTGTTTCTTTCAATATAATCAGAAATATATAAACAAGATTTATCAAGCATTCCTTTACTCTGAATATTATGATTTTATATTTTATATATTTTATTTATTATTATATCTACCTTTTATATATTCTCCATTTTCCTTATATTCTGTTAAATCATGATGCTGTAAATTATTTATACTTTCATTATCACTTTTCTTAAATAAATCATTTGTATCATATTTTTCAATTAAATAATTTTGATAAATTTCTTCATTTTTAGTAAATTTACCTTTCCATACTTTCATTTATTTGTAAATAATTTTCCAAGATTTTATACAATTTTAAACAGAAAAAAGGAAATAACCATAATTGATTATATTCCTAAATTCAAATAATATTTTCTATTAATTTCATTTACTATTAAAATTATTTAACACATCTATTGCATAAGTTATTCTCTCATATTACACCATAATATATTGGCATAAAAATTCCAAATAATACTGCAAATATCAAACCATTAAAAATCCATATAAAATTAATTCATTACTTATATTAAGTAAACTAGCTAATTTTTTTATAATATAAATTGTAGATTTGCATATAAAAAGATATAAAAAATGAAAGAAAAAATCAAATAAA